>RFZJ01000019.1 GCA_009920765.1 Planctomycetota bacterium | reverse complement strand
CCCTTTTCCCGGAGGGAAGAGGGCAGGGAGTTGTGGGAAGAATCTGAAAAAAAGAAAAAGAAACGGAAAAGGCTGTGTTAAATGGTTGCGGGGGAGCCTTTGAGGAAGATTTTGGATACATGGAGATGTTGATCGAGGATGAGTAGATTTGCAATTTTTCCGGTTGCTATGCTGCCCAGGCTTTTGTCGAAGCCTGCGATTTTTGCCGGTGTGAGGGAAGCCATTCGGATGATTTCGGGTAAGGGGGCCTTGGTTGCATGGCGCATGGTTCGAACGCAGTGGTCCATTCCCGCAACGCTAGAGGCGAGTGCTTTGCCATCGGGCATAAGGCCAACACCATCTTGTTTCAGGATGGTGCAGCCTTCATTTTTGTTGCCAAAGATGTATTCGCCATCGGGCATATCGAGGGCCCGGTTGGCATCGGTCACCAGGGCGAGGGAGTCGGGGCCTTTAATTTTGTACGCAAGCCTTAAAAGGTCATCTGCAAGGTGTTTACCATCTGCGATTATTTCGGTGGTGAGTTCGTTGAAGAAAAGCGTAGCTTCGAGTAAGCCACCCCGCATGGGGTAGGTTTGCGTAAGACGCAGTCTGGCTCGGTCGGACATGGCACAGAACAAGTGATCAACATGGCGTACCCCCCATTGAACTGCAGTTTCGACTTGCGAAAAAGTTGCGTGGGAATGTCCTGCATTGCAGCGGATATTCTTATTGAGGCAGGCTTTGACAAAAGCCTCTGCGCCTGGCAATTCTGGGGCAACGCTTGCTGTGACGATGGTATCTGCATAATCGAGGAAAGGATTGAAGTGGGCGGGGGTTGGGGCAATTATTGGCTCGGCAGGATGGCAACCGCGAGCTTCAGTGAAGAAGTAAGGGCCATAGAAATGTGCGCCTAACACGGATGCCGCATCGGTCCAGTTTGCTTTTTTGCTGGCCCTGCAGGTTTCAAGAAATGTAAGAATCGAGGGCATGGTCGCAGCGGTGGAAGTTGCTAGCAGGCTGGTGGTGCCATGTTTTAGATGGGCTTTGCATACGGTATGGAATGCCTCGGGGGTGCCATCCATAAAGTCGGCGTTTTGCCCACCATGCACATGCAGATCGATGAAGCCGGGGCAGAGGGTGAATCCATTGAAGTGTTGAAGGTTTTGGATTGGGCCTTTGTATGGGCCTTTTGAAACTTCGGAAATCAAGCCGTCGATGATTATTACATGGCCTGGTTCGAGTGTGGATTTTTCAAGTACCACACTCGAGGCAGATAGGACGGATTGCATGATAATCCTAGTGGCGGAAGAGGAATTCCTTGGAGTTGATGAGCGCCCATTGGATGTCTTCCCATGCTTGTCGCTTTTCCTTGGATTTTGCGAGATGATCGTTCGCAACTTTGTAGTCTTCCGCGGTGGGCATTCGGCTGAGGGTTGCGAGGTAAAGATCATCAAGAATGAGCTTGTCGCTTTTGGCTTCCTTGATAAGTCTGCCTATGCGATTTGAAGCATTGCGGATTTTTTCGTTGATGGTCGGGCCATTGATTAGCTGCAATGCCTGGGCCAGGTTGCTATCGGATTCTCGTTCGCATTCGCAAGCGAGTTCCCGGGCAGGTTGGCCAAAGGTTTTTAGAAACAGGTGGTTCACTTCGGTATCTGGCAACTGGGTGGCACGGGTGCCCAGAGGAAGCCCAGCAAATTTTTCAGGAACCTCGGTGATTGCACAAATGGAATCGAGCAGTTGTTCTGCTGTTAGAAGCCTGGTGCTTGCGTGCGAGAAGTACTTGCCATCCTCCTGATTATCTTTGGTAGGTTGGGCGCTTAGTTGATAGGTTTTGGAGTTCATGATGGTACGAACAAGATGGCGGAAATCGTAGCCGCTCTTTGCAAAATCTTGTGCCAGGGCGACGAGAAGTTCATCGTTTGCGCTAGGGTTGGATTCGCGGAAATCATCGACTGGGTCTACAATTCCCTTGCCCATGAGATGGAACCAGATTCGATTGACGACAGACTTTGCAAAGAAGGGGTTTTCTGGTTTGGTAAGCCAATCCGCAAGAGCTTCTCTGCGGGTTTTGCCGTTTTCAGAAGTTGCGATTGCGCCACCAGGGAACTTTGGAGCCATTACTTTGCCGCTACGGGGTTGGGTGACTTCGCCTGCGCGGTCTTCGTAAACCACTTCGCCCGCAGCAACTTTTGGATCTGGGCCGACATCGATATTATCTTTTTTAACTTTCACTCGGGCGAAGAAGGCCGCGAAGGAGTAGTAATCATCCTGGGTCCATCGTTCGAATGGATGATTATGGCATTTTGCGCATTGCATGCGGAAGCCAAGGAATAGTTGGGCGGTGGTTTCTGCGAGTGTCAGGGGGTCGCGAGAGATACGGTAGTAATTTGCTGCAGGGTTGTTGGAAGCGCTGCCTGTGCTGGTGATCAGGTCACGGATCATTCGATCGATTCCAACATTTTGTTCAATGTTTTCCTTGACCCAATGCTGGAATGAATGCACACCCTTCACTTGGATGGTCTTACGATTGCTGCGAAGAATATCGGACCATTTGAGTGTCCAGAAATCGGAGAACTCGGGCCTGAGGGTAAGGGCTTCCACAAGCTTCGATCGCTTTTGTGCATCTTTGCTTTCGAGGAAGTCAAGTGTTTCCTTGGCGGTTGGAAGAATACCACAGGAGTCGAGGTATGCTCTGCGCAGGAATTCCTGATCCGAGCAATTTTCGGAAGGTGGGATACCTAGAAGTTCAAGTTTGCTGAAAATGTTGTTGTCAATGAAGTTGTTGGGAACCAGGCTTTTCCAAGCATATTGAACCCGGTTGTCGAGGTAGGTGAAGCGCACGCTGACGAGTTCTTCGAGGTAACGAACGAGGATTGCGATTTCCCCTGGCTGTTTGAATTCGACCAAGCCGCGGTTGTTGACATCTGCAATGGATGTATCGCTGCTGGTGAAAACAGTGAGAGGTGTCACATCGCGGGAAGAGCCATCAGCAAAGTTGGCCTTCACGCTGAGTTGCTGCCAGGCTGCGGGAGCCCGAAAAATACGAGCTCCTGGATAAACATCGATTGACTTAAGCACTCCCAAGGTGGGTGCATCATCCTTAAGGCCTTCAGCAAGCCAGGTGCGAATGACGCGGGTGGTTTCGGCTTGGGGGTGATAGCGTTGACCGCCTTCGTGTGGAACCCTGCCTAAACCTTTTTGCAACATCAAAGAAGCATCTGCATCTTCTGGGGAAGTTCGACGTCCCAAAACATCCCGGGTTAATTGCAGGTAATCTGCAGCGGGGTCAAACCCTCTTAGGCTTAGCTTGAAACCATTCTTGCCAGAGGGGGTTCCATGGCAGGCCCCTGCGTTACAGCCGCCTACATTCATTGCAGCAATAACCTCCCGGCGAAAACTAACAGGGTCAGGCTTCTCGGTCATGGTGACATTAACAGGAACCAGAGTGGTAGTTGCCCCAGTTGTCACTTTTAGCTTGGTCGAGCCATTTTTGATAGCCATGACGATACTGGCGCCATCGATTTTTGCGATATCTGGTTGTTCGATGGAAAGGTAGGAAAATGGTGTGAGGTCCCGCACAAGGCCGCCAGCGTATTTTCCTGTAACAACAACCTGGGTAAAGGCGCGTTTGCTGTTTAGATTGATCGTTGCTGGGTAAACCTCGACTGTTTCGGGTTTTCCTAAAATTTCGGTTCTCTTTGCGACATCTATGGGTGGTTCTGCAAATGCGTTTTGTGGGAGAGCTGAACCAATGCATGTAGCGGTTATGGTATAGGCAATTAAATTGCGGAGGATTGATTGAAAACTTGTCATGGCATGTATCCTAAAGGTTATGGAACCAAAAGTTACTTGGCGGGATCTATAAGCCAGTTAGCAATTCTATATTACCCTTTTCAGCGTCTTTTGCTAATAGTAATTTTACTGTTTGTGGTATTTAGGTAGATTTTAATTCAGGTGGTCCGGGCTCATTCCTGGTGCAATGGAACAAAAGATATGAACGATTCATCGTTGAATTTCCTTAAAACCCTGCTCGAAACTCCAAGTCCTTCGGGTTACGAGGCTAAAATTCAAAAAGTTGTCAGGGAATGGGCAGGTAAATTTGCTGATGAAGTTCGCACTGATCGGCATGGAAATGTGCACTGTGTTAAAAAAGGCTCGAGGTCGGGGCAGGGCGAAACCCAGAAACTCATGCTTGCGGGCCATTGCGACCAGATTGCACTTATGATCCAGCATATTGATGAAAATGGCTTTCTTTATGTGCAGCCGATTGGTGGTTGGGATATGCAGATCTTGCTTGGGCAGCACCTAACGGTTTGGGCTAAGGACGGTCCGATTAATGGGGTTCTTTCGCGTAAGGCAACCCATCTTCTGACCAATGACGAACGCAATAAGGTTCCCCAATTTGCTGATGTTTGGGTTGATATTGGGGTCAAGGATAAAAAAGAAGCCGAAGCTTTGGTAATGATTGGTGACACGGTAACAGTTCGACTTGGGTATTGCGATTTGTTGAATGGGTTGGGTTGTTCGCCTGGAATGGATGATAAGGTGGGAGTTTGGACAGTGATGGAGGCACTGAGGTTGGTGGGTGAAAAAAATCCCAGCATAGATATTCATTTTGTATCTACGGTTCAGGAAGAAATCGGCCTGCGTGGGGCCACGACTAGTGCGCAGGCAATCCTTCCGCAAGTAGGATTGGCGGTCGATGTTACCCATGCGACAGATACGCCAGGAACTGATCGTAAGAATTTGGGTGAAGTTAAACTTGGCGGAGGCCCGGTGATTCATCGTGGTCCGAATTTTAACCCTAAAGTAATCGATCGCATGATGGGTGTCGCCCGGGATTTTAGTATACCCAGCCAGATAAGAGGTGTTCCGAAAGGGAGTGGCACCGATGCCAACGCCATGCAAACGGTGGGCGAAGGCGTTGCCATGGGTTTGATAGGGATTCCCAATCGTTACATGCATAGCCCGGTTGAAGTAGTTAGTTTAAAAGACCTTGATTACGCAGCAATTCTTCTCGCAGAATTCTGCCTTAGCATCAAGCCCGAGGATTCATGGATTCCTGAGTGATCATTTTTTCTAATAACGTTTTAAGAAGTAGTTCTTGGTTTTATTAAGAGCAGGTTCGCTCTATAAGCTTTTGCACCTTTTCAGGGTGCAAAAATAGGACTAGCACGCACTTTTCTTCCGCATTGCTGAACTTTTTGCATTCCTGGAGCGTATTAAGCATAGGCATCAGCTTTTGATGAAAGAAAGGAGGTAAGCATGCAGGATAAATTTCTTAAAATATATGCATTATGTCGCAACGAAGTATGGCTGGCGGCATACTCCAGATGTTTCAACTTTGAAGCTGCCAACGACCTGACACAGGAAGCATTTATGCGTTATTGGCGTGAGTTGACGCTTGGTAATGTTGTTACATTTGAAAGATCTTGGTTGTGTAAAGTTGTTCGCAACCTTGCAGAAGATTATTGTAAAAGCTCTTTTTATAAATATGGAACAATGGCACCTGAAGTTTTTGAAAAACTGGATTCCCATGCGGTGCCTCCTGAAATAGTATTTGAGCAGGCCGAATTGTTTTGCAAAATAAATCGAACCCTGGGGGAGTTGAATTCGAAGGATAGGCAGATTCTTGAAATGCGATACACCCAAGATTGCAGGATAGTTGAAATTGCAAAGCAGCTTGGTTTGAAAAGTGCAGCGGTTAAAATGAGACTATTCAGGGCCCGAACCAGGCTTGCACATTTCCTGAAACCTCTAGGGGTCGGTTTAAACTGAACTACAAGAACGTGAGTTTGAAAAACTAGAATATCAATTATGGCTTTTAGTTTTTTCAAGAAACTTTAGCTTGGTTGCGCCTACCTGGATAATATCATCTGACTGAAGAGCGGTTTCTTCCCGCATTCTTTTTTTGTTTAGATAAGTTCCATCCGGACTGTCGAGGTCCACAAGATAAAAACCGTTTTCGCGTTTTCTAATGCAGGCATGTTCGGGGGCAAGATTGCGATCGCCAAACAAGGCGATTTCGCAGCCTTCTTTGCGTCCGATTACAGAAACAGGTTTTGCAAGGATTAATTCCTTACCCTGCCAGCGGCCGTTTTCAACCCTAACCCACGCTTCTTTAATCAAAACTTGGGCCAGCCCGATGAAAAGCCCGATGCAAATTCCCAGAACAGAAAAACCAATGGCTGCGGGAGTCCAGAATATACCAGGTCCAAAACGTGCCACCCAGAGTAATAAAACCGAATAAAAAATTCCTCCACCCAACAGCCCGCCCATTGATCCCCCAACCATACATTTTAAAGCTTTGGAAATTGCAAAGTTTTTTGCTTGGATATTGTTTAATGAAATAAGTAGTTCGAATGCAGAAATGGCCATGCCGATTAGAAGCCCGGTGAATAACCATCCAGCAATAATGAGGGAGCTATGGATGTTGAAAAGAAATTCCCCAATGATGCCACCAAGAAATCCGCCTACGCCAGCAAAAATTGAAGCAACCAAGGAATGACAAAATGTGAAAAGGATGCCCCGGCTGTTCCAAATGGAATCTAGCAGGCTTAATCCCGCGCCTATTAGGGTGCCAGCAAAAAGGCCTTTTAATGCTGCCCTTAAGAAGCCTTCTGAAGTGATAGAGAGGCCCATGGCCCAGCCCGCATAGGAGCAGAGCCCGCCAATAAGTGCACAGTAAATTACAAATAATCGAAGAGACACAATTTTTAATCCCTAGTTTAGCCGAACACGCCACCAAGAATTGCTTTACGAATTCTTATTTCAAGTTCTTCCTTGAAGTTTTTTGAAGACTGAATTTTAAAGGAGAAGTCGCCTTCGGAAGACGGAGCTTTTAGTTTCCATGAAATGGCATATTTGGATTGGGAATCGCGAAGTGGGGTTTTAGGTGAGCCTTCCAGTAGTTTGAAACCTTCTGGGATGATCAGGTCGAGAGTGTCTTTTGAGGAGTGGCTAGAAACATAAGCGGTAAGGGTGAACTCGCCATTGGGTTGGAATGAACCTCCAGCAGTAAGAGCAAGCTGGCCCTGGCCCTGGCTACCCGCAAAAGTACCCAATCCATAAGAGTAGCCAACTTCTCTGGTTTTAAATGGAAGTACAAGAGTGGGTTCCCAATACATGGTGACCGCAGAATCAGCGGGGTTAAGAGTATTGATTTTTCCGACAGGTACATCCCACAGAGTAAAAGCTTCCTTGCATTTCTCGCCATCAGTTAAAATTTTGTTTAGACGATAATCAGGCCAGCATCCCAGAGTTAGTTTGGAGGGTTTTTCCAATCCAGGATTTAGAAGGCTAAGGTTGGCAACAGTTCCCGGGTTGTTAAGGTCATTATTTTCAAGCGCCTGAAGAAAATCTGGAACACTTGCACCGTTCATGATTTTGCTGGAACTGCATAGTTCGGAATCACCCGGAATTAAAAAGGGGACACCATCGTTGCTGCCAATGAATGTGTCTAAAAGGGTTCTGAATCCAATGTTAAGATTCTTGTTACCCCTGTTTTCAATTTTATAGCGGACAAGGACGGTGTCTAACTTGTTGGTTTGGGCCCCAGGTATGATTCTTAGGCTTTGTGTTATTTCAACAGAAGGATTAGTCATTGCCCAAACGGACGTGTAGCCTTTGCCTAGAAAGGGGGTTTCGCTTTCGGGGATAATTTGCTTCATTTTGAGCCAATGGCCGTTGTAGTGCTTGTTTGCCTCAAGGATGAATTCGGGAGATGCTTTTTCACGGAATTTGAGTGGGCCCTGTCCAAAAAACCAATCGTTCCCATTGATACGAGTAACGGCATTATTTGTGAAACCATCCGTGTCGCGCATCAGTCGTTTAGCCTTGCTGTTTTTATCGGTCGGCTTTGTGTGAATGCAAAAAGACATGTGTGCCTCTTGGATTCCTACATTGTTGGCTTTAGCTTTTCCGCCGGTTGGTTTGGCAGTAAGGCCGGCACCAAAAGAAACCTGTGTGTCGGCTTCATTGAAGGTAAGAAACACCAACGGGTTCATATCTGGTTTTTCGGTTTTGAGTACTTTGGATAAGCCATCATTGTTTTCCATGGGTTTTGAGAAAGAAAGCACATCCCGGGTAATTGCTGCACATATACCAAGAATTAAAAGACCTGCTAGGACTATTGCAGGCATTCCTTGGAATTTATAGGGTTCAATCTCATTGGGCTCTGGGGTTCCAATTGGACTTAAAGTAATGTCTGGTTCTGCCGGTGGGGTTTTTAGTACGGGAAGCGGAGGCGGCAATATGTTGGCAGATCCCAATATGGTTAAATAGATTCTTGGTCTGAATACCTTTCCACCATTTGAGAAAATATTGATTCTACCTTCCACTTGGCCGGGAGGATAATCAGGTATAAGGACTTCGACTGTAATTACAGCCTTGTTTTTTTCTGAATCGGTAGGCTTGCAAATTATCCAAGGCGCCGTGGGGGTATTTGTTGCGTGTGCATAAACATGCCTTTTTTCGTTGCTAAAGATGGTGAAGGTCAGGCTGATTTTTTCGCCAGGATTTCCTGAACATTCGTGGGATCTGGGTTCAAGGAAAACTTGTGGGGCTTCGACTAACCCAAGAGCTTCAAAAAACTGTTGCACTGCTGCAACCCCGGAAGCTGCGGGGCCCGGAACTGGGTAGGTCCAACCATTGCTTTTATACCAATCCTGCACCGAATTATCTTCAAATAATTTTCCCGCTTCTTTTGGGTTTACCTTGGCTAAGGATGCAAGTTTTCTTGGCGATATAGCGCCTGCAAGGCAGCCGACGGAAAAAGGGATTACAGGAATTTCAGCAGTGATCAATACTTCCTGGGAACCGCCATTGGTTTCAATGGTGATTTTTGCATTAAGGGTTTTGTCGGAGGCCCTGAGTCGTTTGCCTTGGATTCTTACGTGAAGTTTAAATTCGTTGATGAAATGCAGGGCTTTCTGGTTGGTACCTGAACCATCGCCCAAGGTGATCCAGAAATCGGGGCAATTAATAACAGCAGAGCCTTTGATCATTCCCAAGCCGGTGTTTTTTAGCTGAATGTATAAATCTCGATCATTGCCCGGTTTTAAAATACCAAGATTGATCCTTTCGGTTTCGGTTTGAAGTTCGGGCTTTAAATCAATGGAAACGGGAAGACAATTGATTAGTTCGTCAACACCCAGGTCTGCATCTGGGAAAACCCTGCATTTTTCGGAGCGGACGGAAAGATCAGGCCTGCCAATTTTTTGAAAAAACTTTGCAAAAGCTCCGTCCTTAAGTAATTTCTTTGATTCACTCCATTCATCAAGGATGGTTAAAACCAGTTCATCAAAACTGACACATTTTCTGCCACCTGGAAAAACAAATGGAATTGCAAGTTCGGGCTTTTTAGAGAGTGATGGGTTATTTTCATTTTGTAACAACTGGCCATCGAAAAAGCAGAAGGATGCTTCTAATGGGTTCGTGTTGCCACATCGCTTGCAAGTTAAAATCATTATTGGAACCTAGACATCGAAAATTTGGGCATTACTCTTTGTAGTCAATAAATATCTTAGTTTATCTTATCGCACAATTAATGGTGAAGCGACGGTTTTAAATAAGAAATATTGAGTTGAAATGATAAAAAATTGTCTTGTTGTTTGAAGTTGTTTAATGATGAAAAGAAAAAAGCCAGGGCGAATCGCTCTGGCTTTTTTTGATTATGTATCAATTAGTATTATTTGGATTCCAAAACCCAGATGTTGCGGAAATAAACAGGGTTGCCGTGGTTTTGGAGCTGAAAGGGCCCCGCATCCTTGGTTTCGGGTTTGCCACCACCTGTAGAGCCCTTGAATTGAATCTTGTCATGGATTTTGATGCCGTTGTGGTAAATTGTTGCTTCAGCAGGGGCAATTTTTTTGCCAGATTCATCAAACTTGGCAGCTACATAATTAATATCGTAAGTCTGCCAAACAAGGGGAGGAAAACAGGCGTTAACGCTAGGTTCAAACTGTGTGTAGATTCCACCACACTCGTTGTTTTTACCCTCGAGGCCAAAGCTATCCAAAATTTGAACTTCGTAACGGTCTTGCAGATAAAGGCCAGAATTACCACGGCCTTGGCCAGAAGCCTTGGGCATGTAAGGAAGTCTGAATTCCATGTGCATCGTAAAATTAGTGAACTTTTTCTTGCTCGTGATTCCGTTGTTGAGAAGGTTGCCTTCGACAAGTTTGCCATTATTCCATTCATCTGCGTTTTTGCCATCAAACAGAACTATGGCGCCTTCGGGTGCAGTTTTTCCGATGGTTGGACTAGTCCGTTCAACTTTTGCCATTGCAAGATCAAGTTTCATGTTGTCTTTGATGCTTAGCTTGCCATTTTGAATGGTGCCTGAAATATCCTTACCTGTGATTTCAACTTTGCCATCTTTGGTGGCGGCAGTGAGAATCATGGGTTTTACGCTGGGATCGAAACCGGTTTGGCCGGGCAGTCCACCAGAGTGAAGTTTTATCATGAATTTGCCATCGCCTTTGGCAACGACTTGTGCACCAAACTTTTTGGAACCGGAATTTAAGGTTGCGGATCCCTCGTATTCACCTTGAAGGGCAAAATCTGGGCCAGCCTTGGTGGCATCGGTTTGGCTTGGATCTTGTGCAAGCCCTAAGGAAAAAACAGCAAAGGAAGATGCGAGAGTGAAAGCAAAAAGACGAGACAAGTTCATCGGTAAACTCCTTGGTGAAAATAGCAGGCAAGAAATAATGTTTTATCACAGATTGCAGTATCTGCCAGCAAAAATGCTTTAGATATCCAATGTTTTATGAAATTGGCATTGATAAGGAGGGAATTAGTTAATCTGGAAATTCAGGAGGGATGCTGCGCAGGATTTCCCTGCGCCAATCGAGTTGATGAACAGGCCAACCCGTAACCTGCCAACCCTGATCATTTATCCTTTTGGTTCTGCTGTTTTCGTGGACATAGTCTAAAACCATGGCTTCGGTTGGAGAAAGAATTTTAGGTGGATTGCAGCAGTTGCTTTTGCGCTTAAAAATGTGCCCATTGTCAACAATTGTAATGATGCATGGATTCTCAAGGTCGAGCAATCGCAAGGCGATAACTTCGTAAGCGGAGGTTTTGAAAATGCGCTTAAGTTCCAGCAAATCGTAATCCAACTTCAAAACAAGGCTTTTTAGCCAGTGTGTGGGTACAAGAATGCGCTGGGCGATAAGATTGATGAAAGAAATACCGAAGGCAGGTTGGTTGCCATTAAGTTTTTCCCAGCGAACCTTGGCTTCTTTTTGTAGAGAGCTAGCAAGGGTCTGGGCGGCAAGCCATTGTTTTTTGACATCTGAACCTTCCGCTTCTTTCGGATCGAAAACCTGGACAGATTTTTTTGAGTGGATAGATGGCGCATCCAGATCAAGTAATTGCCAGGCTTTGGCCTTGGAGAGAGCCTCGGCATCGATGGGAGGTTGATGCAAGGAAGCTTTAGCCATAAATTCCTGGACCAAGTTGTCCAATAAAGCGTGGAGATCGTAGAGCGGATTGTCGTTCAAGTTCGTACTCCTTCCTTCAGCACTATGTATACATAAGTATAGTTACTGGTGTTTAGAAGCAAGAGAAATAGTTTTTTTATTGAAGAGCAGAAAATGCTTGACCTTTGATTACAGTAGGTTAAGATGATTGTGAGACGCAATCTCAACAAGATGTGGAACTGCTAATAGTATGAATGATATCCCTCTAACCATGCTTGAATCCGGCGAATGGGCCGAAGTTACAAATGTTTCGGGTAACCCAAACATTGTCTCTCGCCTTTCTGAGTTAGGTGTGATGAATGGCTGTAAACTTTGCATGTTGCAGCAGGGGCAAACATGTTTGCTCAAAATTGGTGAATCAAGGCTCAGTTTGGGGTGTCTTTATTCAGATTGCACGATCATGGTTCGCCCAGTTATTTGATTTTCTCCCCTCACAAGTAATCTTCTTTTTCTCCAGAGATCTTTTTCATGCCTACGCTTGATCAAGTACCGATAGGGTGCAAGGGCGTTATTTCTTCAATTAAGGGAGAAGATGCAATCGCCCAGAGGTTGATGGAAATGGGAGTAATTGAAAGTGAACCTTTTGAATTAGTTGCTTCCGCTCCCATGGGTGACCCCTTGGAAATTAAAGTGCAGGGGTATCGCTTGAGTATACGCAAGTCCGAGGCGGCTCGGGTTACAGTCCAAGTTTTCTAGATGGTTTTTTACCAATGCATGAAATCACACCACCATTAAAATCATTTAGAATCGCACTGCTGGGAAATCCCAATACAGGTAAAACCACGTTGTTTAATGTCCTTACAGGGCTCAATCATCGGGTGGGGAATTACCCAGGCGTTACGGTTGAAATAAAAAAAGGCAGCTTTGTTCATCAATCCAGTGTAATTGAAATCTTGGACATACCAGGCACATATAGCCTTGCGCCTCGCAGCCCTGATGAACTTCTTTCCGTTGAATTGGTGCTCGGATTAAATCCGCTGGAAAAGGTGCCGGATGCCTTGCTGGTCATTGCAGATGCTTCAAATTTGGAGAGAAATTTATATCTTGCAACCCAGGCTTTTGAGACTGGATTGCCAGTGATATTGGCACTAAGCATGGTGGATTTAGCTACTGCAGGTGGGGTTCAGATTAATTTTAAAGCCCTTTCAGAAAAATTAGGAATACCTGTTGTCCCAATTCATGCTTCGAAGCGCAAAGGTGTGGACGAATTGAAAAATGCAATTGTTTCATTGCAAACCGAAAAGTGTATGCCCCCGGTTCCGTTGTTTTTGCCGGAGGTGATAAACAATAGGGAAAAAATCCTTGGTCTTCTGGGTGATAAAGGCTCACTATTTCTAGCAGGGCGATTGCTCTTTGAAACCGATGGTTTTTTGGCCCAGCAACTTGAGCGGAAGTTGGCCCTTAGCCTCGCCCCTGCCATTTTAGAAGGCAGAAAGGCGCTTGAATCGGTTGGAATTAATTTGGTTAGCATCGAAGCTAAAAGTCGCTACTCCTGGATTCGTGAGTTGGTGCAGCCTTGCATACGGAAACCTGAAAATAAGGTGACTGGGTTTACGGACAGGGTGGACAGGATTCTTACGCATAAAGTCCTTGGCATGTTCTTTTTCTTTCTGATCATGTTTTTGATGTTTACGGCTTTGTTCGTTTTGGCAAAGCCATTGATGGAATGGATTGGAGAAGGGAAAAACTTTGTGGGTCAGGGGTTGGAAAGCCTTCTACCTGAGGGGATGTTTCGAAGTTTGTTGGTTGATGGGTTGTTAGAGGGCGTTGGTGGTGTGGTGGTGTTCTTGCCCCAGATTGTCATCCTCTTTGGTTTTCTTTCAATTCTTGAAGACTGTGGTTATATGGCCCGTGCCGCATTTTTGATGGATCGAGTAATGGCTAAATGCGGGCTTAGCGGGAAATCTTTTATCCCACTTCTTTCTTCCGTGGCATGTGCTGTTCCCGGGGTTCTTGCGACCAGGGTTATTGAAGATAAAAGGGACAGGCTTGCAACTATTTTGGTTGCACCCTTGATGAGTTGTTCTGCACGGTTGCCTGTGTATGTGCTTTTCATCGGAGCGTTTTTGACCGAAGGTTATGGTTGGTGGTTTCCCGGATTTGTGCTTTTTTTGATGTATGGCATCGGCTTTATTACTGCACCAATTGCTGCCATGCTATTTAAAAGCACGATATTAAAAGGCAAGGGCGCACCCTTTTTGATGGAACTTCCTGTTTACAAAATGCCTTCTTTTACTGTTGTTTTTGCAAGAATATACGAGGCGTCCTTGTCGTTTTTGAAAAGGGCGGGGACTTTGATCGCTGCCACCATGGTGCTAATATGGGCCGTCTTATATTTTCCATATGTTTCTTCGACAGGTGAAAATTATCCCGAACTCATTGCTGCGACCGAGAATAAGGAGCAGCAGGATGCCCTTTTATTGGATTGGAAAAAGAATAGTTTTCTGGGTCGGGTAGGGAGATCAATCGAGCCCGTGGTCAAACCTCTAGGCTGGGATTGGCGGATTGGTGTCGCCACTCTTGCAAGTTTCCCAGCAAGGGAAGTGGTGGTGGGTACTTTGGGAATTGTTTTTGGCCTTGGTAAAGATACCCAAGATGAACAACAACTCTTGGAAATTCTCCAGAAGGCTCACTGGAATGATGATCCAGATCAACCTTTATTGTTTAAGGTGCCTTCTGCTCTTTCCTTGATGGTCTTCTTTGCTCTTTGCTGCCAGTGTGGTTCCACCTTGATGGTCATCAGGCAGGAAACAGGTACTTGGTTATGGCCTGCGTTTACTTTTGTCTACATGACTAGCCTGGCTTATTTGGCTGCATTGTTAACTTTTCAGGTTGGTATGCTATTCTTATAGAAGGCATTAAATTCAGAGGCTTTAAATCATGGATTGGCAATCTGTCGTAGTAATGATCATCGTGGTTTTTTCTGCCTGCTATCTGGGTAGAAAGATTTCGAATAAATCCGGATGTAATGGTGGTTGCTGTGGCGCAAAGCCTGTTGAAAAATTACGATCAGAAGAATACTGGGTTGGCGAACTCAAACTTCGCTCAGAAATTAAAAAATAATAAGTTTAATACAATTTGGGCTATCCACACCTTATAAGCCGCCAGACTTGATTGGTATTTTAATTTAAAGTCGTGAAATCTCTGCATTGCACCTTTAAGCAAATCTTGATAGCCTCCCGTGGGAAATTCTGGCACGATGCCGGAAAATAGGTTGAATATTTAATATGGGGAAGGACTCCCATGCGTTGCTTGGTCACTGGTGCTGCTGGTTTTATCGGTTCCAATCTTTGCGAACAACTTTTAGACTTGGGTCATGAAGTTGTAGGTTTGGATGCTTTTATTCCTTACTACCCGCGAGAAATTAAACAAAATAATTTGATTTCACTCAAATCAAGAAGCAAATTCTCTTTCCATGAACTGGATTTGCGCGAAGACAATCTAGTTGATGTTACTAATAATGTTTCGGTTGTTTTTCATCTTGCAGCCATGGCTGGCCTGGTGCTTAGTTGGAAAAATTTCAACCTTTATTCTTCCTGCAACTTGCTTGCAACCCAAAGGCTTCTTGATTCCTTGCGAAATTCCGGGGCTTTGAAAAAATTTATTTATGTTTCCACTTCGTCCGTTTATGGCAAATTTAGCTCGGGCGATGAATCCATGCCCACCAAGCCTAGTTCGCCTTATGGGGTTACCAAGTTGGCTTCGGAAAATCTTTGTCATGCTTTTAGGGAAGAATTCAATCTGCCTTTATCTGTTTTAAGGTATTTTTCGGTTTATGGCCCAAGGCAAAGGCCTGACATGGGCTACAATATTTTCATCAAAGCCTTGCTTAATGGTGAAACTATTACTGTTTTTGGTGATGGGCAGCAATCGCGTGGTAATACTTATGTTTCTGATTGTGTTAATGCAACCATAGCAGCAATTAATTCCCCTGATGGTGAAACCTATAACATCGGAGGTGGCGAAATAGCCTCAGTGTGGGAAATTATTCATAGACTTGAAAAAATCACAGGCTGTAAAGCCAAAGTTAAACAAGAACAGGCTCGTGCCGGTGATCAGCGATCTACAGGAGCCGATATTTCCAAGGCAATCAGGGATTTTGGCTGGCAACCTAAAGTTTCTTTGGAAGAAGGATTAACCAGGCAGGTTGCTTGGCAAAAATCTTTGCTAGCACGAAAAGCTGCTTAATTTAAGGTTCATATCCAATCCCTTTAAGTAGATCTTTTGTTAAAACGAAAGGTTTGTTGGGGATTTTTTTCAAATCAAAAAGAGGCATTAAGTCTCGCAGGGTAACAGGCATTGGTTTGTTCGTCCAGCCACAAGAATAAGCTATAAGTCCAAGTAAACTTTCAGGTTTTACTCCCTGGTGCCTAAGGGCAGAAAGCCTTGTATCACCGTGCCTTTTTGCAAGCCGCTTGCCATCTTCTCCAACAACAAGAGGAAGATGAATGAACGCTGGCGGGGTAAGATTAAGGTTTTGATAAAGTAGAATTTGTTTGGGTGTGGATGAGACAAGATCATCACCACGAACTACTTGGTTGACTTTTTGAAATGCATCATCAACGACGACTGCAAGTTGGTAAGCGGGCCAGGATTGGGATAAAGAAGTGTCGCATGCCATGCGCCAAACGACAAAATCATTTGCAAACTGTTTCGCAGGCCCGATTATCGGGCCCTTGAATTCATCAATGAAATCAGGTTCTTTTGCAGGGCAGCGAAACCGCCAGCAATAATTTTTATCTAAAAGCCCTGATGCATCGCAAGCAAAACGGTGGGCGCAGGTTCTTGGGTAAATGGTTTCTTTTCCATCTTCATGGGGGGCGCTGGCGGCCCTCAAAACATCGTTGCGTGTGCAGGTGCAGGGGTAGATTAATTCTTTGAGTGCTAATTCCTTGAGTGCATCTTGGTAAGCATCGATTCTTGTGGATTGCACCAGGATTTCTTCATCCCAATCAAGACCAAGCCAGCGTAAATCATGCACAGCTTCGGTGTCTGCACCTTTCTTAACCCTAGGAGAATCGATGTCTTCCATGCGTAAAAGTACTTTCCCATTTTTTGTTCTGGAAGCAAGCCATGCAAGTACATAAGTTCTTGCATTACCTACATGCTGTGCACCTGTTGGAGAGGGAGCAAGTCTGCCAATGGTTGGAATTGCCGTGGGATTCATGGTGTCGGGGTTGGTTTAAGTACTTGTCTGGCGAATTGTAGAATGAGGGTTGCAACTTGTTTTTCCGGCTTGCCAGCATCAAAAACCATTTTCATGTGATTGCTTGGTGAAATTTCATGGAATTTTACCGGGTTCCCATTTTCTTCAAGAGCTTTTTGGAATTTCTTGCAATCTGCAGATGTGCACAAAGGCAATTCCTTGTCTGCACATAAGATTAAGAATGGGGGCAAATCTTTTCGAACATGAGTGATAGGCGAAGCTTTGATTTTTTTTTCGGGGTCATTTCCAAATACATTTCCCAGCAGGATTTTGGGTATTTCGTAAACACCGCTTATGGAAATAACCCCTTTGATCGAGCTAGGGTTTACTTTTTCAGTTTTGAGATAATTGGGGTCACAGGAAACCAAGCTGACCAAATGTCCTCCAGCAGAGTGGCCGCAAAGGATGATTCTTTCAGGGTCGCCGCCATATTTCTTGATGTTTTTTGTTGTCCATGCAATGGCTCGGGCCACATCTTCTGCATGCGAGGGATGTTTGACCTTGGGAGTAAGCCTGTAACTGATTACAACTCCGATCATTCCGTTTTGGGCAGCAAGCCTACCGATGGCTGAATAAATTCCAAAGAAATTTTTATCTCCTTGTACCCATGCGCCACCATGCACGAAAAAAAAGACGGGCGCATTTTCTGGGTTCGGTGGCAGGAAAAGGTCGAGTTTATGCTTGGCAGTATCTTTGCCTACTCCTTCAAAATACCCAATGTCCGTTAATTCCCTGATTGAAAGAGGTGAACTGGACTTGTCGCTAGCTTGGGCAATTTGGCTTATGTTGATGATGCAGCTAAGGGCAATAAGCTTATAGGTAAAAGTCAAAAGTTTAGTCATCGGGTTTTTAGTCTCTTGTTTCTAAATCTTGCAACCAGTTTTATTTTAATCAAATCAAACTCGACTTCCCATTTATCTTCTTTTTATCTATGAAGCCATCATCTGGAGGATCGTATGTTTAGGTGGCTGGTCTTGATAATAATTGTTGGCATTGTTGGGTGCAACCAGACCAATCAAGAATTGGTCAAGGACTACCACAATGATGGTATGCAACTATTTAAGATGGGTCGTTACAGCGATGCACGGGAAAGTTTTCTGGCTGCACAACAATTGCAGCCCGCAGACCCTGGGATTTATTATAACTTAGGTCAGACTTATGATTATCTCAAAAGGCCTTACGATGCCGAAAAATGCTACAAGGAATGTATAGTTCGCAGCCCAAATCATGCAGGGGCAAGGCATGCACTAACTGTATTGCTGATGAACCAAAACCGTCAGGAAGAAGCGGTCAAAGGTATTGAAGACTGGCTGGCGAAAAACCCTAACTGCGCTGCAGCTTATGCAGAGGATGGTTGGATCTGGAAAACAGCCGGTGATATGCCCAGGGCGCAATCCCGTTACCAGCAGGCTCTTTCTCTCGACCCTTCCGATACCAGAACTCTTGTCGAACTTGCTTTTGTCTACGAAAAGCTGAACAGGCCTGATCGTTCTTTGGTTTTATATCAGCGAGCGTTGGAAATTAATCCCCATCAGTTGGCGGTAAAAAAAGATCTCGAACGATTGCGTTCTTCTGGTACACCGTTGCCTCATCCAGATTAAAGAAAGATTTTGTTCCAATGCCCAGCGCATTTTTACTGGTGGAATCCATTGCTTGGGAATCTTTTCAAGATGAGGTTTATTACCCGCCAAATTATGATTCCGAAGGATTTATTCATCTCTCGTACAACCATCAATTAGAATGGGCGGCCAATAAGTTTTATGCCAAAGCAAAGGGCGTTTTGGCGCTGGAAATAAATCTCGGGCAATTAGGATCTTTTGTACAAGAAGCACCAGCCGCGGGGTTGGGGTTGTTCCCTCATCTGCACTGTGGATTGCCTGTCAAATCTGTTGTTGCTGTTCATCGAGGCGTAAGAAATGCTGAAGGAAAATGGGTTTTTGAATCAGTCTGATGTTAATGGTTTCTGGCCAATGAATATATAGTAAGGGGCTTTTAGCCCAAGCATGTAAGGTACGAAGCCTTTTTTTTCAAACAGGTTTAAGCAGTTGAATTTGCTTTGCAGATAGGGCAGGTGGTCCTGAGATAAAAATACGTTGTCGTAAGCGAACCAATTGGGCCAGAAAGCCCTTGTAATGGCAGAGTGTTTTATGTTTTTCTCGTTCACCCATTTTCTTGAAACATAAAAATCCACAACACCTATGATTCCACCTGGCTTCAAAAGTGAATAAGCGTGATTGACAGCATCGAACCAGTTGGGGATCATGGTTAGCGAATAGGAAAAAGTTATGACATCTGCCAGGCTAAAATCTGGTTTAAACTGCGTTGCATCGGCATGAGCAGTGAAAACATTCCTCCAGCCTTTTTGTTCAATTCTTTTTTTTGCAACATTTAGAAGCGATTCGCAAAGATCCACGATCGTGACGGAGTTGATGCTGTTTAACCTGGGGGCAAGTGCTTCGATATTGTTCCCTGTTCCACCACCCATGTCGATCAAGTTTGCACCAGTTTCAAGGGGCAAAAGCCCCATCATTTGTTCTCTCCCATGAAGCAATCTGCGTCTAAAGTCATCGTAATGGTTCATCTGGCTGGAATAAAAATTTTCCAATCGTTGTTCGTGGTTCGTACCTGTGTTTTTTGCGCAAACCAGGTGGTACATTATTTTTAAGTCTGAAATAAAACCCATGCGATCCTTTCCTAGGTCGGCAACTCTGCGATGTAAAAACTGGCATAGGTATGCACCCGATCATTTGGGTGAAGTCTTGCTGCTAGTTCGGTGTCGTATTTTAATAGTGTTCCAAGTTCTACTTTGTTTCCCTTGTAATGGACTTTCAAGTGGTCTAGGTAAGTAACTTTGATACCTGCACTGCGAAAGATGGCTTTGGAGTTGGGAGCCGATTTTGCAAGGATCGCACTCCATTCCTCAGCAAGGGCTTCGGGGTTATGGCTGCTCATCCAGTCCATATGATCCAGGAGAATGAATTTAGAGAATTTTTTGTCGCTTGATTGCATATACCCAGTGAGGGTGTTCGTATTGATGTGAAGGTTTTTTACCTTTTCACGAAGAATTTCAAAATTACTTTCCTTAAGATATTCAGGGCAGCACTCCTTGGTATACCTTCCTTGAATGTAAACTCGATAAAAGTAGTTGTTTTGGAAAGGCAACTTCGTTATCACCGTCTCGATGGAGTCTTGAATATACTTTGCAACACCTCCGGGATATTGGTGGGTGATTTGTTCTTTTTGCGGGCCTGGCACCCCCATCAGGTTGAGAGTCATGTTTCTGCTCAGGAACCACTTCATCCAGGGAGTCCAGATGCGTGCTTTGATTTTACTTTCGTAGATTTGACCCTGTTGTTCAATGGTTTTAGCTTCAAGCAATTCTTCGATAGGTTTTTTTAATCTTTGAAAAACATTTGCATGTGTAAGGACCAGTTTTGCAAGTAATCCGGAGGTTCCACGGTAATAAAAAGATTTGCGCCAGCCTTTCCCATAAAACAAGGAGATGTTTTTATCCCAATATTGTTTTGCGACAATGGATAAATGGGGCTTAAGTGATTTTTCGTAAATCACTTTGGCAGCACTGTTTTTTCCCTCACCAAACAGTGAGAAAAAGTCTGTATGGTTCAAATGCAGTATCGCTGTTTTTTTAAGCTCTAAAAGGGCGTTTTGTATGGGATTTACATCAACAGCGTGCACTTCACCTGCCCCTGCAAGAAGATAATCCAAGGCGTTACAGCCGGCACTTGTAATCATTAAAACCTTGTCGTTTGCATTAAACTTAAGAGCTTCACGATCAAGCGCAGGATCTTCCCAGCAGGTGTTGTAGACAATGTTGTTGCCATGTACTGCACTAAAGATGCGATTATTGAATTTTTCAACCAATGTACGGGCACGCAACATGCTGGTAAATCTCCCTAGTCAGACTTTTGCAATCTAATCTTATTCTTGCATAGCAAAAACTCGATCAGTTAACCATTAAAAACAACGGTGGTGCCACTTTCTTCATCGAATTTATACATTTGACTCGAAAATTGTTTCCCATTCATTTACTAACTTTTTGCAAGCTCGACTGTAAATTGACAGCCCCGCCAAAAAGCATCCACATCTACGAATTCTTCCACAGTGTGAATATTGTTTTGCCCAGCTCCAAAGGTGATGGTTGGTATTCCGTGCTTGACCAACCAGTTGGCGTCAAGTCCGCCGTTCCCTGTTTTTAGAATTGATTCGTAACCCATTGTCTTGGATGCCCGGAGTGTTTTGGCAATAACTTCTTCGTTTTCTTTGAGTTTAAAGGGAAAGTAATCCTGAGAGTAATGGAATTTGATCTTTGCTTTTTTCTTTTGATCATCCACAACCTGGTTTGCTGCAAACTCGAATGCCTCCTGATAATGTTGGCGAATGACTTTGATGAATTTGGAATCGTGGCTGCGTGCCTCACCTTTTAAATAGACATAGTCGGTGACTACATTGGTGGCCTCCCCCGCACTTGTCATGTCTTTGCCAGAGAAAACTCCGATGTTTGAGGTTCCTTCGCCTTCTTTTTTTTGTATTTTACCAAACCACCCATCACGTTGAATTTTAGCAAGTGCAATGCTTGCAACCATGATGGAGGAAATACCTTTTTCAGGATAAACGCCTGCATGTGAAGCTTTGCCAAATATTTCAACTTCAAATCTTTCCGCTCCCACTGCGCCGATGGTGATGCCTTCCGGCCCTCTGCCATCTACATTAAACCCCATTGAAGGACTGCCCAAATCTTCTGTTTTTACATACCTTGCACCAAACAATCCGCTCTCCTCGCGCACTGTAAAAAGAAGTGTTATCGGAGGGTGTGGTATATTTTCCTTCATTAGTTTTGCAGCAAGATAAATCAAACATGCTACTCCTGTTCGGTTGTCTCCGCCGAGGGCGGTCTTCCCCGCTGCTGTTATTTTTTTACCTTTTAAAACCGGCACCGCGCCCGCACATAAGGGAACCGTATCCATGTGCGTCGAAAAAAGAAGGCGTTGCCCTTTGACATTTCCCGGTAAAGTAACGATGATATTGCCACATTCTGTAGGAAGAGGAATTTCCTGGTGTGCCTTATCGTACTTAATTAGGTTTTTTGAAACGCCTGCATTAATTAAAGAAGCAGTTATATGCTTTGCAATTGCAGCTTCTTTGCCAGTTACTCCATTGATTTTTAAACAGCCCATCAAGAGATCCAAGGCCCATTTTTGGTTTAAAGAAGTGACGTTGCCCATTTATATGACTCCAAAAAAAAGATTGTAAGCTCTTGTTAGGACTGGATTTATACCAACAAAAATAGTTGGGTTCAAGGAAATTGGGGGATCTTTTATTTGATTGACCTTAAAACGAATAAAATAACATCCATGTAGGGCCAAGACTGGCTCTTTTTCAATTTTGGGGTTTTAGGATGAGTGATCCCAGTCAATCGCAGCACGCCAAAAGCCATCAGACTTTTTGGATGTGGGCGATGTGCCTTACCGGTGTGGATTATTTCAGTACACTTGGTTATCAACCTTCCATCGCCTATGAAGCAGCAGGCAAACTATCACCGTTTGCAACTTTAGTTGTCGTACTTGTCACCTTATTTGGTGCTTTCCCTGTCTATTCATATGTGGCTGGAAAATCTTTCCGGGGCCTAGGTTCGATCGGGATGCTTGAAAAGCTCCTGCATGGTTGGGTGGGCAAGGCATTGGTTATGACTTTACTTGGTTTTGCTGCAACTGATTTTGTTATTACTAAGACTCTTTCCGCTGCTGATGCTGCAGAGCATATCATCTCCAACTCGTTTTGGCCTTTTGGTTCCGAATCTTTAGACCATGACAAACAGCGATTGTTCTTAACCATGGGTTTGCTTGTTCTACTTGGCTCAATGTTTTTAAGAGGCTTTGCTGAAGTGATTGGCGTGGCTGTGATCATTGTGATTATTTACATGGTGCTGAACCTGATAATTATATGCACCTGTTTTATTCATCTCATTCAACATCCCGAATATTTTACTCTTTGGCTTAAAGATGTGGAATTGGGTGGAGAGCATTGGCATCTGGTGCATGCCCCTCATGTGCCCTTTACAGGCATTGCAGCAATTATTGTGCTTTCGCTTTTGTTGTTCCCCAAACTTGCATTGGGGCTTAGTGGATTTGAAACCGGCATTGCAATTATGGGGATTATAAAAGGGGATGAATCCGATACACCTGATAATCCCAAAGGGCGAATTCGTAATACAAAAAAATTGTTGCTTACAGCCGGTTTGATCATGTCTTTCTTCCTTATTTGTTCCTCCCTTGCTGTAAGTACTTTGATTCCTGCTGAAAAACTAATGTCAGTTTCAGATATGACTGGAGCCTCTGCGAAAGACAGGGCTTTATCTTTTCTTGCCCATGGCGAAAGCCCAAATATTCAAGCTTTTCCTTTTGGTTCAGTCTTTGGAACCATGTATGACCTTAGTACTGTTTCAATTCTTTGGTTTGCAGGTGCCAGTGCCATGGCGGCCCTGATTAATCTTGTGCCACAGTACCTGCCACGCTACGGCATGGCGCCTGAGTGGTCGCGTGCAGTAAAGCCAATGGTAATTCTTTTCACGCTTGTAAACCTATTGGTGACTTGGGTGTTCAGTGCCGATGTCAGTGCCCAGGGAGGTGCCTATGCAACCGGTGTGTTGATGTTGATTTTAAGTGCCTGCATTGCCTCCGTTATAGAGATATACCGTTCCCGCAAGGGGGATGTTTTGTATCGTATTCCTTGGTATTTTTCTTTGGTCACGATATCGTTTGCTTATACAGCTTTTGCGGTGATCATTGAGAAGCCCGAAGGTATGAAGATTGGGGCTTTCTTCATAGGTGCCATTTTTATTTCTTCTTTTGTATCACGGTTGTTAAGGTCTACAGAACTTCGATTTTTAGGGTTTGAATTTGTTGACGATCGTTCGAGATTTCTTTGGGAGACACTTGAGCATCTTGAATTTCCGGTGCTTGTTCCGCATCGACCTGGTCGCAGGGAATTGCTGATAAAAGAGGCGATTATTCGGAAAGAACATCGCATCGGCCCCGAAGTCCCGATTTTATTCCTCGAAGTTTCCCGCGGAGATACCAGTGAGTTTTATCAGCAACCATTGCTCGAAGTTGAGCAATATGATGGCCGTTTTGTCTTGAAGGTCTCGCGCTGCTCTTCGATTTCCCATGTGATTGCTGCAATCGCGCTTGAATTAAGTAAGTTTGGCAGTCCCCCTGAAATTCATTTTGGCTGGTCGGACGAAAGTACCCTTTCTGCGAATTTAAGTTTTCTTTTGTTCGGGGAGGGTAATGTTCCCTGGATGGTGAAGGAGCTCGTTTCCAAGGCCCAACCAGATCCCGAAAAGCAGCCAAGAATTATTATAGGTTAGCATTTGCGCCGGGCCTTCAACTAAAATAATATTACAATCAAGCTTTGTTTTATTTTTTAAGGGTTTATAAGTCATGAAAATTAAAACCGTTCTTGGTGTTGGTTTGCTTACGTTAACTTTTTTGGCCCTGTTTATTCCTGTGAGTGGGGCGGAAAAAGGTGATGTGCAAACTCCTTCTTTTCTTCAGGTTAAGAAAGATATTTTCTTTTTAGCCTCGGATAACTGCGAGGGGAGGGGGCCTTTAACAAAGGGGTTGGACCTTGCCGCGGATTACATCAGCCAGCAATTCAAGGCCGCCGGCCTGAAGCCATTGGGTAAAGATGGGTCGTACTTTCAACCTTTTAGTATTTCTGGGGCCAAACTGGATGAAAAGCCAAGGTTGGTAATCAAATCATCTAATTTACAGGTTGATCCCCAGTTGAAAAATCGGCGATTCAAGTTTGTGCATCGTGGTGAAACATCTGTAAAGCAAGACAAAGTGTTTCCGCTTGATGCTGGCAAAGATTTTGAGGCCCTGGGCCTTTCACAAGCTGGAAAAGCGAATGCCCCCATTGTTTTTGCGGGTTTTGGCATCACTGTGGATGATGGGAAAAAGTATGATGACTATGCGAAAATTGATGCCAAGGGCAAAATAGTTTTGGTTCTTCGTGATGCTCCCAAATTTAAGGAAGAATCTAAAGTCTTTGACTCCAACGGTAAAAAGAAACAGTTGGCGTCCCTTACTGAAAAGATTTTAAATGCTGAAAAACATGGTGCTTTGGCTGTTATTTTTGTAAATGATCGGGATACGGCCAAGGATACTTCTGATTCATTGCTACCATTTAATTATACCGCCCTAGCAAGAAGCCCAGGAAAAATTCCTGCTCTTCATTTATCCAGATCCAGCGCTGATGAATTGGTGACCGCAGTCACTGGTAAATCACTTGAACAAACCCAAAAATTGATAGAAGAGGAGATGGTTTCTGCGAGTGCAAATCTTGATTCAATCACAGCAGATTTGGAGATTAAACTTACCCGTGGCAAAGATGTTGTCCCATTGAAAAATATTGCCGGGGTTTTAGAAGGCAGTGGCCCATTGGCGAATGAAACTATTGTGATTGGTGCACATTATGATCATCTGGGCTACGGAGGTGCGGGAAGCCTTTCCGCTCAAAAGAAGCTTGCCATTCATCATGGTGCTGATGATAACGGTTCGGGCACCACTGGAATGCTTGAATTGGTTCGTAGATTTTCTTCAATTAAAAACAGGCAGGGAAGAAAGATTCTTTTCATGGCATTCAGTGGCGAAGAATTGGGGCTTTTTGGCTCTGCACACTTTGTCAATAATCCTTTGATTCCGATCAATGAAATCGCTGCAATGGTTAACCTTGACATGATCGGAAGGCTTTCCAAGGATACTGATACCAAGAAAGATAAAGTCCTTCTTGAAGGCACTGGTACTGCAGAAATTTTTGAACCCTTGCTTGATAAGAAAAACGCAGAATCACAGTTTGTATTTGTAAAGAAAAAAAGTGGATTCGGGCCCAGTGATCATGCGTCCTTTTGCGAGAAGAAAATTCCGGTTCTGTTTTTCTGGACCGGTGTTCATCCCGAGTATCACACCCCCTTGGACACTGCTGAAAGGATCAACCTCGATGGGTTGTTGAAGGTCGTTGGTTTTGTTGAAAAAATAGTCGTGGATTTAACCTTGGTTGAGAAAAAACCTGCTTTTGTTGAGGTTAAAGGGGGAACTTCACCAAGGCCCGCAGGTAATATGCCCAGACTTGGTATTCGCCCTGGTTACTCGGATGAAAAAGATGGTGTTCTTGTTGAGGGAGTATCCGATGGTGATCCTGCTGCCAAGGCTGGTATTAAAAAAGGCGATCGTATCATGGAAATTAGTGGTAAAAAAGTTGGCAATATAGAAACTTACATGCAAATCATGGCGGGTGAGAAAAAAGGAACAACCATTCAGGTTGGAGTCGACCGTGATGGAAAGAAAATACAAATACCTGTTAAACTTGACTGATCACCTTGCCTACTTTCCGCCAAACAACTTGCCAAAAATGCTTTTTGGAGGTGTCTGGGCAGGTGCAGGTTCATTGGTATTCTGTTCGTTTTTTAAGCCCCTTAGCGGTTCAGACCCAGCAGCATGAAGTCTGGATTTTATAGAATCGATTTTGGTCTTGAGTGAAGCATCCTTGGCATGCTTTTCAATTTCGATTTCCAGGTCGGCCTTTAATCTTTCCAAATCGTATTTTTGCCTTGCCATTTCTGCTCGTTCTCTGCTTGCCTTTATTTCTTCATCGCACAACTGCTTTTCCATTAATTGGATTTCTTTGGCTAAGGTTTCTTTCTTGGCCTCTAATTCTCCAATACTTGCGGAAACTTCCATGTTGCCCGATGGTTGTTGTGGCTTTTCAGTTCCCAAATCTGCTCCACCAGGCCCGTATAATCTGTCTTCCAGTTCCGTGATCACTTTTTGGTATTCGAGGTTTTCCGTGTGCAGTTTTCTGATGGTTTCAGATTTCTCCTCTAAGAGTTGTTCCAATTCGCTTTCTGGTATGGGGGTGCCAAAAGATTTGTTAATGCTTGCCGACAAGTTTGAATTGGTTAATGCTTGATCCAACTCCAAGCATAATTTTTTTAATTGTTCGTTTTCTTCCCTTAACGCAGCCAATTCATCTGACATCTTTTATTCCTTCAAACTTAGGGATAAACAATTATTGCTAAAGTCTTTCAATCATGGGGGTACAATTTAATTCTAACTGGAAAAGCTTGTTTAGATACTAAAACAAACCAATATTAAGTAGCATACGCCTTTTTGTCCATTTGTTCTATTATATATTGATGAGTTAAGTTCTGCTCTTTTGACGACTTGCAGGAATCAATGATGAAGGAATTCAGCTTGGCATTTGGGTCGAAAATCTGGCAATTTAAGTTGCGAAATGAACAAATTGTTTGTGAGTTTTTGCCTAAATTGAAAACCCAGCAATCTAAAACCCCCCAATTAATTCGTAAGGCGTTATCTCATCCAGTTGGATACCCGGAATTAAAACGAGCAATTACCCCCGACGACCGTCTGGCGATAGTTCTTGTTGACCAATTCAATGGCTTTCTAGAAATTCTTATTGCTGTATTGGAGCATATTTCAGGTGCAGGAGTTGCAATGGAAAATGTAACCCTTGTTTGTCTATCTTCTACGAACTCGGATTCTTGGGTCGCTGATCTTCCCGATGAATTTAATGAAATTAAGATTGAAGTACATAATCCGGATGATAAAAAAAGTCATGCATTTTTAACATCTTCTGATGAGATCGGGAAACTTTATCTAAACCGGACTATCATTGAGGCAGATCAGATTGTTGTTTTGGGTAAGAGGCAATACGATCCGTATTTTGGGATTTCTGGTGCCGAAGCGGATTTGTTTCCTGCACTTGCAAACTCCGAGGTTATTTCTTCTTGCTCCAAAGAGGTTCTTGGCGAAGATATCAATTCTGATTTAGGCAAAAAGCAAGCACTAAAGGTTTCGTGGTTGTTGGGCGCACCATATTTTGTCCAGGTTATCGAAGGAGCAAATGGCGATATCGAAGAAATTTTTGCAGGGGCGGATGAAGCAAATAGATTTGCTGAAAAGAAGTTGGATGAAATCTGGAAACAGGATGCCTCGAGTTCATTTGGCTTGGTAATTGCCCTGATGGGTGGTGTTGATGAGAAAATAGGGTTTGTCCAATTATGCAGGGCACTTGTTTGCGCAAAACGGATCGTAAAGAAAAACGGAGTGATTGTTTTACTTGCCCAGGCAGAATTCAATCTCAATGATATTAAAAAGCAACTCGAAATGAAATCCTTGGGTAAAAGTGAATCTGCTTTTTCCGTGGTACCCCCTCATTTAATCAAACAGTGGGTTGATGCTGTCTCCCATGGTAAAGTCTATGTTTCCACATTTGAGGGTCAGGATGATATTGGCAGATTGCTTGCATTGCCTTTGCGTTCAGCGCAGGAACTTTGCGATTTGGGGTCAAACGCAGATGGTGTCGCCATCATTCGCGATGCTCATAAGTCTTATATTAATTTCAAAAAGCGCTAAATGGACTTTTCCGGGAGAGAGCTGTACAAATGGAACAAAACAAAGGTCTCGTGGATCTACTGGTATCACAGGGCGCAATTTATGGAGTAGAAACTAATCCGCCATTATCTTTTGGTGATATTGAAAAAGAGTATTCTGCAGCTAGAAGAGATTCTGTTGTATTTGATGTTTCAAATCGTTCTAAAATTGAAATGACGGGTCCCGATGTTCCGGCTTTTCTGAATAATATTTGTACCAATCAAGTTGCTGATTTGCCTTTAGGCGGCGGTTGCGAAGCTTTTCTTACTACTGCCAAGGCTAAGGCTGTTGCCCATATTCGAGTTTATCACATACAACTTGCCGATGGCAGACATGCCTATTGGGTGGATGGTGCGCCAGGTCAGAATCGTAAAATTGAAGAACATCTAGACCACTACCTTATTAGCGAACAGGTTGCATTTGCTGACCGAACTGCAGATTACGCTCAGTTTCTTCTGGTGGGGCCAAAATCAAAATCCTTGATTTCAAAGTTGATTCAGGAAGAAGTTCCTGAGTTGGAGTTACATGATTTTTTGAATAGATCAGTGAACGATGCTGGATCTTGTCAGATTCGTTTTGAACCTGATTTTAATATTCCCGCCTATGAAATTGTTTGTTTGAAAAGCAGGGCTGTTAAGGTCTGGGAAGCTTTGACCTCAAGCGGTGCAATACCTGGTGGAACAGAAGCGCTGGAAATTTTGCGGGTGGAAGCAGGGTTTCCTTTAGCCGGTAAGGAGATAGAAGAAACAACATTTATTCCAGAATTAAATAGGGCAGCTAAGGCGATTTGCTCCACGAAAGGCTGTTATCTGGGTCAAGAACCCATTGTTATGGCCCGTGATCGTGGGCAGGTCAACCGATTATTGTTTGGTTTGTTTCTGGAAAAGAATATGGTTAAGCAAGGCAGTTTGGTTTTTCGAGATGGAAACGAAGTTGGGCGGGTTACTTCATCTCTTTATTCACCCTTGCTAAAAAAGAATATTGCTCTGGCTTATCTGCGAAGAGGTAATCACGACCTAGGCACCAGTTTTCAAGTTGAGTGTGATGGAACAAAGCAATCCGCTGTTTCTTGCTCGCTGCCGTTTAGTTTTTAATCGTTTGAAGTATCAGCATTCCAAACGCCAGGCAATTAAATCCCATGTGAATGATTATTGGTGTAATGATATTTCCAGTTTTTGTATAAGCCATTCCCAGGCCTACGCCGAGTAATGTCAACCCCACGGGTGATGGCCATGCGAAAGCGTGGATCATTCCAAAAAGCAGGGCAGTTGCACCGATTGCAGCACTGGGCCTGTTTTTTTTGTTGATGATAATAATCAAAGTTGAAACAAAAAGGCTGAAAAGTAATGGCGCTAAGGCTTTGGTTATGTGTATTTGAAATTGGGATGAGTTTTCAATGGATCGATCACCCAAAGCTAATGCAAAAGCCTTGTACCAATCATCGCTAAACTGAATTAGGCTTATGGAAATTGCGCAGGAAATAGCGATGGAAGTCCCGTTTTTTTTTGCAGTGATCCAAGGTTGTATTAGTCCTCTGAAGAATTGTTCCTCAAGGATTGGTGCACCAACCACTGCAGAACAGAAAATCATGATCCATTCTAGAGTCATCAGTTTTTGCCCACCCAGTTGAGTTAAGGGATGATCTGCAACATGTTGCCCAGGCAGTAAAAGTTGGATTTTGACAATCAGAAATTGAAGAAGATAAACCGCTGGTATAAAAGTGATGATGCCCAGAATTGCTTTTTGCAGCGAAAATAACAAGTTCTTATTTTTCCAGCCCAGGTCGCTTTTATTAAGTTCTGTGTAATTAACGAATACCCAAGGGAACAGTAATGCGATAAGGGGTAATGTTAAACCAGATGTCCATAAATTTATTCGGGTTCGCAATATTTTGAATTCTTCCGGATCGCTGTAATCTTTTGACTTGGCGATCATTTCCGCACCGTATTGATTTTCTAAAAGATTGCTTTTTTGTATTACAAAAGGGACAAAGGAGGCAGCAAGTAAAAGCAATAACAGGCATAGTGCGACCTTGGTGGGGGAAAGGTTTTCAAAACCAGTTTTTCCTGTGTAGGATGAATTCGTAAGATGACCTGAGGGATCGTTCATTGGGTTATGCAAGTAATTGCGAAACTACCTGGTTAAGTGAAAGCCAATTTGGAAAGTACCATGGAAACAATTCTAGACAAAATAGTTGCAAGGAAGAAGGAAGAAGTTTTTTTTGGCAGGAAAAACATTCCAGAATCTCAACTTTTAAAAAGTTTGGAGAATGTGCCTCAAACTGGTTCTTTTTATGATGCACTTGCCGATGCCAGGGGAATAGGTGTTATTGCTGAGATAAAAAAGGCCTCTCCTTCTGCGGGTGTGCTTAGAGAAAGTTTCTGCCCCGCAAGTATTGCAACGGAATATGAATCAAGTGGGGTTGATTGTATCAGTGTGTTAACGGATGAGCATTTTTTTCAAGGCAGCTTGAAGGATCTACAAACCGTTTCTAATACTGTAAAAACCCCGCTTTTAAGGAAAGAATTTGTTATCGATTATTATCAACTTCTGGAAGCTAAGATTCATGGTGCAAGTGCAATTTTGTTTATTGCAGAGGTTCTTCTGGGCGATGATTTAAAACATCTGGTAGGGGAAGCAAAAAAGCTTGGTCTTGAACCATTGGTTGAACTTTATGATTCTTGCCATTTAACTCGCGTTCTTGAGAGTGGCACCCGATTGGTGGGTATTAACAATCGGGATTTGCGTACTTTTGTAACCAGCCTGGATCATACCCTTGATTTACTGCCTAAAATTCCCAGTAGTTATTTGGTTGTAAGTGAAAGCGGAATCCAGACTAAGAAGGATGTGGAAAAGTTGAAGGCCGCCGGAGCGAAAGCAATTCTTGTCGGTGAAACTTTCATGCGATCTGGGAATATCACTTCGACGTTAAAAACACTAAAGGGGCTTGTTTAAAAGAATGAAGCCCCGAAGTGCTAATTCTCCTGTTCTGCTTGAGGTAAAGTCTTTTCTTGCGAGTTGTAAGAATGCGAATTCAGGAATTATAGTAGGGGTATCAGGTGGAGCCGATAGCATGGGATTGGCTCATGCCCTGGCTTGCCAGATAAAAAAAGAATCGGTGGCCCGTTTGATTGTTGCGCATGTTAATCATGCATCAAGGGGTGAAGAAAACGATCTTGATGAGGTTCTTATACGTCATTTTGTTGGGATACTTCAGGGAGCGACCGATGCTTTGGTTGAATACACAAGCGTTAAGCTGAATTCTGCTGATTTGAATATTGGAGCTAGTTGGGAAAAAAATGCAAGAGTGGCCCGCTATAACTGGTTTTCAAAAATTGCCCTCGAAAATAATGTCAACTGGGTGTTTACTGCGCATACTTCCAATGATCAGGCTGAAACGGTGCTGATGCGCATTTTGCGTGGTTCCGGGGTTCAGGGGTTGGCTGGAATCAAACCTAAACGCTCTTTAATTAGCGGTGTGAGTTTAGGCCGGCCATTGCTTTTTTGTTCCAAAGAACAGATTTGTGATTACCTGCGGGATAATAATATCGTTTGGCGGGAAGATCCCACCAACCAGCAAACGCGATTCTTAAGAAATAAAATCCGCCTTGATTTACTACCTTTGTTGAAAAATGAATTTCAGCCTGCCATTGAGGGCATTCTTGCCGGCCTTGCAGGGCATATTCAGGCATACGCATCTTTCGAAAAAAGGTTGGCTCGAAAAATTGGTCTGAAACTTGAAAAACCCCGGGTTCTTGATCAAGTGGTGCTTGATAGGGTTGAGGTGTCTAAGTTTCCTGCTTGGAAATTATCTCTTTTTCTTAGAAGTATCTTTGCCAGGGAATTATGGCCCACCGATGCAATTCATCATAAACAATGGAAAAAAATAGCACAAAATTTGGGCACGGATGGCTTTGAAGTGCATCTTGTGGGGGGTATCCGGATTCAATCTAACCGGTATACCGTCGTACTGGGACCAACTTAATTAATATGATCCTGATGGAATAATACTGAAACTTCTTTACGCATTGATAGAATTTGGCATATTGGGATTCAACTTTAATTTTCGGGGGACTTGCCGTGGATGGTCGATTGATTCCTATTCATCGCGTATTGTTGAGTGTAAGTGATAAAACTGGCTTGATTGAATTGGCAAAGGAACTTGTGAAAAACAAGGCAATGCTGATTTCGACGGGTGGAACAAAAAAAGCCCTTCTTGATGCCGGCATTCCTGCTGTTGATATTTCGGAAGTTACCGGGTTTCCTGAAATGCTGGACGGCAGGGTTAAAACCTTGCATCCAAAAATTCACGGTGGCATTCTTGCGATCCGTGATAATGCCGAGCATGTGAAAACCATCAAAGAGCATGACATTCATCCGATTGATATGGTTGTTTGTAATCTTTATCCATTTGCAAAAGTTGCATCGAATCCCGAGAGCACCTACGAGGAAGTGGTCGAAAATATTGATATTGGCGGCCCTTCAATGGTACGATCGGCAGCGAAAAATCACCATGATGTTGCAGTGGTTACAAGCCCTGAACAATACGGTGCCATCATTGAAGAGCTTAAAAGCACCGGTGGGAAGGTTAGCCTTGCTACCAGAAAAAAACTTGCTAGTGATGCGTTTACCCATACCGCCCAATACGATCATGCAATCAGTCAGTATTTCAAGGCGCATTTGAATCAAGGATTTTCTGATGAAATTTCTTTTTCTTTCAAATGCAAACAGGTATTGCGTTATGGCGAGAACCCCCATCAGACTGCTGCTTTTTACACGGAATTGAATCCCCCAGTGGATTCTCTCGCTAATGCTACCATCTTGCACGGGAAAGAACTTTCCTACAACAACCTGCTTGATATCGATAGCGCTTTAAATCTTTTGCGTGAATTTGGAAGGCCTGCTACCGTTATCCTCAAGCATAATAACCCCTGTGGTGCTTCTGTTGCAAAGCACCTCGTGGATACTTTCAGGGGGGCTTACGATGGCGATCCTCTTAGCGCCTATGGCGGAATTGTTGGGTTAAATCGCGAAGTTGATGAGGCAACCGCATTGGCGATGGCTGAACCAGGTAGGTTCCTTGAGTGTGTGGTTGCGCCAGGTTTCTCCCCGGAAGCTTTTGAAATTCTTACTACCAAGCCTACTTGGAAGAAAAGTGTACGTCTTCTTTCAACCGGCCCAATGATTGCAAGAAAACCAACGATGGAAATTCGGAAAGTGGACGGCGGCCTTTTGGTGCAGGATAAAGATGCTTCGAATGAAAATCTTTCGAATGCCAGGTTGGTTACCAAGAGAAAACTTTCACCCTTGGAACTTGATGATCTCAAGTTTGCATGGCTTGTTTGCAAGCACGTAAAAAGCAATGCTATTGTTGTTGTCAAGGACGGTAAACTTCTTGGCACAGGTGCAGGGCAGATGAGCAGGGTTGATGCTGTTCAGAATGCCTTGAAAAAAGCTGGGGAAAATGCTCGCGGCGCAGTCCTTGCTTCTGATGCATTTTTTCCATTTAGGGATGGCGTCGACGAGGCTGCAAAGGCAGGCGTCATTGCTATTGTTCAGCCGGGTGGTTCCATGCGTGATGCGGATGCAATCGCATCCTGCGATGAAAATGGTATTTCCATGATCTTTAGCGGATTCAGGCACTTCAGGCATTAAACTTCCAAGAAAGTTCTTGCAGAGTTGGACTGCCTTATGGATAAAAGAGGATCACTCAAAGGAGGATTTATAATGAACCAGCAGGATCGTAGGACGTTTGTTAAAAATTCAATAATCGGATCAACTCTTGCCTTGGGGGTAACATCTCAAGTCCTAGCGGAGAAAAAAGCAATGCTACCTATCGTGGATACTCATCAACATCTCTGGGATTTAAAACAATTTAAACTTCCTTGGGTTGAAGTTGGTTCGCCTCTTGCTCGGAATTATGTACTTAAAGATTACGCAGAGGCAACTGAAGGGCTTAATGTTGTAAAGTCTGTTTATATGGAAGTGGATGTTGCTCCTGAGCAACAACTTGCTGAAGCCCAGTTTGTCACGGATATCTGTAAAAGCGGGAAAACAACCATGGTTGCAGCCGTGGTTTCTGGCAGACCAGCCTCTCCTGAATTTGGGAAATACCTTGATAACTTCAAAGGTAATAAATTTATCAAAGGAATCAGGCAGGTTTTGCATGTTCCTGCAACTCCCCCCGGATTTTGTAATAATCCTGATTTTGTCCGTGGTATTCGGATGCTGGGGGAAAGAAATCTTAGCTATGATTTGTGTGTACGTGGCACCGATCTTGATCATGTTGCAAAACTGATTGATTCATGCCCGGATACTCGTTTTATCCTTGATCACTGTGGCAATCCAGATCTGAAGAGCAAGGATAATTCCGCTTGGAAAAAGGGAGTGGTTGACGTTGCAAAACGAAAAAATGTAGTTGTGAAAATATCAGGGTTTATTGCTTCATCAACCAAGGGTGCTTGGAAAGTAGATGACTTGGCCCCATTTATTAATCACACCATGGATAGCTTTGGCCCAGATAGGGTAATGTTTGGCGGTGATTGGCCTGTTTGTACCCTTGCTGCCACTTACAAGGAATGGGTTGAATCCTTGAAGCAAGTGGTTCAGTCTCGATCGGAAGAACAGCAAAAGAAGTTGTTTCATGATAACGCAGTGCGTTTTTATGGGCTTTCTTAGCCTTGATTACACTTGTGTTTTGATCTTAACTAAAGCTTTGTATAAAAAGGCGAATGACAGATGAATGTTTTATTGAATGTGATGACTATTCTTTTGTCCGGTTTGGCAGCTCAGGATTTTCAAGTTGAATTAAAGGGCCCAGCTAAAATCCCACAAGGCACACCTGTGCAAATTGCAATTCCTGCAGGCATCAATGTCAAGGCTAAAACTTGCCTTTTGTCAGGGGTTGGAACTACCAACCTTCTTGGGCAAGTGGTCGAAAAGTTTTCTGCTGATTTTGCTGCAAAGGAAAATCAAAAATACCTTGTTGTAGTTTTTCCAGCTTTTAGCATTCCCGATAAAGGTGCGACTTTAGCTGGGACTTGGTTCGCTAATGACGCCAAAAGTGATGCTCCTAGTTTTTCTTTTGAAGATAAAAACTCAGAGTTAAGTCAGGTTACCCTCGAAGGGAAACCTGTGCTTCAGTTTGTGCATCCTGTTTTAAAAGATGGAAAGGAAAGAGAAGCAACCTATAAACCTTTTCATCATCTTTTTGATAATTCAGGAACTTTGGTTACCAAAGGCGCTGGTGGACAATTTACTCACCATCGTGGTATTTTTCTCGGGTTTAGCAAAGTTACCTATGGAAGTAATGTCAAAGTTGATATTTGGCATTGCAAGGATGATACCCATCAAGCTTTTCAAAAGGTGCTTGTCCGTGATTCTGGACCGGTTCTTGCTTCTGAAATAGACCAGATCAATTGGAATGGCAAAAACAAGGAAACCTTTGCTGTAGAAGAAAGACAACTCGTTGTTTACAAAGTTCCAGGTGGGCAGCTTGTTGAATTTCAATCTGTTGTACGGACTACTGGTGGCCCCGTATTGCTCGATGGTGACCCACAACATGCGGGGTTTCATTTCCGTGCCTCGAATTATGTCTCTGAAAAAACTTCCAAGGAAACAATTTACATTCGGCCAGATGGTGAAGATAAGCCTGGTGCCAGTAGGAATTGGCCCGATTTGAAAACCCATGTCAATTTGCCCTGGAATGCCATGAGTTTTGTTCTGAATGACAAAAGATACACTGCCTTGTATCTTGATAGTCCTACAAACCCCAAGGAAGCACGGTTTAGTGAGCGCCCTTATGGAAGATTTGGATCTTATTTTGTTACTGAGATCACGAAGGAAAAACCTTTGAAACTTAAGTACCAGATTTGGCTGCAAGAGGGGAAGATTGATACCGAAAGTGCCAAGCTTAAGAGCCAATCTTTTATTGATCCTGTGCAAGCGGTCATGGTTGCAAAGTAATAGCAAATAGAAAAGAGAATTATGTATAAGAAAGAATTAGCAGTTGCATTGAAGGCTGCTCATAAGGCTGGTGCGTTGATTTCCGAGGTGTATAAGAGTTTAAAGCCTTATGAAAATGCTCCTGCAGATCTAACTACGGAAACAGACAAACAGTCACAAGAAATTATTCTTAAAATCTTGCGTGAAGAGTTTCCCTCGGATTCTCTTTGCGCCGAGGAAAAGACTGCCACACTTTCTGAATCTCCGTTGGGGGCTTCTAGAACCTGGGTGGTTGATCCGATTGATGGCACCCGTGGCTTTGCCATGAAGAATGATCAGTTTTCTGTCATGGTTGCCCTGATGGAACATGGTAAGGTTGTTGTTGGTGTTGTGCATGAACCTGCGACGGGAAAAACCACATACGCTTCAAAGGGGCAGGGGTGTTTTTTAATTCAGCCGGGCAAGGAAAATGTAACTTGCAAAGTTGGAACCTGCGCTGATTTAAACAATGCGATATTGGTTCAAAGCCATGCGAAGCCAGGGAAAATCAGCAAGGCCGAGGAGGCTTTTTCTCCAGGATCTGTTCTTGAAACTTATTCTGCAGGATTAAAGATGGCGATAGTGGCCCGAGGCGAGGGCGATATCTATGCCAATAATTATCCTGCCTTTCATGATTGGGACATTTGTGCAGGGCATATTCTTGTGGAGGAAGCAGGTGGGAAGTTGACCGATTTTTCAGGTAATCCTGTCGTGTATGGTGCCCCCGGTTTCAAGCAGACCAAAGGGATGCTTTCTACCAATGGCTACCTTCATTCTGCTGCACTAGGTAGGACGAAGGGCTTGCTTGAAAGCTAATTCCTATTTGCTGTTTTTTAATTCTACTGCCCTTATAGATGGTCCCAAAAGTTGGGCCAATCTTACTTGGGCAGATTCTGCATACTTTGTTCCGGGAAATGTTTGGATTGTTTTTTCCAGATAATAGATCGCTTGTTGCGGTTGTCCCTTTTTAGTCCACGAATCGGCAAGGGATAAATAAAGGTTCGCAAGCTTGTCTCCCATCTGGTCGCATGCCGCTTTCATCCATTCCGGGTTGCTTTTTATTTCTGCGATAATAATCCCTGCTTCCTGGGTTTCCATGGCCTCTGCAAAAGTTGCAGTCATGTAATCGTAACGATCCAGGCAGGAAAGGTAATTTGCATTCTTGCAATCCTGCTTGATCAAAGAAAGCACTTCTTTTGCTAGATTATTAGAAATTAATAATGGCTCTGCGTTGGTTTGACGATTTGCAAGGCTTGCAAGAATCTGGCTGCTTTCTTTTGCGCCATTTGTTCCTTCATATTGCCTGGATACCTCCCGAAATAGCTGGATTGATTCCGAAGTGTTTCCTTGCTCGAGATTCTTTTTCGCTTTGGCTATTCTTTCTGTCGCTTGTTTTTCAAAGTCTTGGAGCAGTACCATTGCTCTTTTTTGGATGGGCCTTTGTTTTCCATCTTCCATGATCTTTTTTAGAAGTGAAACAGCCTTTGGGAAATCATCTGATGCTATTGCAACTGTTGCTTCTTTATAATCTTGGTTCATCCAATCCGGGGTGATGGAATCACCCTTGTGCTGTTCGAGTTGGGCGACAAGTGCAGGGGCTTCGATAAAACCCTCTAGAAATCCAAGAATATTTCCCTCTGGCCCAGCGAATACCAACGTAGGAAAAGATCGGATTTTTAAGGCTTCTGTTAACGCCGGTTCTTTTCTTGCATTGATTTTTAAGGGAATCCAATTTTCTGTCATTGATTGATTCAGAGTTGGATCCCTGAAAGTTCTATGATCCATTTGCTTGCACCAAAAGCAATTGTCCGTGTAAAAATCGATGAGAATTGGTAGCTTTTTTTGCACAGCCTCTTGTCTGGCCTGCATGTAATCTGTGCGCCATTCTATTTCCCCTGCAAAAATAGGAGTACCCTCGATAAAAATCAAAGTGAGAATTAGCATTCTTGCAAGGGCTTTGTTTTTAAGAATAAAAAATTTAAACATCGAGCGACTCCATTCGAAACCTTTAGGCCCGCGGGTGGGCCTTTTGGTAGCTTTCTTTTAGTCTTGTGGTTGTTACATGGGTGTAAATCTGGGTAGTTCCAAGACTACTGTGCCCTAGCAGTTCTTGTACGCCCCGAATATCTGCGCCTGCATCCAGTAGATGAGTCGCAAAAGTATGCCTTAGAGTATGGGGCGTGGTTCGAGAATCCATTCCTGCAAGCTTGATGTATTTTTCGAGCAGCCTGCCAACACTTCGTGTGGTCAGTCTGGTGCCATTTTTATTTAAAAATATTGCTGGGTTTTCTTTGACCTTGATGTTTTTCTGAAGTTTTCTTTCTTTCAGGTATGCTTCAACAGCTTTCAATGCTTGTGGGCCTAAAAGAGCGATCCTCTCTTTTTTTCCTTTACCTCGAACCACGGCAGTTCCATCATTTAAATCCAAGTATTCTTGATTAAGGGCGACTAGTTCGCTGACTCGAAGGCCAGCGGAGTATAAGGTTTCTAGAATTGCCCTATCCCTTAGGCACATTAAAGTTTCGCCTTTGGGTGCATTCAAAAGATTGTCGATATCTTCCTGGGAAAGAAAATGGGGAAGATTCTGATCAAGTTTGGGGCCTTTCAGTCCATCAGTTGGGTCGCGGTCAACCTTTTGTTGCCTTTGCAGGTAGCGATAAAGCGATCTTAAGGATGCGATTCTTCTTGCGATTGTTGCACGCGAGTAGTTTTGCTCTGTGAGCCATGCGATAAACGCCCGAACATGCCTGGTGGTTACTTGCTTGGGGGAAAGGTTTGGTAGCGCAGTGTGGCCACGCAAAAAATTTATTGATTGGGTCAAGTCCTCGCGATAGGACTTGATTGTCAGATCCGAAGAATTTTTCTCCAGAGAAAGATGGCGCAGGTATCCTGCTAGCGCCTGGTTCATAGCTAATATCTCTGTGTGAAAACTTTAAAATTATCTGGGTAAGCGCGAAGTTATTGGCGCTTTATAATCTAATTCGGTTTCATCTTCTGTTGGCATCATTTGGCTGGTTTCGCTATTGGCTTCATTAGCACATTCAATTTGTGTTTTAGCACGATGCGAAAGCAAAGCTGCATCAAACCAGCTAAACTCCAGGCTTGGATCTTCAGCTTGCTGGCAAAGTGTTTCTACTAGCTCCTCCCAACCCATTTCGTCAAAAATGTAGACAAATTGGTGTTCTCCTTTGACCAGTGCGAGAACATGGAAATCCTTGTTGTGCATTATTTCAACTCTCCTTGAGGAAAAACTTCCTCGGTAGTTGGCTTATCGGCTTAATAAGCAAAGCCAAAAAGGAGAAAAGAATGCGTGAGGGCGGGGTTCTTGCTCCAAAGGCAAGCAGTGTGGAAAAGATTTGCTGGTTTACCCTTGAAGAAAATTCAAGCCAGATTACCCAAACTCTTTAGTCCCACTTCTTCCTTGGTTAGAAATGGTTCACCATAGGCTTTTCCTATCGCCCAACCCCAGTAGCGGTTTCTATCTTTGACATCGTCCAAAAGAGTTGGGAAAGTAATAGTTTTACCCGTAATTAATTGGGATTGATAACACTGCAACGCTTTCATTTTGGTTTGAATATGGTTTGAAATGTCTAAAATAAAGGAAGGTTTTGGGTGAATTCTCAGGTGAATGTTAAAGTAATAAAAAACTTTGGCGGGGAAGTGGGGGTCGCCTGCCAGATGGGTTTTACTCAACTTACTCCAAAACCTTGCCCCTAGGGCCAAATTGTAAGCTTCAACATGATCAGGGTGAATATCTTCCCAATAGGGAACAAACAAATTTTTAGGTTTAACGCGCCGAATTTCCTCTGCAAGTAATGTTCTTGATTCGAGATTAGAAATCAGTTCGCGGTTCTTTAAGCCTAAATTTTTGCGATAATCCAGCTTAAGCACCTTAGTTGCCTCTTCAGTTTCTTTTTCTCGAATTGAAGGGGTGCCATGAGGGGTAGGTTCGCCATTGGTTAAATCGAGAATGCCAACAGTTGCACCTTCAGCTTTTAAAACTCCTATGGTGCCTCCAACGCCTAGTTCTGCATCATCGGGATGAGGGCTGATAATCAAATAATCCATGTTATTGCTCATGATTGAATTCCTGAAGGCTGCTGAATAACGTCGAACAATGCATGCTAATCTTGCATATTTTTGCAGAAACCGGTTCAATGTTCATCTAAATAAGTTTTATTAACTTCTGGAGCGTTTAAATAATGAAGTGTGCCATCGTTATTCCTGCTAGATATGCATCTTCACGATTACCTGGAAAACCTTTGCTAAAACAGACAGGTAAATACTTGGTTCAACATGTTTATGAACAGGCTAAAAAATCCAAGATTGCTTCAGAAGTTATAATTGCAACTGATGACATTCGCATTCAAGCGGCAGCACGCAATTTTGGCGCCAATTGCGCTATGACTTTGAAATCTCATCAGAGTGGTACAGATCGTGTAGCTGAAGTTGCCCAAAAACTTGATTGTGACATCTTTTTAAATCTTCAGGGCGATGAGCCTTTGATCGATCCAAATTCCATCGATTTGCTTTTCCAGCAATTGATTGAGTATCCCGATGTGCCGATGGCAACACTCGCAACCCCCATTAATGATGAAAAAGACTGGATGAATCCAAATTGCGTAAAAGTGGTGCAAGATCAGAAAGGGAGGGCGCTTTATTTCAGCCGTAGCCCAATTCCTTTTGTTCGAGATGGAAAACCAGATTTTTCTCAAAGGCCATCGCCCTTTTTGCTTCACATAGGGATGTATGCCTATCGTAAGTCATTTCTAATGCAAATGGCAAAAATACCCGTGCACCCGCTTGAAAAACTTGAAAAACTTGAACAATTAAGGGTTTTAGGTGCTGGTTTTTCTATTAATCTTGGCATTGTTGAAGAGAGAACCCTTGGCGTTGATACGCGCGAAGATTACGAAAAATTTCTTAAAGAATACAGGCATTTCCGCAGCCTTGGTGCTGCTTAAAACTTTATCCAACATTATTCTGGATTTTACAGCGATTGGGTCGTATAAATCCACGCATGGAACATTTTTTGCTTTATGCTGATGTTCTTGTTCTTTATGGATTTAGATCGCGAGAGAAGCCAGAATGGCAAAACATATTTTTGTAACCGGCGGCGTTGTTAGTTCCTTGGGCAAAGGCCTCACTTGTGCCTCCATAGGCATGCTTCTTGAGCATCGGGGCCTTCGAGTCAGGTTGCAAAAATTTGACCCTTATATAAATATTGATCCCGGCACCATGAGCCCTTATCAGCATGGGGAAGTTTATGTCCTTGATGATGGGGCAGAGACAGACCTCGATCTTGGTCATTACGAGCGCTTTACTAATGCACCACTTAGCAGGGATTGTAATTTCACGACAGGCAAAATTTATCTTTCGATTATTGAGAAAGAACGCAGGGGCGATTATCTGGGGCGTACAGTTCAAGTTATTCCGCATGTGACTGATGAAATTAAAAACGCGGTATTAAAGCTTGCCACGCCCGACGTTGATGTTGTAATCACGGAAATTGGCGGGACAGTGGGCGATATCGAAGGGTTGCCATTTTTTGAAGCGATCAGACAGTTTTCCCTGGATGTGGGCAGAAACAATTGCCTTTACATTCATCTTACACTGGTCCCTTATTTGAAAGCTGCAGGTGAGGCAAAATCCAAGCCGACTCAGCATAGTGTTGGTCTTCTCAGGCAGATTGGCATCCAGCCCGATGTTTTGATTTGTCGAACCGAACGCGAAATGCCCAAGGATATGCCCGAAAAAATTGCTTTGTTTTGTAATGTCGAAACCAGGGCCGTAATTGAAGAGCGCGATAAAGAATTCAGTATCTATGAGGTTCCCCTCAGTTTGGTTGAAAACAAACTTGATCAATTGATTGTTGAAAAGCTTTCTTTGAAAGCAAAGCCACTGGATATTTCTGACTGGACTTCCATGATCCAGCGGTTGCGTAATCCCAAGCGAGAAGTAACCATTGCGGTTGTTGGAAAATATATTCGTCATAACGATGCTTACAAATCAATTTACGAATCGCTTGACCATGCAGGCATTGCCAATACCACAAAGGTTATAATTCGAAAAATCGAGGGTGAAGACATCGAATTGCACGGCGCAGAAAGCCAACTAGAGGGCGTGGATGGAATACTTGTACCGGGAGGATTCGGATATAGGGGAGTTCCAGGGAAAATCGAGGCCATAAGGGTCGCCCGCGAGAAGAAGATTCCTTTCTTTGGTATCTGTTTGGGCCTTCAATGTGCGCTCATCGAGTTTGGTAGAAATGTTTTAAAGCTTGAAGACCCAAATACCACCGAAATTGATAAGAATTGCAAAAGCCCTGTGGTTTGCCTGCTTGATGATCAATACAGTATTACCGATATGGGTGGAACCATGCGACTCGGGACTTACCCTTGCAAGTTAAAAGAAGGATCCTTGGCTTTTGATGCTTATGGTGCCCCATTGGTGCATGAAAGACACAGGCATCGTTATGAATTTAATAATAAATTTAAAAGCCAATACGAGAAGCAGGGGATGGTATTTTCCGGCACCAGTCCGGATGGCAATCTTGTTGAAGTTATCGAAATTGCTGATCATCCCTGGTTTTTAGCAGTTCAAAGCCATCCTGAATTCAAATCCAAGCCAACCAGTGCCCATCCTTTATTTCGAGGGTTTGTCAAAGCCTGTGGTGTTTATCAAGAAAGTAAAGTTGGTACCAAAAAATAACCCCTCCCAAAGTTGTCTTTGGAAGGGGCAAATTGTTTAAGATAAACTTGGTGATTAATTTGCAGAAGGGTTCAGTTCGATTTTTCCTGCATCGGTAACACCATCAGCTTTAATATTAACCGGTACGCCAACTTTACCACCCTTGACCCAGCCGACTTCCTCTTGCCAAGTTACAAGATTATATTCTCCTGCTGGAGCATTCTTCATTTCAAAGTTTCCATCCTTATCGGTGATAGCAAAGTACGGGTGGTTAAAAACTCTGATCCATGCTGTCATCCAGGGGTGAATGTTGCATTCGACTTTGGTGGGTGCAGCAGCAGCAGCCCATCCTTCGACTTTTAATTCTTTACCTGCTGGAATTAGAAGGTTTTGATTTGGGTTGTTTCCTGTGCTGATGATGTTGACATTATGGTTAACGGGTGAACTGTTCTTGGTTACGAGAACCTGCCCAGCCCGCAATCCAAGAACGTGGGGTTCGTAAACGCAGCAAGGTTGATCCAGTACGACATCTTTCTGTTTAACATCTGCCAAGGAAGGATGAATGGGAAGTTGTGCCTTTGGGTTTTTGCTGTCAACAAGCCAAACCATTACCCAGCGAACACCCTTGCTTTTGGGGTCAACAACAAACTTTTCGGAAAGAATATCGCCTTTGGAAAGACAGTGCTGTTCATCTTTGTTGACTTTAAGTTTTTCAGGGGTATGGCTAGCGCCAGCAAATACTACCTGGCCTTTGATTGTGCCCCAAGTTTGTGCAAATGATACTTCTGCTGATGCAGCAAAAACAGAAGTTAAAAAGGTTAGGAAAATTCCCATTCTAGCAATCGATTTCATGTTAGTTCCTTGAAGCTACGGGTAGGTAAATATCCAAATGGATCACAACCATTTATCATATTATTGTAATAGAGTTTAAGTTGAATTCCAAGTTAGTTTTCATGCTGGTTTGAACCTGCCGATTCAAAGTGAGTTTTTGATGTTTTTAGCGTTGACTGGTGTGATTAATGTTTTTTCAGTAATAATGCCCGTAATCAAATGGGAGGGGCTTACATCAAAGGCCGGATTGTAAACTGAAACACCCTTCGGGGCTACTTGTTTGCCGAATGTTTCGGTGATTTCTTTGGAGTTTCGTTGTTCGATGGGAATACCTGATCCATCCTCAATCGAAAGATCAAAGGTGCTTGATGGAGCTGCCACATAAAACGGAATGTTGTGGGCATGTGCCAAAACAGATAATCCGTAGGTTCCAATCTTGTTTGCAGAGTCGCCATTTGCAGCAATACGATCAGCGCCCACAATAACCATGTTGATTTTGCCTTCTTTCATTACTTGTGCAGCCATGCTGTCGCAAATAAGAGTGGCAGGAATGCCAGCTTGTAATAATTCCCAGGAAGTAAGACGAGCGCCTTGCATGAGGGGTCTAGTTTCATCGCAAAAAACATGGATGGATTTGCCTTGCTCACTTGCAGTGAAAATTACTGATAATGCGGTACCATAGGCTGCTGTTGCAAGGCCGCCCGTGTTGCAATGTGTGAGGATGCCAAATCCATCTTGGACCAGATTAGCGCCAATCCTTCCAATGGATTGGCACATTGTACGGTCTTCTTTTTCGATCATTAATGCTTCTTCAAGCAACATGGAAAGGATGCTTGATTGATCAGCATGATCTGCAATGGCAAGAAATTTGCGCTTCATGCGATCAAGTGCCCAGAAAAGATTTACCGCTGTTGGCCTGCTGGTGCGCAGATAACTATCTGTATCCTCGTAATGTTTTTTAAATGAAGTCCCCGAAGGGATGTTTTTCATCCCGACTAAAACACCCATAGCGGCAGTTATTCCGATTGCAGGAGCGCCTCTTACCCGCAGGCTTCGAATTGCTTCGTGAACCGTAGTGATGTCCCTGCAATCGATGAAACAAACATCAATTGGTAGAAGGGTTTGGTCTAAAAGACGAAGATGCCCATCAATGCCACCAATCCATTCCATGGATCGCGGGATGCTGTAATTCTTCATGTTCCCTTACCTTTGGATTTTGTTTGCGAGCCTGTCAAGAATTTGTTGGTGTAGAATGCCGTTGGTTACCAATACATCCGGGGCATAAATGGATTTGTTACCTTTCCAGTCAGAGAATTTGCCACCAGCTTCCTCGATGAGCGGAATGATAGCAGCAACATCCCATGCATGTACGCCGTGTTCAATCATGATTTCACCAGCGCCTTGGGCCACAAGAACGAATCCATAGAAATCACCAAAGCCCCGCTGCTTTTCCGTTGCACTTGCAAGTGCAAGGAATTCTTTTTCCATACCCGCCTTGACAAACCAGGAAATGCTGGAATAAAAGAGCTGGGAAGTTGCCAAGGTGTTGATGGTTGAGACATTGATTTTAATGTCATTGCGAAAAGCACCATCGCCTCTAAGAGCCCTGTAAGTTTGATTAAGACCTGGGGCAACGGTAATCCCGGCCTGCATTTCGCCCTTATATTCGAGGCCTAAGAGAGTGGCCCAAATTGGTATCCCGCGAACAAAATTCCGGGTGCCATCGATTGGGTCGATTATCCAGCGATAGCCGGAATCCCCTGGTTCATCATCATATTCTTCACCAAGGAACCCATCTTGTTTGAAATATTTATTTAGCGAGGAGCGTAGGAATTTTTCTGACTCTCTATCTGCGACGGTAACTGGGCTTTCATCATTTTTCCATTCAATATCAAGTGCGGTTTCATAGTATCCCATCGCAATTTTCGCAGCTTTTTGGGCAAGCTCTATTCCAGCTTCGTACCGGGATTTTAAATCTTTACTCAATCGAATCGCTCCGTGTTACTTTTTTGGTGTAAATCGAAACTTGACGGTATTGGGCGTTTCATCAGGGGGCATCTCATAAGGCAATGCCTTTAAAAATTCCACTAAATCTTCTTTTTCGGAAATTGAAAGATGGCTTGTTTTACCATGCTTATCGTTTAAATTCTGTGTTGTCAGCACATCCATGAGAGTTTTGGCTTTACCATGGTGAAGGTAAGGCGCATTGCGATAAAGTCCCAGCAATGTTGGAGTGTCATATTCAGGGCCCATTTTTTCAGATGGATCATCATTGCCTGTTCCCACATTATGAATTTTTCCTTTGGCACCTAATTGGCTGTCAGAATAATAGGGGCCGGAATGGCAAGAAGCGCAGCCGACTTGATTATTGAAGAATATAGATTTACCCCGCTCTGCCTGTTTAGTCAACTTTCCTGGGGCCTCGATATGTGGCGAAAGAGTAAAACCGAAAGAGTTGGTATAAATTGCAAGTGCATCGAGGTCTGCTGATTTGTTCGAAAGATTCTCCTTAAGTTCAGTTTTTTCAAACCCGATTTTAGGGGTGAGCGCACCTTTTGTAAGCCCGAATCCCTGCATCAACTTGCCCCGGATTGTGTATTCGAAATCTTGAACTTCATCGCGATCCGCAGACCAGTGCAATGGGTGTGTGTGGGCTAATCCTGCCATAGGTGGAGTTTTTCGCAGGCCTTCGGGATTTTCCCAAATCCTGCCATCAGAATTTCCATCGGGGTGGCAGGAAAAGCAGGCAACCCACCTTCGTGAAGTCATAGGGGAATTAGAGGTATTAAAAAGAATTTTGCCGCGTACCCACTCGGGGCTTTTGGGCGGGTCGCAAGATTTCATGCTGGCTAATTTGTTCATGTTGGTTGGGGCGTGAATGGTTACATCGAATTGCAATGCATTGTAAACATAAACTTCTTTTCCGTTTGGGTTCACGCGGATGGCTCTTGGATTTACTCCTATTCGGATTGCAGTTCCCACCCTCCGGATTTCAGAATAATCATCATCCATCACCTTGCAAATATTCATGTCATTGGTGCCAGAATATATGACATAAAGGGTTTTTCCATCAGGCGAAACTGCTGTTTCCCAAGGTGTTGCGACTACATAGACACCATTGAATGTATCCATTGCAATGGTCGTTCGCCTGGTTTTGTCTGGTAGCCCTGAAGTATCGCAAACAGTTAATTCGGGAAAAATGGAACCATCAGCATCAATTATGTGGGTTCGGGAACGAATGTGCGGGTAATAAACTTTAGGCCGGGTGGGATGAGTAGTGATTTGCCTTGCAAGATTATCATCATCCCTTCCTTTCCAGTGATCCATCTTCCTGCCTGTTGCAACGTCAAGTTTATTAACAGATGCTGAATAAAATTCAGTTACGAATAAATTCTTTTCATCAGGGGACAAGGCAATTCCCCTGGTCATTTTTCCAGCACTGAAAACTTTGTTTACCGTGAAATTCGTAGTATTGATTTCTGAAACCTTCCCAGGATATTCATGGGTGACATAAAGGTTTTTACCATCTTGTGTGGAAACAATCCCGTAGGGTTCGTCTTCGGTTGTAATGGCCTTTATCACGGATAATTTTTCGCCATCGATGATCACGACTTTGTCTTCTGAATAAAGAGTGACCGCTAGTAAGTAGCTTTTTCCTACCCATGTTACGCCCTCGGGTTTTGTCCCAACAGGGATTTCCGCAAGAGGTTTTCTAGATTGAACATCAAATACTGTTACAGTTCCACTGTCGGTGTTCGCAACCGCTAATCTTTTTCCGTCTTGCGAAACATCCATGAGACTGTTGGATTGGCCAGCCATGAGTTGGTTGAGATTGAACATGGCAAAGGTAAAAATCGCCAAGGGTAGGGGATGCATTTTCCAGATTAACATTTTTGAATCTCCGTACAGTTTTTTAGGATAGACGAATTATCTTTGAAAAATGGGGTGAGGGCAACCAACTATTTGAAATCTTGTAATGCTTCATCCCTTTTAAAATGCCGGGAAAAACCGGAAGCACACTTAAATCATGTGAAGATGGGGAAGATAGATTCTCTCGTAATTGCCTATTTTGTAGGTTACAAGCCTCAAAGGCTTTATTTCTATCACAAGCGGTATTCTTGTTAAACTCTTCCCAAATATAATCCGATGAATCATTGAATACCTTTTTGTCTTTGAAAGGCCAAAGGGGTTCAAGTGTAGTGATTAAGTTTCAGGAGTTTGGATTAAGCCAAGCCCTGAAGATTCTCGTCGCTTTTAGTCGCGAGGTTGGAATGAAAGCATTGAAGATCTTAGTTTTAAGTCTGGGAGTTCTGGGGCTTGTTGGAAGCCAAATCTGGGGGCAAGATCCTTCCGCGGGTTATGGGACTGCCACGCCAAGTTCGATTGGAAACTTGAATGATTCTGATAACCAAGGTCCCACCACAGTTCCGACTCGGGCAACCCTCTCTGAGTGGATCTTATATCCGAGAGACCCTGGTTGTTGTGGACCTACGGGCAACTGCAAATCGGGACCCATTCTTCTCGAAACCTATTTTCGGACAGGGCCAGAGTTTACCGTGGGTGGAGGTGTTTTTAATAATGTTTTGGAAACTGGTTGGAATATAGGCGGTGGCGGTCGTTCTCTTTTCTTCAACCCTGATGCAGACCAAGCTTGGGTGATTGATCTTGGTGTTTCAAATACCCATTATAATAGCAATAATCGTAATCCTGCTGTTTCACTTTTCAACCTTCCTTATTTAGATCGCAGTGGTACCTTTGGCATTGGCGTCAATAAATCACTCACTATTCCTGCTGTAGATGTTGGTATTATTTCGTTGAATACCACTTTTGTTAACTTGTCGGGCGGAAAAGAATATTACCTCCGAGGCGATGCGTTTAACAAAGATAACTCTTGGCGAATCGGTGGCGATATCGGGGGTAGATATGGTTCGGGTAAAACTGAATTTGTTGGTTTTCCAAACTTGAAAGATACTATTGGTGGTGTATTTCTTTCGCTTCATTCTGATTTGCAAATACCTTTTGGAAAAGTGAATTTGATTGCAGGTCTTAGGTTGGAGTGGGACTACATTTGGAATGGTGTTTTGCAAAGCCAGAACAATAGCGATTTGTCTAATATTTCTTTGCTATACAATGGCGGGATTCAATTTTAATCAAAGGTATGATTTTTCAAGCTCAGGCTGCGATTGCGGCCTGAGCTTTTCTCTTTTCAATAAATTCGATGATTTCAAAAGCGCCTTTCTCAGATGCCCCACCCGACATGATCAATGATTTCAAGACGCCTAATTCTTTTGCCAATGCCTCGCGTTTTTCTGGAAATTTCACCCATTCACTCAGGTGATTGAAGGCCCACTTTGATTTGCAATAATACCCAAATTGTTCTGGGAAAAGCTCTTTCTCCGCCAATAAATTTACCAAAGTGATGTAGGGAATGTTCTTGAGGGTACTGGCAACTATCGACATGATCGGTGATGTTTGAAAAATGATGACTGATGGAGTTTGTGCGCAAAGCAGTTCCAAGCTGACTGAACCGGAGACTGAGGCGCATGCATATGCTATGTTCATGATTTCAGGAGTTTTTCCTGTATGAACTTCAATCGGCAGGTTTGAGTTCTTGATTTTGTCGAGGATGATTGTTTTGTGAGCTTCAGAGAACGCCGCAACCAGAAATCTAGTTTCTGGATGTTTTTGATTAAGAAGATTTGCTGCCTTGAATAGAGATTCAAAATTCATTGCGACTTCTTGATTGCGTGAACCAGGAAGAATCCCTATCACCAGTCCAGGTTTTGATTTTTGATCAGCTATGAATGCTTTATCAAGTTTTTGTTTTAGAATCTGATCGTAAAATGGGTGACCGATGAGTTTGGCAGGAACATTATTCTGCTTGAACCATTTTTCTTCAAAGGGGAAATTGCACAGTACCAAATCGGTGAGCCTGCGCATTTTTTTCACCCGCCATGAGGCCCAGGCCCATATTTGGGGTGGAACAAAGTAGATTACCGGAATGCCCATTTTTTTTGCAGCATCAGCAAGATGCCAGTGAAAACCGGGGTAATCTATTAATACTAAAACATCTGGCCTGCATTGTAAAAAATGGTCGATAGCCAGTTTTAGAATCCTTTTGAACTGCGGGTAGGCTTTCAACGCCTGGTACAAGCCCATTACGGCAAAATCTGCCAATGGATAAATTAATTTGCAGTTGGCATCTCGCATCTTGCTGCCACCAAATCCAAATAATTGGATGGTAGGGTTGCGGGCTAACAGTGCCTTAGCTAAATTGCTTCCATGCAAGTCACCACTTGGTTCGCCGGCACTTATAAAAATGTTCATGGCTTCCGCTCTTGTTCAAGAAAACTTTCCTAAGTCGCAAGAATAATGTTTTCACAGTAAAGGTAGCAAGAGAGGTTCCCCAAGAAGTTAAATGATTAGTGCTCGATCTGCATCCAATCTGGAGCAGTAAGTTCGTAAGGGGAATAAAAATCATCAATATCGATGTCTAAGACGTTTAGCCTTTCGCTTAAAAATTTATTTTTGAGGAATTCAGTTAGTTCAGGCAAGATGGCATATTTTCGTTTAAGTACCCCGGCCTGATTTTCAAATTCACTGCTTTCCGCATAAACTTTCTCGAATTCTTCTGGGCTTTGCCTGAGCATTTGCGTCCAGAATAAGCTCAACCTTTGGGAAAAAGTATTGCCGTTCTCGTCCTTTTCTGAACACACTGTAATTAGAATATATTCTTTCATGGAATCGTGCTTTTTCTGTTGTTAAAATCTGATCTTCATTGTTTTAGTTATATTTGTTCCTTTATCGATGGAAAAATAATTATGAAAAAGTTTATTTTTAGGTGTGCTTTCTTTTTAATACCTTTGGTTTGCTTGTTTGCCAGGGCTGATTATCAGGTTCAACCCTCTGATGAACGTGCGACTTGCAGCACGTTTTCTATTGTTGCCTATGATCCAGATACAAAAGAATGGGGCATTGCGGTTGCATCTAAATACCTTGCGGTTGGTAGTGCTGTTTCGTGGGCTAAAGCTGGGGTTGGCGCTGTTGCAACTCAAAGTAGTGTGAACGTTCTATTGGGAAATGCTGCATTGGAACTTATGGGCAAAGGGAAAAGCGCCAAGGAAGCTCTAGACGAATTGATGAAAATGGATGAAGGTCGGGATATTCGCCAGGTAGGAGTTATTGATAAGAATGGCATGACCGCAAACTATACCGGTGCAAAGTGTAACCCATGGGCAGGGGCTAAAGCTGGCAAAAATTATTCTTGCCAAGGCAATCTTCTAACGGGGCCCGAAGTACTTGATGCCATGGCAAAGGGATATGAGGATACCAAGGGTTCTTTGGGTGTCAGGCTTCTTTTTTCATTAGCGGCAGGTGAAAAAGCTGGCGGTGACAAGCGTGGGAAGCAATCGGCCGCCCTTTTAGTTGTAAAACCTAATGGTGGACCTAATTCTTTAGGCGATCGATGGTTGGATTTCAGGGTTGATGATCACTCAAGCCCGATTGATGAGCTTATTCGTATTGCAAACTTGACCAGCAGGTTTAAAGTTATTTTGAAGGGGAAATAAAAAAAGCACGGCAGTGCTGCCATGCGCTGCCGTACTTCAAATCAAGAGAACAAAAAGCCGAAACTCAAACAGTGGGGTGAGAATCTTTCAAGGTGCTCTTCGGTGTTCTCCCTGACACTATTCTTATCGACATGGTTGTTGGGGCCAATCAGGAAGAATAAAGAATAAATTGATTCAAGAGGCAAAGTGCTGCGTAACAACAACTACAAGGGTAATTACCCTAAGTGCCGAAATAATCCCTAAATTTTATCTATATTAAAGCCAGCCGGCACCTTCTTCTTCGACAATGGTTTTCATGGCTTCAATCCATGCAGGATGATCATTGAGGCAGGGACACTGGAATAGTTCTTCTCCACCAGCTTCAAGAAAAACTTCCTTGGCTTCGTGACCTATTTCATCAATGGTTTCCAGACAATCAGCGGTGAAGCCTGGCGTGCTAACGAATATCTTTTTGATGCCTTTTTTGGCCATCTTTTTTAAGGTTTCTTCAGTATAGGGCTTAAGCCATTCTTCTCTTCCAAACAAGGACTGAAAAGATTGGGTCCAGTAATCTCGAGACCAGCCCATTTCCTTAACTAATGCAAAGGTGGTTCGTTTTACGTGAGTGGCGTAAACATCGCCTCGCTGGCAGTATGAAATTGGGATGCCATGAAAGCTGATTAAATGGTGGTCGGGTTTCCAGCTTAGTTTGGCTTCCTGTTCGCGAATGATGGTGGCCAATGCCTTGATGTATGCGGGGTGTTGGTAGTAAGGTGGAATAAACCTGATGGCAGGGACTCTGCGGATTTGTTGAAGTGCCTGCCCTAGGCAGTCCATGGCGGAAGCCGTGGTTGTAGCGGAGTATTGTGGGTACATTGGAAATACGATTATTTTTTCGATGCCTTGGGCGACCATTTTTTTGATGGTTTCAAGCAAAGCGGGATTTCCGATTTGCATCCCAAATTCCACTGGGATACCTGGGAATTTCTCTTGCAGTAACTTGGTTTGCATCAAGGTGTAATGCATTAGGGGGGAGCCGGTTTTTTCGTCCCATACCCGGGCGTATTTTTTTGCAGATTGCTTTGGGCGAGTATTTAAAATTATCAAGTTTAAAATCGGCCACCATAATAACTTTGGTAGTTCGATAAGCCTTGGGTCTGA
>RFZJ01000180.1 GCA_009920765.1 Planctomycetota bacterium | reverse complement strand
AAACATTACACAAACATTTTGCACTTCCCCTTCTGTAGCATTTTTTTGGTGCAGTAATTTTTCCATGACCGCAGGGGAAACATGTTGGCCAAAAATGTTCATGATGTGATTGTTCTCACTTATTGATTGAAAAGATTTTAGAAACATTTTTTTTAATTTGGAGGTGACAATGCCAGTTATTATTCCGGTGGCCAGAAGCATTACACCTTTTATTAGATGTGGGAAAAACGGGTAAATCAGGTCTGCGCCATGCATATTATCGGGTATGTCGGTTGAATTAGTAATATGCCATGCAAGAAAAACATATTCGAATGCAGCGGTCGCACTTGTAAAGACGCAAATGAAAAAATCCAGCTTCAGTCCAGAAAGTGCGATGATCAAAAAATATAGAAAAATTGGGGGAAGGAATAATGCGTAGACAAATACCACATGACTGGAGATGAAAATCAATGTGGTTGGCAAGCCGATTTCGACAAAGGCAATAAGGTAATGCCAAGGTACGGGAATCTTTTTGTTGGCGTGCAAAAAACGTCCCATGGTGTACCAGATAAAAAATTCAAACCCGGAGAATCCCAAAAGGACTAGTGCTACGGTTAAGTGAGGTATTTTTTCGTTGATATCCATAAGGTGAAAGCTGGGGTTTGTGCCTATGGAAAAAACAACAGCCAGAAAAAAAATAAAGATTGCGAAAATTAAAGCCCGCAGTCGTTCGGCCTTAAGGATTTCTTGATCGACATTTTTCGAGATTTTTTCTTGTTCAGCTATCGCAATATTCGAAATGGTGAATCCGGTTTCTTTTGTCATGAGTTATACCCTTGGGCTTTTTGATCAAACAGCTTTTTTGTTTGATGCTTGTGTTTTTATTCAAGCACCCCCGTTTTTTAATTATTCAATGATTTTTGAAGATTAGTAGCTTCTTTTTGATGCAAGCGTGATTATCTCATATCGCATGTTTATACCGATGAATTTTACAATTTTTGTTTATGTACATAAGGCTCGAATTTCCTGGAGCATTTTATGCAAGAATCTCCTTGATTACCTGACCATGCACATCAGTAAGTCGGAAGTCACGACCTTGATAACGATAAGTTAATTTTTCATGGTCATAGCCCAGGCAATGAAGGATTGTTGCGTTAAGATCATGAACATGCATCGGTTTTTGAGTGATATTATAACCAAAATCATCTGTTTCCCCATGAACCATGCCGGGCTTAATACCTCCACCGGCCAACCACACGGAGAAGCATCGACCATGGTGATCTCTGCCGTATTCATCTTTTAATCCGCCTTGACCATATACGGTGCGACCGAATTCGCCAGCCCAGACAATAAGGGTATCGTCCAGCATGCCACGTTGTTTAAGGTCCAAAATCAAAGCAGCCTGGGCCTGATCCACGTCCATGGCTTGCTTTGGTATATTTGTGGGCAATCCGCCATGAAGATCCCAACCACGATGATAAAGTTGAACGCATCGTACGCCAGATTCCAGTAAACGACGTGCCAGCAAACAGTTCGATGCAAAAGATCCTGTTCGTTTGGATTCTTCACCGTAAAGCTGAAAAGTCTTGTTTGATTCAGTTGATAAATCTGTAAGTTTTGGCACCGATGTTTGCATGCGGAATGCCATTTCATATTGTGCAATACGCGTGGCGATTTCTGGATCCCCGGTTTCTTTGAACTGGCTGGCGTTTAGTTTTGCTATACCATCTATCATGGTTCTGCGCAAGTTACGATCAATACCTGCCGGGTCTGAAAGATAAAGCACAGGATCACCACTACTTCGCAGTTTTACACCTTGATGATTCGAAGGTAGAAATCCGCTTCCCCATAGCCTTTCAAGCAGGCCTTGATTTGCATCTCTGCCAGTGCCATGAGAAATTAAAACGATAAAGGCTGGTAAATCTTCAGCTTCGCTTCCCAAGCCATAGCTTAGCCATGCCCCCAATGATGGCCTTCCGGGTTGTTGCGAACCGGTCTGGATGAAGGTGATTGCAGGGTCATGGTTGATTGCTTCCGTATGCATGGATCGGATTAGGCAGATTTCATCGATTACTTTTGCAGTGTATGGCAATAGACTGCTAATCCAGGTTCCTGATTTTCCAGCTTGGTTGAATTCAAATTTAGGTGCGATGATCGGGAAGCTTTTCTGGCCCGAAGTCATGCCGGTCAAACGCTGGCCTTGGCGGATGGAATCTGGGAGTTCGGTTCCATGGAATTTTTTAAGCTTTGGTTTGTAATCTAAAAGCTCCAAGTGAGAAGGTCCTCCGGATTGGAAAAGATAAACAACCCGCTTTGCCCTGGGGGCGAAATGCGTGAGGTGATTCAAAGCGTTTTCTTGAGCCTTGGCATCCCTTGCGATTAGCCCTGCTATGGCAGCAGTTCCCAGAGAAGATGCAGAATGGTTTAAAAAAGCCCTGCGGCGCATCCGGTTGTTGAAATCAATTAAAGGGTTCATTTGGTTTCTTCCTTTTTTCATTTCCATGCCTTATAGGCAAAATTAGCGTTGAGGTTTTCATGGTTTTGAAATCGTCTCGTCCAGATTCAAAATCATGCAGGTGATCGTGGTCCAGGCTGCAAGGGTTGATGAATTCAATTTCTCATTTCGCTTTGAATACCCTATGGAGGTTAGATTATTGGCAGCTACCGGATCCGATGAAAAGCGCTTCTCTGCAGTTTGTAATATTTTTAGAAGTACTTCCACTTCCTCGGTTTTTGGTGATCGGCAAAGGGCCATCTGAAAAGCTAATTCGAATCTTGCTTGATTTTCGTTTGCCTTCAGCAGGATTTGTTCAGCAAACTTGCGGCCAGCCTCGATATAGGTGGGATCGTTTAAAAGCACTAACGCCTGCAATGGAGTATTGGTGCGTGCCCTGCGAATGACACAGGTTTCACGGTCCGGGGCATCAAATGCAGCCATGCCTGGAGGTGGGCAGGTTCTTTTCCAGAAGGTGTACATGCTGCGCCTATACAATCCATCTCCCAAATCTGCCTTGTATTTTTCACGTCTTTCCACTGAAACATCTTCCCACAACCCATCTGGTTGGTAAGGTTTTACACTTGGGCCGCCAATTTGTTCCACAAGCAGTCCGCTGATGGCCAGAGCATTGTCGCGGACAGTTTCCGCTGGGAGTCTACTTCGTGGGGCGTGGCTAAGAAGCTTATTTCGTGGATCTTTTTCCAGCACCCTTTTATTCGTGTTTGAAGATTGCCTATAAGTTGAGGAAAGTACTATTTGCTTTAATATCTCCCGCACGTTCCAGTTTTTCTTGATAAGCTCCAACGCTAACCAGTCTAGCAATTCCGGATGGCTGGGAAGTGCACCTTGAATGCCAAAATCTTCAGATGTTTCTACCAGGCCTGTTCCAAATAACATTTCCCATAACCTGTTGACTGCAACGCGTGAGGTAAGAGGGTGATTTGGATTTGTTAGCCAGCGTGCAAGTTCAAGGCGGTTTGGAACGGTGGTGGGTAATGCAGCAAAAATCCCCGGTACGCCCGGATCTACCACCTCTCCATGTTGATCATATTGGCCTCGTTTTAGGATATGTGTGGGGCGACGAGGAGAAAGCTCTCCCATAACCATCGTTACGGGCATTGCTTTTTCCAGCTCGGCTAGTTTTTTTGGAATTTCTGACAACTCTGCTTTGATCTGCTTTGCTTGACTGTCTACATGATCGAGATAATAGGACTTCAATTGTTCTGATTGAATGGCTGAACGATTTGCAGGCGCAACCACCAGTATTTCTTTAAGGCCTTGGATTGTTTCGCCCTTGGAAAGTCGCTCCACATCCTTAGGACTGAGGGCGGTTGAAAATAAGCGTACATCATCTATTTTCCCTGTAAAGGCGATGGATGATTGTCGCATGCCGCCGATGTGGAATGGTTTGTCAGTTTTAAGAGAACCTTCAAGCTTGTTGTTGGTCGTGATCTCTAGTTCTTGCAGTTGACCATCAGCATATATTTTTACACCCGATGCTTTTCGTGATCCATCATAGGTCACCGCAATATGATGCCAGGTATTCAGGGATAGTGTTTTTTTTGTGACGACTTTTAAAGCACGATCCGGCCAGTGGTTTATGAAATGGCTTGCAACTTTTCCGTTTTCAAGAATAACATCGTAACCCCGGTAAGCATTGGCATCATCCATTTTTGATAACACGGTGCCAGCTTGGTTGCTGGTTGGGTTAATCCAAACAGCGAAGGAACATGTCTGATCACTTTCGAATACACCTGTTTCATTTGCAGAAATATGAGTGTTACCATCAAATTGCAATGCCTTGCCAATACGACCCGGAACAGAAATAAAGTTGCCTTTTATTACGCCTGGATTTTGCATTGAAATGGTGTTAGCAATACCGGGGCCTTTGGCATCATCCAGGGGGAAATGCGCCACCACCCCGACCGGGCCT
>RFZJ01000179.1 GCA_009920765.1 Planctomycetota bacterium | reverse complement strand
AGATCCAGCTTGATCTGGTTTTTGTTCCACTTGGTGGTTTTCCTGCGGGTAACCTTCTTGGATAACTTGTTAAAAAAGCTGGATAAGAAATCGTTCATTGAAATCTCCGTAACTACTTTCAAAATATATACTTAAGGCGAAAACTAGGGCGTAATTTTCAGGTATAGCATCCCGTACATAAAGGTAATCGTAGGGATTACCGAATAATTTCAGGGAATTATTACAATTTGGGAAAAATCGGAGTTTTGTTCCGGTAAAGCTGTAAAAGCCAATTTACGAAGAAATGATCGAGATAAGCTTTTTATGGCTGTAAAGACCATTCTGATTAGTCAAAACCAAGCCTTTTTACCACCCCGATTGAATTTGTAGGGTGTGGATAAATAAAAGGCATGGCGGAGTACGAAATAAGTTACCCGGAATTTTAGAAATGAGGGAAGAAGCCCTAAAAATTTGTTATGATGGGGTTATTATGGAACTGAGATTTAGAAGCAAAATGAGTAGGAGACTTTCATGCCTCGATTTTTTCCATTTGATCAAGCTGCGGGGGTCCTTCATGAATTGGTGGAAAGTATGGTTCCTGGAGAAGAATTAGTTCTGACAGAAAAAGGAAGACCAAAAGTAATTGTAACCAAGCCCCCTAGTTCGAGTTGGCCATGTGAACCTGGTTCAGCCAAGAACACCAAACATTGGATGGCCAAGGATTTCGATGAGCCATTGGATGATTTTGCGGATCATTTTTAATGAACATTTTATTGGATACGCATACATTTTTATGGTTTTGGTGGGATGACCCCCTACTTGGTTCTCGTGCTAAAAATGTCATCCGTGATCCTGCTAATCGAAAATTAGTCAGCCTTGTAAGTTATTGGGAAGTGGCAATCAAATTAAGTCAAAAAAAAATTGATTTAGGGGGTCCTTACAAAAGCTTCATGACTAAAAATATGCTCTTGAATAATTTCGAAATACTCCCGATTTCAGAGGACCATTTGGCAGAATTGATTGACTTGCCATTTCATCATAAAGATCCATTTGACCGTATGTTGGTTGTACAGGCCTTGCATGAAAATATACCAATAATCAGCAAGGATTTACATTTTGATGCGTATGGTGTCGCTCGCATCTGGTAACCCTGTTCTTTTACTTTGTTGGTTTTGACAACGAACCAAATTGGCAATACGCTGCCAGATAATTCAAATTTGAGCCGATTTATTGCGAAGATTGACGCAAAGATTTTATGCAGGAACTTTTAGTTGCCTAGTGATTTGGAAAGCGTGTAGGTGAGAACCTTTCCCGATTCGCAGAATGCTGCAAAGGAGTTCCCCTCAAGCTTCTTGAGTTGTTTGACCCACTCGCCATGGGTTTCAATTTTTTTGGAAGAAGAAAGGTTTTCACGCTGGTACAAATAAAGGGAGGGGATGGGTTCGCCTAGATCTGTCAAGGCGATGAAATGATTGGTATCGAGCCAGATTAAATCATCTATGGCACTGGGAAGTTCGGACGATTTTACCAAGGACATAATTGGATCCTGGGGGTTGTTGATTGGAGCCAGGCTGTATTCGAAAAGGTTTCGGTTCTGGGTGGCGAAAATCAGTTCGTTGTCAACCCAACCAAGGGACCTGATGGCTTTATTGGATCTTTCTAAAACCGGGGCGGGAGAATTGATTTTCGCTGTTTTGTTTTCAGCAAGGTTGTAAACCATTAAAACCCGTTTCAAGTTGTTGGCCATGCTGATATTGGCGAGGAAAAAATCCGTGCCGGCAAGGGCGGTGATATTGTCGCATTTGAGGGCGTTTTTAAAAACCCTGGGGTCCTCGATTTCGGAGATGCCATCGGGGTACTTGTCTTGAGATTCTGGTTTGAGTTGAAATATTTTGTTATTTTTTGAAAACAAAAGTACATCGGAGTTCTTGCCACCCCATCCCAAGTTTTCCACCTGTATATTTTTCTTATCTTGCATTGCAAAAAGAACTTTTCCCGTCGGGATTTTTACAATCGCAATATTTCCCATGTAATTACTGGCAGCCAAAAGATTTCCCTGCTGGTTTAACGCAAAGAAATTGGCCTCAAATGGAAGTGCCAAATCCGTTTTTTTTGCAGAATCCCCCAAATAATTCAGGGAAAGATTGTTTTTGTGGGTGTAACTGGCAAAGACCCTGCCATTACCTGAAATGGAATTCAAAAGGGGATTCGTGCCCAAAAAAACATGGGCTGGAATAAGATCCAAAGCGGTTGTAACGGGTGCTTGAGAAGTAATTGCAACAGGATTTTTATTTAATCCATTATTTGGGGATGGATCACGGTGGTTGAAAGAAAAATAAACAAGGGCCATGGCAACCAAAACAAAGGGCAGAATTAAAGCGCCCACTTTTAGTGGCTTTAAGCTTCGCTGTGATTCCAGGGAATTTCTTACATCTTTTACAGTGGCTGGCCTATTGCCGGGCTGGGGATCGGTCATCCTGCGGATGAGATCAGCAAGTGGATCGGAGTGCAGGTTCAAGGGGAAAATTTTCAAGGGTTGATTCGATGGAAGGTGATCCAATCCATGAATCATTTTTTCAAATACCCTGCCAAGGCTGAATATATCCGCCCTGGTATCAACCTTTGCGCCACGAATCTGCTCTGGGGCTGCGAATTCGGGCGTACCCAATCCAAGCTCTGAATGCCCTGCAACCTCCACCAATCGAGCCAGGCCAAGATCCAGCAAAATGGCATGAAGTTTTCCATCCAACCCTGTTTCCAAAAAGATATTCGAGGGCTTTATATCACGGTGCACCAGGCCTTTTAAGTGCAAGTGTTCCAGGCCAGAAAGTAATTGTCTGGCAATATGCATGAAAAGGGGCATTCCAACCCCATTGGGATGGGTGGTTAAAAATTTCTGGAGGGATTCGCCCTTTAGCAGGGGCATTGTAATGTAAGGCACGCCTTCGATCGTATCAACATCAAGCAGCATGATGATGTTGGGGTGAACCAACTTTGCTGCATTTTGAGCTTCATTAATAAAAAGCTCGCGAAGAGTTTGGTTGCCTAGAAGATCGGGCCTGAGGGTTTTAAGTGCAATCCTGCGGTTTGCCAGGGTATCGTAGGCATCAAAAACCATGCCCATGCCGCCATAGCCTATTTCAGCAATGATCCGGAATTTTCCAAAGGTGCCCAGGTCGTCCTCAAAGGAAGGCTTGGCAAACAGGGGGCGGTACTTTTCAATACGGTGTGCTGGATCGCCCCTGCCTGAAAGTGCCAGGGCTTTTTGCAAGACTGCGCTGGGGGTTTGCAATTCGTTTATAAAGGATTCATCGATGGGTTTTATGTGCTTGAGGAATTCATCATTTTCAACATTGAAAAGGCTGGACTCCATCTTGCCAAGGCAAAGGTTGCACGATTCGACATGGGAGGCGATTTTTTCGAAATCCATGCCGGGCAAATGGCCCGTGGTGAATAACTTCAAATCTGGCAGGGTCGGGCAATCAGGGGATGCCAGATTTACCTCGGGAATGGTTGCATCATTATCAGAATGGACATGTTTGATGTCCAATTGTTTGCTTTTAATGTTCACAACACTAATAATCGAAGGCAGAGATTAAGAATTACAAAAAAAATGGTTCATTTTACACAATCTCCAACAATCTCACGCAACTTGAACAAAATCCGGCAGCGGATTACTGCTGCTGAGTTGGCAGTAATCTTGTATTGCTTTGCAATTTCCTGGATGGAGTTGTCCGAAAAATGAAGTTTTTCGAATATCGCCCAGTCCCGCGGGGAGGTTTTTTGCCTGACCATTGCCAATGCAGATTGATAAACTTCATTGACAAATGCCTCCTCCCAGGATTCTGACAAGACTTTGGGGCCGCTACCCTTGATGGGAACAACCGGCGAATCTTTTTCTTTCTTGCGGAAATGATCGCTGATCCTGCGGTTTACAATCGTGCGCAGCCACCTGCGAAAACTTCCCGTGCCATGATGTTCAAAACTGCTCAGGGATGTATAGGTGTTGATGAAGACTTCCTGGCAGATATCCTGCGCATCCTCATCACTGATGCCCACATTTTTAAGCCACTTATAAAGCAAAGGCAGATAAAGCTTGGTGTAGCTTTCCCATCCATCGGGGTCTTGGATGCGGAGTTTTTGCAGTAAAGTTAGGGAAGTAGTATGCAATAAAATCTCGGCATTCTTTGATGGTAAATTGATGTACACTACATTGTAATTAAAGCTGGGCAAATTCCAAGTGTAGATTTGGTGAATTAAATGAGAGTCAGAAAAAGACTTTAGATGAGCTTTTAGATATGTTATCTGAATATAATCTGAGTGACGGTGATTATGCAATTTTTGGTTCGGCTCCGCTCAAGGTTTTAGGTAGGATTGATTCGGTTGGTGATTTGGATGTGATTATACGTCCTGATAAATGGCCGTTTGGTGAAAGTGGAGAATTTCGTACTGAGTATATTGAATTTTTTGA
>RFZJ01000178.1 GCA_009920765.1 Planctomycetota bacterium | reverse complement strand
TAAATAAGGTTCTTTACCAAATGATGTTTTTCAGGAACAAGTTCGTAATATTCACCCCTGAATGGAACGATTTGAACTCCGGGTTCAACACCGCAAGCCTTGGCAACACGATCTGATTGCAGGCCGCCACAGTTAATTAAAAAAGAAGCGGGAATCTTTCCCTGGTTGGTTTCAATGGCTATGCCGTTATTATCGCGTTTGCAGGAGATGAATTTAGTTCCCAAGCGAACTTCGCCTTCAGATTCTGTTATCAATCGTTGGTAAACTTTGCAGATATCTTTGTAATTCACGATGCCTGTTTGCGGAACAAACAATCCTGCAATCCCAGCGACATGGGGTTCGTAATCTTTTAGCTCTTCTTTGGAGAGTTGTTTGATTCCTGTTAGGCCATTAGCAAGGCCGCGTTTTTCAAGTTCGGCCATTCGGGGTAATTCATCGGGATTAGTTGCGACTACGATTTTTCCGCAACGATCATGAGCGATGCCATATTCTTTGCAGAAATCGTACATAGCCTCACGGCCTTCTGCACAGTTTTTAGCCTTGGCGGAACCAGGCTTGTAGTAAAGGCCTGAATGGATTACCCCGCTGTTATTACCGGTTTGATGTTCTGCGACATCTTTCTCGGTTTCCAAGACTAAAACTTTGCCGGCTTTAGCTTGAGCAAGATGCATAGCGGTAGAAAGGCCAACGATACCTGCACCAACAATTACAATAGAGGGTTCATTAGGCATGCTTTTTACACATTTGCATAAATGCGGTTGCGAAGGATGATGTAGCCCTTCATGAGTTCTTGGATGCCATCATTCAAATTGAATTTCGGTTTGAAACCTGTCTTTTCAATTTTTTCGTTGGAAACAATGTAGTCGCGTTTGTCTGGGTCTTCGCCTATAGGGGCTTCCAAAAATACAAAGCTTGGAACATACTTCTGAATTTCTTTGCAAAGCTCGATTTTAGAGAGGTTTGCATCAGAAAGACCAACATTGTAAGCCTGCCCTTGCATTTTTTCGAAGTTGTTGATTGCATGGACAAACGCCCTGCCCACATCGCGAATATGAATATAATTTCGTTTGGCATGCCCTTCGAAAATAACCACAGCTTTATCATTTACAGCTCTGTAAACAAAATCATTTACCAAAAGATCGATGCGCATTCTTGGAGATAATCCAAAAACGGTTGCCAATCTAAAAGTTAGAGAGTTGCCTGCATCCAAAACCGCTCGTTCTGCATCGACTTTGGTTCTACCATAAAGACTGATTGGCTCCAAGGGGCTATCTTCGGTGCAGAAACTACCTTTTTTGCCAATGCCATAGCCACTGTTGGTATTTGGTAAAACGATGCGTTGATTTTTGGCTCGTAATGAAAGAATTAATTTGATTGCATCTAGGTTGATTGAAGTTGCAGCCGTGGTATCAAGGTTGCAAGCAGGTGCCCCAACGATTGCCGCAAGAGGAATGATGTAATCAACATCTTTGATCAGCTTGGTGATGATATTTTTATCACGGCAATCCCCCCTGACGATGGTAAGTTTTGGATCAATGCAAGAATCGAGGAGGGTAGGTTGATTAAATAGAAAGTTATCAAGGACTGTTACATGGTGGCCATCATTTAAGAGCATGGGTACAAGGACAGTGCCAATATAGCCGGCACCACCAGTGATAAGAATTTTCGCAGGCACTTTATAGAATCTCCCTAAAAATAAATCAGGCACAACAATCAAGAGAAGAGTTTGAAAGTAGAATTAAATTCACAGCCTCAAGCAAATCAGTTTTGATAATTGTACTAGGAGGTAATGATTCTGAATTAATGTTATCCCCGTAGCCAGTTTTAACAAGAATAGTTTTGCACCCTGCATTTATTCCAGCTTCAACATCAGAAGCTTTGTCGCCAATAATCCATGAGGCTGAAAGATCAAGTTGATGATTTTTTTCAGCTTCGAGCAACATTCCTGGTGAAGGTTTTCTGCATTTGCATTTGAATGAGTATTCGGGGACGGAGCCTTCAGGGTGATGAGGGCAGTAATAAATTGCATCCACATGGGCGTTTTCTTGCGCTAATAATTGGTTTAACCTAGCGTGCACCAAGGGGATTTGGGTGATCGGGAAATAACCCTTTGCAACACCAGCTTGATTGCTGACGATGATGACAGGAATACCCAAAGTGTTCAGGGTGTTGATTGCTTTGGCAGCGCCAGGGATAAGCTTGACTTGATCAGGATGCGAGAGGTAGTTGACTTCCTCGATGATCACCCCGTCTCTGTCCAGAAAAATTGCCGGTTTCTTGTTCATGGACGCGCCTTTCGATGATATCACAAATGCCATGCCAAGCAGCGATGTGCACTTCCTGTATACGTGGAGTTTCCTTGGTTGGGGCTTTGAAAGCAAGATCACAAGCCGAGGCAAGCGGTTCGCCAGGAAAGCCGGTGAAAGCTACTGTAAGGGCGCCAATTTTTTTTGCTTCTTTGATTGCTTCCAAAACATTTACCGATTTACCACTGGTGCTGATGCCTACCAAAGCATCCTTTGCGGTAACCATGGCTTTTACTTGTCGTGAAAATATTTGGGAGAAATCATAATCGTTGCCAATGGCTGTGAGAATGCTGGTGTTGACGGTAAGGGCTTGGGCTGGAAGAGCCTTGCGTTCGCGGAGAAATCTGCCGACAAATTCTGCGGCGATATGTTGCGCATCTGCAGCACTTCCACCATTACCACAAAGATAAATGGTGCCACCCGCTTCTAAAATATCGCCAAGCTTGGTGGCAATATGGGTGATACAATCGGTTTCGTTATCAAGAACATTTTGATAAACAGCCATTGCGGATTTAAGGGAAGTTTTAAGCAGCTCGATGTCGGTCATGATTCCACCTTTGATAAAGATCAGAAAAACCTTTGTAATCTTCCGGAGTGCCAATATCGTAAAATGCCCTGCTGCTAAGGGTTGCAGCGATTTTTCCACCCTTGGCAATTAGATTTGGGAAAGTTTCTTTTTCAAGGGAAACGATTTTGTCGGGGGCAATAGCTTCGACAAAACTGCGTTCTAGCATGTAAGCGCCCGCATTAAGCCAAGCTGGGCCATGATTGTTGATGTTTTTTTCAAGGAAACCAGCTATGTAATGGTCATGCTCATCAAGGATTACGGTTCCATACCGAGATGCATTTTCAAGCCTTGCCAGGGTGCATGTGGCCTTGGCGCCAAATTTGATTTCTGCAAGATGTCTTGAAACCAGTTCGTTGTGGTCAAAATCAAGATAGGTATCGCCATTCAATACGAGGGCACGATCCTTAATAAAGGGTTGGGCAAGTTTGATTGCGCCTGCGGTACCACGAAGTTGATCTCGTTCTTCAGAGTAATCAATACGCACACCAAACTTCGATCCATCACCAAAGGTTTCAGAGATCTGTTGGGAAAGGTAGCCAACGCAAAGAATGAAGTGGTTTGCACCTTGATCTTTTAGAAGTTCGATTTGGATTTCAAGGAAAGGCTTACCCATGATAGGGGCAAGCGCTTTGGGTTTGTCTGCTAAGACGGATCTTAAGCGAGTGCCCAAGCCACCTGCAAGAATTAGCACGGGGATGTTTGAAAGTGGTTTGATCATGCGGCCTCCCGAATAACAGATGGTAAATGGCTGATGTAGCGTTCGCTATCAGCGTGAATGACATGAGAACCACTGGAATTAACATGAAAATCGACTTGTTGATAGTGAGCCAGTTTTTTTGTGACTGAAGCCTTTTTTTCTGGTGGTACAAAAAACAGCATGAAACCACCGCCGCCTGCTCCCAGAAGTTTTCCGCCAATAGCGCCTGCATCCATGCCCGCCTGGTATAGTTCATCAACAGTATCATTGCTGATAGCTTCATCGAGAGAGCGTTTTAGCATCCATGATTTATGGAGGGTATCACCAAAAGCAGAAATGGGCCCGGAGCCTCCAAGGACATTGTAACCCTCATCTACCAGCAACCGCATGGCTGCCAGACGTTTGAGATTAAAATGTACTTTTTTAACTTGTTTGCTTGCGAGTTCATCTGCCCTACGTTTGATTCCAGTAAAAAAAACCATGAGGTGGTTTTCAAATTCTTCAAGCCTAATAGGGGAAAAAGGAATTCGATTGACAACAAAATTGCCCAAGCTGCGAAATTCGATGAGATTGAATCCGCCAACTGCTGCAAAGGTTTGATCTTGAACACCAACCGATTCCTTAAGAACATTGCGTTCAATGTCGATGGCTTCGTAAGCTAATTCAAGGTTTGGGACTAATTTTCTTTGATAAGCATAGATGGTGTTGAGAAGCCCGACAGTAAAGGATGAAGAAGAGCCCAAGCCTGTACCTGCGGGAAGTTCTGCAGAGTGATTTATTTCAACATCTTGTTGGAGGCCGGTCCAGCGCATGCATTCGCGAAAGGGGGCATGTTCAATATCATTAAGGGAGGAAACGCATTCGACTTTTCGATAGGCAATTCTGATGGAATAATCAAAAAGTTTGGAATAGAAGCGGGATATTGCGAAGTAGGCGCATTTATCTACAGCGGTGCCTAGAACGGCGCCACCATATTTTTCAAAGTATTCGGGATAATCAGTGCCCCCG
>RFZJ01000177.1 GCA_009920765.1 Planctomycetota bacterium | reverse complement strand
GCTGGAGCTTCAGCTGAAGCTGGCGCCCCCGTGCTGCTGCTGTCGGCTGGTTTTTCGCCGGGCGCACTCCAACCGTGGTACCTGCAATATTTAAACATTTTGCCCTCATCGTATGCAGTCCCGCAGACACTGCACTTTGGTGGCGCCCCTGCCGCCGCGGCGGCAACAACCGCAACTGCAGCGCCAGCCTTCTTATTTTCAGCCCTCAACAGATCTTCCAAAGATTTCAGAGATCCAGTTCCTAGTGACGACAGAGGCACTCCTCCCGCCGGCGGCGGCGGCGCCGGCGGCGCCGGCGGCGCCCCGCCAAAGATAATCTGGAGCCCCCCTCCTGTTATTTCATAATCTTTGGGGGTATCATCTTTGGCGACCACCTTGACAGGGGGTGCAGCACTTTTAGACACCTCAGGGTCTTTATACTCTTCAAGAATGGGCTCCTGATATTCCGGGTTTTTGCTGTCACTCACCAACTTGTTAGCCTTATTCTTTAGCTGCATTAGCGTTGATTCTTCGCAGTCATCTCCATCAAATTGACTCTCTCTGATTACATTCTGATCGTTTACTAAGCTATTGAAAGGGATGAATGCCCTCGAGGCGTACAGCAGATCGGTTTTGTTTTTACACTCAAAGACTTTTGTGATAAGCACATCTCGACTATCAGAACTAACTGGTAAATATTGTTGAGCCTCGCTTAAGGTTTTGAATATGACGTATATGTCGTGGAGAGGGGCGATGTAGTTGGTTATCATTTTTGCTCTCGTCGTATTTTGTTTGAAACGTAAACTCGCAACTGTGTCGCCTGCCGCCCTAATTTGAGTTAGGAAATCTGCAACCCCCGTATTGAACGCGCCCCAGAGCTCATCCCAGTTGTAAGATGGCTCGCCTTCAATGTGGGCAACCTTTATGCTCCACATCGGGGTCCTGGCTGTTGCAGCTATAACTGCATCTACAGCCCTAGTAGTGGCTTGAATGGCATTTTCCACATTAGCATTATTATGTGCCAGGGTTGCATCAAGGTCCGCCTTGAGTTTTGCTGCCGCCATTTCCTCAGGAGTTAGGGCCGCCGCGGCGGTCCCCGAGGGGGTTAGGGCCGCCGCCTCGGGGAGTGAGTTACCATAATCTCGCTCAGCGCTTTCTTCTGCAAAAGCTATGCTTGCCGCGTTGATCATATTTGCGATGTCTAATTTGGCCCGAGCCGTAAGACCCTTTTTAACTCTTGCTTCCTCTTTGCGGTATGAATCAAGGACTGATTGTCCGGCTGCAGTCAATGCAGCTTGAGTTTGCGCATGATCAAGACCAGAGGCTTGAGCTTCCACAAATGCTGCTTGCACGTTTTTGGCAGCCCTACTTTCGATTTTTGTGGACAGAACTTGTGACTTCGCTCTTACTAATGCCACTTCCATATTCCCATCTGAGCCTGCAATAGTGTTCGCGAGTCGGTTTATTTCCGTTTCAACCTGAGTTTTTGTTGCATTTGCGGCCGAGGCGGCCGCAAGGTTGACATCATCTTCAGATGTCGTGGGCTCTGCTGCCTCACGAACGTTATTTGCAGCTTCTGTGGCCAGAAGGTTAATTTCTTTAGCAAGCAAAGCCCCCTCGGTTTCTACGTATACTGATTCCAAGACTAGAGCATCAAGCTTCTGTACTTTTTCAGCTACAACCGATGCATCGACAGCTGACCTAACGGCAGCTACAATAGCTGCTGGTTTGTTGGCATCGGGTATGCTTGTGTCTGCTTTAGTGGTTGCTGCGGCAGTCACCGCGGCAGTTGCTATGGTAGTTACTGCGGCGGTTACCAAGGCGATCTCCGCGGCGACCATCGTGGCAACTTCCGCGGCAATTGCTGCTGGTTTGTTGACATCGGGTATGCTTGTGTCTACTTGGATCTTGGCAGTTGCCAAAGCTATCGCCACAGCGGTTGCCGAGGCTGTCGCCGCGGCGGTCGCCGCGGCGACCTCCGTGGTGGCCGCTGCGGAAACTGCATTTGTAATGGCTTCAGTATTTGCCGCAGCAGTTGCCGCAGTTTCCGCGGCAGTTGCCATGGCAGTTGCCACGGCAATTGCCGCGGCAATCATCACGTTAAACTTGGCATGTACGCCAGCTGGGGTATTTGCCATCTTGGCGTCAAAGGCCTGGGCTTTTGCCCCAACTTTTGCATTTTTCGCTTCACTCTTAATTTGCCTAATTATTGCGTTCAATCCATTCAAGGCTATATTTATATTCGCCTCTGGTATCGCATTGCGTGTACTAATTGTCGCCTGCATTGCCATCGAGATGGCGGTCTGCATATATTTCAGGCACTTGTCGACCTGGAATAAACACTGTTCAATCTTCGATATGAGGCCATTTCCAGCACCGGCATCCCATGCCTTCAGGCTGGCCTTGCTGAATCCGGCATAAAGCCCCCCTTCACCCACTAGGTTACTAACAATAGTATTCAGCAATTTCCTGGACGTGGTGTGGAAGATTATTGGCCTGTTGAGTATGGTGTTTGCATAGACATAGGCAGCACTCGCTATGTCAATCTTGGCTTTCAACCCTGGAGGGAAATGGAGCCGATAAACAGTGTTGACGACGCCCGTTAAAGACTTGTAGCAATCTGCAAAGGAGCTTTTAGTGGAAATTGTAAATCCATCTCGATCTTTTCTTAAGAACTTGTTCTTGGCGGTGTCGTACCATAATTTTACTCTGATCTGGTTGAGGGAACCGAACGGAATCCATTCTATTTCACGCCAGAGGCCCGCCGGGTAGCTGTAGCTGGAAATCATGAAGGTGTTGGTTAGGCGCTTTTTGAAACTTCCTAGCTCTTCTTCGTTTCCGCCAGTTACTAGGCCATGCGTGACGCTAGGCGGCGCTTTGCTTGCCAGCGCGGCGCCGGGCGGCGCGCCGCTTGATGGAGCGGCGCCGGGTGCCGATTTGATTGCCAGCGCGGCGCGTGACAGTGATTGTGGCCCCACGCGGACACTAAAGGCAAGCAACGTTGCCACAATCATTATCAGGAGGAACAGCAGGAATATGAAGATGCGGTCCACCATTGTTGGACAGACAGCAAGCGGCCGCGCCGCCTGTATAAGAAGGTGCATAGATGTCCTCAAGACTATATCTAGGCGATCCACTGCAGAAAATACTTACCGGTCCACTATTGGAGTAAGGACTGGCCGAAGAGCCACCATTTATGGTTTTATCACTTTTTCAGCTTAGATATGCAATGTTAATTTTGAAGGCTCGGTTAGGGAGTGCATGATCCACACACAGCGTATTCAAGAAACCACCAAGCGTTGAACTCCACGATGACTCAGCAGCAGAAACGTGATGCAGCGCGCCTTGCGCTCGAGCGACTCGCCACAAAGCGTGCCCCCGCCTCGGCAGCGGCTCCCGAGGCAGCGGACCCCGAGGCGGCGGACCCCGAAGCGGCAATCCCTGAGGCAGCGTCCCCTGAGGCGGCGGCTCCCGAAGCGGCGGCCCCCGAAGCAGCAACTCCCGAGGTGGCGGCCCCTGAGGCGGTGGCCCCCGAGGCGGCCTTGACGTTCTCCAAGGAGAACTGGACTGGGCTGTTTGGCGATATCTTCGGCGTGACGGAGGTGACTTTCATTAGTTACCACATGCGCGCTCGACCCAAACGACTCCCGTTTCCGCTACCACAGCAGCCCCCCGAGCTAATTCCGCCATCCCAGGCGGAGCTCGAGGATCGCCTAGCGAAATCGAAGGCTTGCTTCCTGGCGAGCTACGAGGGGGTGGAACCCAAACGCTGGGCCCACGCCCTTGGCAAAGGCAACCGTCCGCCACTGGCTGAAGCGGCCAAGATGGAGCTCTCCCCGAAAGAGCTGGCCCGCAAAGCCCTCGAGATGCTGGCGGCAGCCGCGCCTGCGCGCTGAAGCCGCGCGCCCTGCGCGTTGAAGCCGCGCCCGAAGCGGGCGACCCCCCGCTTTTTTTTTATCTTGCCGATGCATGATACGAAAGGAGTCGTCATGCTGTAAAAGTCTCATGTCATAAATGAAGCTTCTGGTGGCGATATAAACGCCTGACTGACATGGAGCCGCCCCAAAAGCTACCAACCAATTCTCGCCGTAGGCGGTGCAAACATCGCCAAGCCTGCCGAGCCTGCCCGCTAGATCTTGTGTTAATCTACAATGATGTGGATACTAATCGCCGAACTAAACGTGCAATACTTAAGATCTTAGCGTATCAGGTCCAGAGGCTTGTTTGTCGATTGAGACCGAGACCATCCAGTTCTGTCAAAAAAGCGTTGTCCCTACCCGCGCATCGCCTGTTAGAGCAAGAGGAGTTCCTTGCCACAATAATTGAGGTCGACGAAGTCGATGACAGGCAATGCGCGGGTTGAGGCACAACGGCCTGCGCGGGTTGAAGCACAACGGCCTGCGCGGCGCAAATTGTGGCCGAAGCAGCTGTCTGGGGGTCCACCCCTTTTTTTCATCCCTGTGGGGTAGTAAAAAGGCAGTTTGCAGGGAGCGTCGGATTTGTTGCATTTTTTGCAAATCCAATTTTGTATCATCAAAACATTTGCGTTTTTTGCAATACCCAAGCCTGCGAATGGACCTGCGCTTGTGTTTTTTCATTTAAATAATTTCCTGTTTTCAGGAAAAACACCAAACAAAATGGCTAAAAAAAACGCTGAAAAATCCTTCAGGTTCTCCGAACAGTTTGTTAAACGAATAAAAAAAGTGGTTCCTGCCAACATATCCCTTGTGGATGAAATGGCAGGGGTCCTCGACATCAGCAACGACAGTGCCTATCGCAGGTTACGCGGTGAAACAGCGATTACACTGGATGAGGCGATGCTGTTATGTCAGCATTTCAAGATTGCTCTGGA
>RFZJ01000176.1 GCA_009920765.1 Planctomycetota bacterium | reverse complement strand
AAGAAGATATGACTATTTCGCTACCGAGCACAGTTCCACCATGTGGCCATCTGGGTCGCTTATAAATACCTGCACATATCCATCGGGCCTTAGTTTAGGCCCGGAAAGAATTGGAATATTATTTTGTTTAAGAATACCAATGGTGGCATCAGCATCAGCAACTTCAAACGCAAAGTGGGGCCCGCGAGTCTGCCTTTTTTCCAAAGGCAACAAATTCCCAGCAGGCGAAGAACCTTCATACTCAAGGATCAAATGCATCTGCACCCGACCCAACTGAAACCACAATCCATCAAAGGAAAAAGGCGGTCTTGCAACCAACTTCATTCCCAAAATATTTACATAAAAGTTCTGCGATGCTTGAAGGTCCTTCACCACCAAAGTGATATGATCAAAAGCTTTTACCTGAAGTAATGATGCAGGGTTTTCAATGTGTGGCATTTCTATTTTTAAAGAGGCAAGTTGCATCAACTCAACCGCCTCACGACCTGTTATCCCAAGGATAATGCCATACGAAGCAGCCTTAGGAGTCATGCCAACAATTTTTGCCTCGAAAAGATCTTCAGGCTCTTTAAGCGGATTCGCAGGGGTCCCCTTGGCAATAGCTATCGCCTGATCAAATTCCGCAGGAGTTTTAAGGTCATATATCCCACACCCTACAATACCTGCTGGGGTGATAATGGAACAATATTGGCCCTTGTTCCATAAATTGCATATGCCCAAGGCGTAGCCATGCTTGAACTGAATCCAGCGACTCGAAGAACTAGGCAATGAATCCATGGCGGTTAATTCCCCAAGAGAAATCACGCACCATGGTAGTCAATTTCAGTGACTTGCAGCGCATATTTATGGATGAAGTCCCTGCGAGGCTCAACCTTATCGCCCATGAGGGTACGAAACATCTCATCAGCCTTGAAGGCATCATCAAGTTTAATTTGCATGAGTGTGCGCTGATGAGGGTCAAGTGTGGTATCCCAAAGCTCTTCTGGATCCATTTCGCCCAGCCCTTTAAAGCGGGTAATGGTCATGCCTTTTTCACCAATTCTTCGAACTTCAACAACCAAGCCCCGCAAATGTTCGAGGTTTTTACTTTGATCGCCATTGGTCAACACCAACCTGGGAACCGGTTCACGGCCTGCAATTCGAACTGGAGGAATTAGATCGGTGGGCAACAAACCAAATGCTTTAAGCTCTTCGATTGTTTTGTTGATATCACGAATTTCGTGTAACTCCTGAGCATAAAAGACATCCGCAGGAGGTATTGCAGGGGTTGTATTATCAACGCCTTCGGGACTAGGAACAGCAACAGGTTGTTGATCTTCATTGCCTGCAACAAATTCTTTTCCTGCTTTTTCCTGTTCCTGTTTGCGGAATGCATCGACTTCAGCAGGAGAAAAGAACCAATATTCTCTTCCCGATAAAAGAACTCTGCAATAAGGAAGCACACCATCTTTAACCCGCTCGATAAGCGCCCTAAGCCCTAAACCACGCTTTTCCAAGGTTTGAAGCGCATCCTCCATGCGTGAAGTAAGTTTAAGGAGGTGGGCAAATCTTTCACCATTCAAGGTGATGCGCTCTGCATTCGAGCCCGGTAAAGGCAGGATGATAAGCCCGGTGCCATCTAGGCCGCGCTCTAAAAGTTCATTTTGCATATCTTCAGCAGTAGCAACATAGCGGATCTGTTTTTTCTGCACGACCTTATAAAGTGGCGGGCGGGCAACATGAATGTGGCCATGCTCCACCAACTGCGCCATCTGCCTGTAAAAGAATGTCAAAAGCAAAGTCCGAATATGCTGCCCATCGACATCGGCATCGGTCATGATGATGATTTTGTTATAGCGCAGCGAACTTCTTACTGCTTCGTAATCCTGTTGGTTGCCTATATCCACACCGATTGCAGATATAAGGCTGCAGATTTCTGTATTGTTGAGCAGATTTTCAAGCCTGCACTTTTCAACATTCAAGGGCTTGCCTCGCAATGGCAAAACAGCTTGATACATGCGATCACGCCCAGCTTCCGCGCTGCCACCTGCACTATCACCTTCGACCAGGAACAACTCAGATTCCTCAGTATCGCGGGTGGTGCAATCAAATAACTTACCGGGCAATCCACCGCCACTAAGAATATTCTTCCTATCACGAATGGCTTTTCTAGCCTTTGCAGCAGCTTCTCGCGCCTCTGCAGCGTTCATGATCATATCAAGGATGATTTTTGATTCCTTGGGATTCTCTTCCAAGTATTTGCCCAGTTTTTCAGCAACCGCAGCAGAAACAGCACCTTCAACATCAGAATTGAGAAGGCGGATTTTATTTTGGGATTCGAATTGTGGCTCGGGATGTTGAATACTAACCACCGCTGTAACACCGGTACGAAAATCTTCACCAATAGGTCGTAAATTCTTGAAAACGTCAAGTTTTTCACCATACGCACCCAAGGTGCGGGTAAGCGCAGAACGAAATCCACTGAGATGGGTTCCACCCACGGGATTATAAGCATTATTGGCGTAGCAGCGAACGCGCTCTTCATCCTCCCTTGTATATTGCAAAGCACATTCAACTTTTATTTCACCCACGTTGTGTTCTATATAAATCGGCGGATGGATCACATCGTTATTACGATTAAGATGCTTCACAAATTCTGCGATCCCGCCTTCATATTTAAACTCTTCAGATTTGCCAGTACGGTCATCCGTCAGGGTAAAAGACAAACTTTTATTAAGAAAAGCCAACTCACGCAACCGATCTTCAAGAGTGTCATATTTGAAATCAAGATCTTTGAAAATTTCATGATCGGGTTTGAATTTGATCCGGGTCCCCGTACCAATTGCGATACCAATATCCTTGAGTTCCGTGGTAGCTTTTCCACGTTCATATTCTTGAACATAAGTACGCCCACCACGACGAACTTCTGCTTCAACCCAGGCGCTTAATGCGGTTACAGCCTTGGCTCCCATACCATGCAAACCTGCAGAAACCTTATAAGCTCCCTTGTCGAATTTGCCACCCGCACCCACGGTGGTTAATACCACCTCCAAAGTTGGTTTCTTGGCTTGGGGATGAATATCAACAGGGATACCGCGACCATCATCCTTTACACTTATGCTGCCATCGACATAGATGTGAATTTGAATATTATTACAAAAACCTGCAAGAGCCTCATCAACGCTGTTGTAAATAAGTTCATAGACAAGGTGGTGTAAGCCGGTGGTATTAATATCCCCGATATAAACACCCGGCCGTCTGCGGATATGGTCTGCATCGCGAAGAATTTGAACATTGGCGCTGTTATAATCATTCGACTCATCAAAAGTAGGGTCGAGCATATTATCTTCTGTCATCTATTTTATACTCCAATGAAAATCACTTAGCCTTACCGAACTTGAAACGCAAGTCTGTCAGCACCGAGGCCGGCAAAAGCTTGCGTAACCTCGTTAGTATCGGGCGCTTTTGGTACTGCGTTAATTCCTGAAGCAACGCAGAACTATCGACCGAAACCTCGAGCACACCTTTCTTCAACACCAGCACGCGGGTGTGTTCCGCGTATTCTTCCCCAGCGGCTTCCGCCCAGGATTTTTCAAGTTTTAAACGCTCTTGCTTTCTACCCCAACCCTTCGCAACAAATAACTTACTCAGAATATCTCCGATTTTTTCCGGCCCTTTCTCTGGCTTAAAAAATCGTATTCCCATTTTCTTTTTCTCCAACTAATTCATCAGGTCAGGGGCATGATCAAATACTGGTAATCATCACCAAACTTAAATAATGCAGGGCTTGAAGCATCTATCAAATCCAATCGTACTTCTGAATCGTTAGGTAATACCTTCAACAAATCAGAAACAAAGACAGGGTTGAAGGCGATCTCTACATCGGGCCCTTGATATTCAACTGCCAATTCAACCTTCGATTTGCCCGATATGCTTCCCTGAGCCTGCATCACCAATTTTTTTGAATTGAATTTAAACAATACTTTTTTAACTTCATCATCCGCCATGATAGCAGCTTGCCTTACCGCTGCCCCAAAAGGCTCGACTTTTAAAATCGCATGAGATACACACTTCTTGGGTAACACCATTTTGTAATCAGGAAAACGTCCCTCCACAAGCCTGCTGTAAACAATCGATCTTTCTGTTTTAAACAAAACCTCATTGGGGCGGAAACAAACTTTAATAGTCTCCTGGTCATCGGAAAAATTACGATCCAACAAATTCAATGCTTTGCTGGGCACCACCGGAGATTGACCTTTGACAGAATGGCCACCGTGCTCTGATGCGCTACCCTGGGTCCACGCCAACCTTCTGCCATCGGTTGCAACCAATCTAACAGAATCTTTTTCAAGCTCCCAAAGCGCACCAGTCATGGTGTATCTTGCCATTTCCGAGGCGGATGCAAATACCGTTCTGCGAATCATGGCTCGCATGGTTCCCGCAGTCATTTCATGATACTTTTCATCCGAAAAAATTGGAATATCTGGAAAGTTTGCTGGATCTTCACTTGGCATTTCAAATTCAAAAGATTTGCCAGCTACATGACTTGAATCAGCATCAGCTTCCAAATGAATTTCTGCATCTCTGGTTTCCCTCAAAATTGATATAAGTTTGGAAGCAGGAAGAATGGCTTCCCCTGGCTTTTCCACAACCATGCCTGCTATTTCAATGCGAACACCCAATTCCAAATCCGTAGCCATCAAAACACAATGGTCTTCATCAGCAACTGCTTTGAAATTTTTAAGGATGGGTTTAACATCCTTAGATGAAATTGCAGAACTTGCAACTTGGCAAGCTGCTAACAGCGCTTCGCGATTACATATTGCTTTCATAATCCAAGGACCCCCGTAACTCACATCATCGCACACACAATGATTCTTAATAGTAAATATAATTAAATTTTATTACTTTT
>RFZJ01000175.1 GCA_009920765.1 Planctomycetota bacterium | reverse complement strand
CACCCTTTACAATGGGCACTTTTGCAAACTTTTCTTCGCCTGGAATCTACGTGAGGGACTAAAACTTACAAGCTCGAAATCCCCCTTCCACCAAACAGGGACGCTATCTTCAAAACCTACTTTTATAGAAGATCCCGCTCTTTCCAGAAACGCTTGGGCCATCACCGGCAAACTACCCAATGGTTCCACAGTCGCCCAGTTAATCGATTCCCAAAATAACAAACTCTTGTGGAAAACCTTGCTATCCCCTCGCTTTGAAAGCGCTCCAGTTTACATCGCTCCAACACCAGAAAAAAACTTCTACCTTCTTGAAGATACCGCAGGCAACCTTTTCCTTGCAAAAAATAGTCCATTATCCCCTCGCACAATGCAACTAAACTGGACTGAGGGCGCATTATGTATAGCCAGAAACTCAAACTCTGATTCAGTACCCTTGTCGTATCTATTTCAATCGGAAGATAAAAAATCAGCCCTGCAACTACTTCAAGATACACTTTCAAAAAAAGTGACCATCAAGCTCATCACCTTTGATAATGAAACCCCAAATATTAAAACATTCAACATTCCTGAGATAACTCACGCTTTTGCAGGGATTCCAAAAACGCTAGGAAACCAGATTCTCATCCCTTTATCCAATGGCAACATCGCACGCATCTGGCTTAAAGAAAACAAGCCAATATTATCCACAGGCCCCACTTGGAAATCCTTTGATTCAGAAAAAAACAGTGCCTGCAAAATCGCAATCTTGGATAACAACACTTTCTGCTTTTCTGACGGGACCAATGGTACATCGTTTTTCCGCTGGAACAATCTTCCCGATGCCACATTCGAAAGGATCAAGACCCCGCAAAACCTTTTTCCATCACTTTGCTTCTCACTTGATTCCCTAGTCACAAAAAAAGGGAATCAAGGCGTATTGCTCTCTTCACAAGGAGAGTTCATTTCATTTGAATCCAAGCCCGAGGGATCTATTACAAAATTGAACGCACTGGAATTAAAATTAACACCTAAGTCAAATTGGGTTGTACAAGGCACCAACCAGTTACCCCGCTATGCAATTGCGTCAAATGCTGGAAGATTTATCTGGATTGATTTAACTGGAGCCAAAACACTTTGGGATATACCGCTAAACTCTGCTCCAATTGTCAAACCATTTGTAATCGAACAAAAACTACTTCTTTTCCTCGAATCGGGAGACACCCTTCTTCTTGACGAAACTACAGGCAAGGTTTTAAAAACAAGGCTTAATATTCCAGAAGGCTTGTTTCCCTCTTCGACACCTTATCAAGGGGCCAATAACTCGATTTTAATCCCCTTTACCGATGGCACCATGCTTCAAACCACTTTAAAAGAGCTTACCAACGATTCTTGAAATGGCCCGATTACCAAGTAATCATGTTTTATTAATGGCTAAACAAAGAAACCCACCCTGATTGATAGGATGGGTTTTGTTCTTAAAGTGGTCACATTTAAAATTAAATCAGTCGTTATCTTTTTTCAGGTCGAGTGCACGGGCGCCCATACGCGCCATGAACTTCAACTTCTGCCTGCCGGAAAGCTCCTTGGTGTAACGATCCTTTACAGCTTCAATCCAGCGCACTGGTCTTTGGCCATAATCCGTAATGACCCGGGTCAATACCGGGCCTTTTTTATCCAATGCAATCTGAATCGAAGCTTCGAGATCATCACCGGGTTTAATCTCGTGATAATCCACGCCAAACCCCTTAGCCAAAGCCTCGTAGTTCATGCGTGCAAGAATGGTTGCGGTGGTGCGCAAGTATGCCTGCTTCTGCAGTTTTTGCATGTAATGATAGGTCTGATCATCGAGCACGAAAAACTTCACGGGTAAACATTCCCTACCTGTTGTTGAGATTTCCATCGCACTCATCAAGAAACAACCATCGCCTGTGATAGTTACCACCTGCCTGTTTGGAAAAGCTTTCTGGCCGCCGATGGATGCAGGAATTGACCAACCCATCGCTTGGTTATCGGTCGGATTGAAATAGTGCCTGGGCCTGCGTGTGGTAAACGCCTCTGCTGCCCAATGCTCGCTTAAGGTAACATCAACATAAGTAAGAGCATCAGGTTTTGTTGCTTTCCTCAATCCTAAAATGAACTGCATGGGATCAATGCCACACTTGGAATTAGGCTTGGAATTGCTTCGAGCATCTTCCGCTTTCCATGAAGCAATGCAATGGGTGAGTTTTTCATTTTTATTTCTGGCAATTGTAGATTCATTTTCCAAAAGCTTCCTCATAAAGAAGCCTGCATCGGTATGAACTGCAACTGTCGCTTTTTTCACTTTGTTCATGTTATCTGCATTGGCATCGACATGAATAAGATAGGGCTTGGGTGGAAGAGAATAAAAAGCAGTGGAAACTTCGCTGAACTTGACACCTATGGCTAGCACCAAATCCACAGCCATGAATGCTTTTTCTGCAGTCGGGGTTCCCTGAGGTCCGTAGCCCCAGCCTACTGCTAGGGGGTGACATTCATCAATTGCGCCCTTGCCTGAAACACTGGTTGCAACAGGGGCCTGAAGCACCTCTGCAAGAGTGGTAAGTTCATCAGAGAAATCCTGACAGCCGATTCCAGCATATATCCCAACACGTAGCTTGGTATTTTTTAGCAAGCATAGTGCCTCTGCAAAACTGGCTTCATCAAAAGGGATGCCTGGGTTTGGAAGTGGCTGGCTATTAAATCTGGCAGTTTCGATAAAGAGATTGTAAGGGACCAAAACTCCAACAGGGCCTGGCTCTCCCTCCTTTGCTTTCATGAATGCAGTACGGATTGCACAGGGGATTTCATCCACCGTGCTTACTGAAATCACTTCTTTAGTGACAGCTTTAAGAAGTTGTTCCATGGGAAGTTCATGCACTTGGAAGGGTCGATATTTTTCGCCTCGGGCAACATCGCCCACAATGCAGACCATTGGAATGCTATCTAAAAGGGCTTCGCCCATGCCTGTAAGTGAGTTGGTAAGGCCGGGCCCGGGAACAACGCTGATCACCCCTGGTTTGCCCGTGGCACGGGCATAACCATCCGCCATGGTTGAGGCGGAAAATTCGTGGGTGACAAACAAGTAGGGAAGATCGCGGGATTTCATTGCATCCCAAAGTTCATTTTCCTGAGCACCCGGAATCCCAAATACACATTCGCAACCCTCTGCAAGCAGAGTTTCGACAAGGGCCCTTGCTCCAGATAAAAGCCCAACCACTTTGCCATCATGTTTGACACGAGCTTCGGCATTTGCAGGCAAAAGTGCTGGAACCGCACCCACTGCAAGGCCTTGCAATATCGTTCTTCGGGTAAATCTGGCAGCCATTAATAAGCCCTCTGTGCAAGCATATAGGCAAGATAAAATCAAGATTCATGTATTAGCATCGACTTAAAAGAGCCCAAGCTTATAAAAGTTTTAAAATTTGAATTTATTACGATTTTAACGATTATTTTGGTTGGCTAAATAAGTAAGAATGGGTGATTTTCTCTTGTGGTCACCTTATCAACCAACTATGTTGAAAGTTCCAGTTTTAAACAAAATTGAAGCTTTCTTTTATTTGAGTTGGAGAAATGTAATGTTTTATAGATTGATTGGCTTGGCCTCCCTGCTTGCAATTATCACCATCCCCCTCATGCATTCAGCAAATGTGCAGGGCCAGGGGGAAGGACTCGAAAAGAAATTTGAAGACTTCGACAAAGTTGTAAAGGGGGCAAAAGAATACGAAGGATTATTTCGGCTTCATCTTAAGGAAGACAAACTTTATGCAGAAATCCGCCCGGACCAGATGGAGCGAAATTTCTTGTTACCCATCGCAATCGCCCGTGGTGCAGGCATGGGTGGCCATACTCTCAATTTCGACAACCAATGGGTTATAGCCTTTAGAAGAGTGGGCGACAAAGTTCATTTGGTCAGGAAAAATGTTCGCTTCACCGCCAAGGCAGGATCCCCCACCGCCAAGGCTGTGGAAACCACATACACCGATTCAACCCTTCTTGCACTGAGAATTATTTCAATCAACCCAGGCAGGCAAAGTGTTCTCATCAACCTCAACGATATCTTTATGTCTGATTTTGCCCAACTTGGAATGGGAATGTTCGACCCAAGCCGCAGCACCTGGAGCAAGGTCAAAGCTTTTCCCAAGAACATCGAACTTGAAGTTTCCGCAACTTACACAGGCGGTGGCTACCAACCCCGTATCGCGGATGACCGCGTTGGCCATTTCATCAGTGCAGTCAAGGATTTCAGCTCTGAAAACACGGACACCACTTTTATTCGATATGTGAATCGTTGGAGATTGGAACGAGCCGAACCTGTAGACCCTAAGAACCCAAGCAAGCTTTCACCACCTCGCAAGAAGATCATTTTCTGGATTGAAAAATCAGTTCCCGATGAATACCGTGCAGCGGTACGTGAGGGGATTCTTGAGTGGAACAAGGCTTTTGAAAAAATCGGGTTCCGCGATGCGATTGAAGTACGCCAGCAAGAGAACGAAGATTTTGATCCAGAAGATATCAATTACAATACTTTCCGATGGATAGCAACAGACCAGGGATTTGCGATGGGGCCATCCAGGGCTAATCCTTTGACTGGCGAGATCCTCGATGCGGACATCATCTTCGATGCAAGCATGGTTCGGTTCTGGAGGCAGGAAGCAAAAGTGTATTCAGGAAACAACGAACCAGCGAGTACCATCATGGAGGCACGCAAAGGATTAAACTTCCTGCAGACTCCCACCCTACCCGGCTTTTTCCGTGAAGGCCTTAACTGGAATAATGCAAACACAACTGATGATCATCGTAAAAATGCAATCGAACTTGCAGGCCAGCATGGCTTGTGCCAATGCAGTTCGCATATGAAACACGAACTAAGTCTGGCAGCACTGGCTTCCATGGATCGCAGTTTACTTAAACCAGGCGAGAAAATCCCAGAGGAACTTCTCACCCAAGCCAT
>RFZJ01000174.1 GCA_009920765.1 Planctomycetota bacterium | reverse complement strand
AATTTTGCTCAGGATGTTTCTTCTGCTTATAAGGTTTCCATCTATAGTTCATCGACTTCAAGTCAGATTCTGATGCCTACTACGATTCCTTTCATCAATAATTCCATCTTAAACTTGTCTTCGGTTGTTTCCGGGCTTCGAGCAGGGAATCAGTTTAAAATCATTGATGCTGCAGGTTCCACTCAGATTACCGGAACTTTCCAAGGCCTTCCTGAAGGTGCAACCTTTTCAGCCAACGATTCCCTGGGCAATACAGTAACTTTTGCAATCAGCTATGTTGGTGGTACGGGAAATGATGTGACCCTTACAGTTACCAATGTTTCTATTGCGAACCCATCAGCGATTCCTCAGCCGATGGTTGCAGGGCAGCCACTTTTGAATTACCTTACCGCAGTTGGAGCAGGTGCAGGTGGTGGCCCCATGGTTACCGTAACCCTTGACATTATTCCTGGCTTGACCACGGTTCCCACTTACTTCAGTTTCTTTGCGTATGATGTTGGGTTTACAGGCGGAGTTCGCGTTGCACTTAATGAACTCGATGGAAATGACGATACTCGTGAAATTATTACAGGCCCCGGCCCAGGTGGTGGCCCCAATGTAAAGGTGTTTCAATTTAATCTCGCAACTCTTACTTTTAATCCCACGCCTGTTACCTCCTTCTTTGCATTCAATGACCCCAACTTTAACGGGGGCGTTTATGTTGCAGGTGGCGATGTGACTGGTGATGGCATCGGCGATTTGCTCGTGGGCGCAGGCGAAGGTGGCGGCCCAAGGGTTCAGGTTTATGCGGGTAGCCTTAATGGTGTTATCACCTCTTCCCCCATAAGTGACTTTTTCGCCTACTCCACCGCATTCACGGGCGGAGTTGTTGTTGCTGCTGGCGATCGCACGGGTGATTCCACCCTTGAGGTAGTCACCGGGCCTGCAAGCAATGGTGGCTATAATATCAAGTCGTTCAATGTTGCTGGCACTGGCAATAACCCTACGCTTATCGAGAACTTCTTTGCGTTCAACGATTTCACCAGCATTGGCGGTCTAAGTATTGCGACTTTAAGTTTAGATGCCAACCCAATGGATGATCTTGTGATCGGTACCACCAACACGCAGTTTGGGGTAATCTTGAATCAGAATTATGCGGTCATTCAGACGAATCCCTTCCCTGGGTTTACCGGCGCAATTCGTGCAGGGTTTGCTTATGATCAACTTTTTAATACTTACAAAGCTTTGGCAGCGGCAGGCCCAGGCGGTGGCCCTGTTATTTCAACCTTTAGTGTTGATCCAATTAACCAGACTCTAACCCAGACAGATTCGTTGTTTGTATTGGATCCTGAATTCACCGGCGGTTTGTTTGTTGCAAACTGACAAATGAAATTACAATGATGGAAGTTGTTTAACGAAGCCCCACCCAGCGCAGTGGGTGGGCTTGAAGCAGTATTTAAAAGCCCATGGACTGCGTTCCATGGGTCTTTTGTTTTTTAATGATCAGAGTTAAAAGCGCAGTGGGTGCGGATTAATATTCTTAGCGTACCTTCTCACCTTTTTCAGAAATGGTAACCACTTCGAGATCTGCAAAATTGCCCGCACCACCAGGGGCAGCGCCACCTACCAAGAGGGCGTTATTGCCAAATGGAACCAGACGATGAACAATGCGCTTGGTGGTCGAGGTGCCAACCTTTTCCCAACCATCCCCCGATTCATTCAAACGAAACACCAGGCCTTCCGAGGTGCTGATGATGATTTTGTTTTTCACGATATTGGCTGCGGGGCTAAAGCCTGTTTTGTCACCCGGCAGGGCAGGGGCTAGCGACCATTTTTTTGCAGCAAGATCATAGACATCAACCTGGTTGATCAGCGCACCATTTTCATCCATTCCGCAGATGGCATAAACCTTGTTGCCTAAAGCTGCAGCAGTTAATGCGCGCCTTTTAAATGGTTGTGGAATCGATTCCCATTTTGCATCCTTGGCTTTCAAATCCAAGACAAGGGAAGTTTCATGCCAGACGGGCATATTGCCTTTACCCCTGCTTTCCCAACCGCCAACCACGATGAGCTTATCGGCCGCGACAACAAGATCGTGGGAGGATCTGCCTGCAGGGAGGGAAGCAATGGGAATCCATGTATTTGTTTTGGGATCGAAGCAAGAGCAATCAGGGATGGAGACATTATCGGAGGGAGAATCTGGGGCATTTTTAGGTTGCAGGCCACCGATGCGATAAATTTTTCCGCCATGGGTTGCAAGGTTCATTCCCTGTACCTTGGGGCCACCGGGCAGGGTTTCCCATTCTTTTCCGCCATCTAGCTTCAAGCGCTGGAAGGTGCCAAGAACGGTTTCGGTGTTGTATTTATGGGTTTTGCCTGCATGGCCACCATACACATAAAGGTAGCCATCAAGTTCTACAGCACCGAGGCTGGAAGTGGCTTGAGTTAATGGCGGGAGTGCCAGGGAAAAGGGCACAAAGGCAAGTATTAGGATCAAGGTGACAATTTTTTTCATGCTTCATCTCCGTGTGTTATTTATTGGAATTTTGAGTGTGGTAGTTGGCTAGAAACTTTGCCCCTTCATCCGGAAAATCGGTGAATATGCCATCCACATTTGCATCGACCAGATAAAGTTTGAACAATTCTTGTGCGGAAGAAACATACTTGGGCAGGGTATCGAGGCGGATGGTGTAGGGGTGGACTTTCAAACCAGCAGCGTGGGCGGTTTTTACAAAGTCGGTTATCTTGAGGGTTTCTTGCGAATTGCCTGAGATGATCACTTGCAAAGGTGGGCCGATGCCATCTGCAAACCGGGCGACTTCCCTTAGGCCCATGGGTTCGAGTAGGGAATCCTTTTCACCCGTGAGTTGGATGAGTTTCCCCTGCCATTTTAATTCAGTTCGTAATCTTTTGACTTCATCAAATTCAAAACATTGAACGAAACATTTGTCATTGTTGGTACGATATCCGTATTTGTAAAGGACTTCAAGAATGGCTTTGGAGGAGTCGAAGCCTTGTTTTTTGTGCCAGGATGGGGCTTTGATTTCAGGATAGATGCCAACATTTTTCCTGGTGCTTTTATTCAAGCCCTGCACCAGTTGGATTTCCTCCTCCATGGTGGGGATTTGAAACGAGGATTGGCTGATTGGAAAGCGGGAAGGGTAGATGGCCTTGCCAGTTTTTGGGCTGAATCGCTCTGTAACTTCCAGTTGTTTTAATTCCTTGACGGTGAAATCGAGGGCGTAATACCTGCCATCAGTGCGCTTGCGATCGGGAAAAACCCGGGCGACATTTGTCACGGTATCCAGATGAATATCATGCAAAACCACGGGAATGCCATCCTTGCTTAGTACTACATCCGGCTCGATATAATCTGCGCCCATGGCATGGGCCATGGCAGCGGCTTCCAGAGTGTGCTCGGGAAGGTAGCCACTGGCGCCCCGATGCGCAATGATGATCTTTTCGCCAGCAATGGCGTTCATGCCAAAGATAAAGATGCTAATCAATAAAAGGATTTTTTTCATCATGGTTGTTTGTAGATGGTACCAGATTTCATTACAAATTTAACTTTACGAACATCTTTTATTTCTTTTGAGGGGTCGCCCTCAAAGGCTGCAAGGTCTGCGATCATACCTTCTTTCACCATGCCCACTTTGTTTTCCAGGGCAAGCAATTTGCTGGCATCCGAAGTTGCACAGCGAAGGGCCTGCAGGGGAGTCATGCCATATTTTACCAGCATCTCAAGTTCCTGATAACCCTGCCCATGGGGAAACACTCCGATGTCGCTGCCGTTTCCTATTAATACCCCGGATTCCAAAGCCGCCTTGAAACTTTCTTTCTTAGAGACAAGCGCTGTGGGCAATGGGGAGTTGGGCTTCCAGCCATCATAACGGGCATATGCTTCCGCGGTGGCGAGGGTGGGGCAGTAGCCTATTTTCTTTTGAGCCATCAAACGAAAAATTTCGATGTCGCCTGCATCGCCATGCTCGATGGTGGCAACGCCCGCGAGGGCGGCGCGTTTCATTCCTTCCTTGGATTGGGCATGAGCTGCAACTTTGACACCTGCATCTGTAGCGGTAGCAACCACAAGTTTTAATTCTTCGAGAGAGAAGGCTGGCTTCGGGTTTGGCCCCAGGCCATGGGGTGTGTCTGCATAGATTTTAATCCAATCCGCACCTTCACGAATCTGCCTGCGAACGAGGGTGCGCAGATGATCGCCATCGGCTTCATCGGCGCCTTGGGGGATACGCCATTCGGGGGCGAAGTTTCTGGGGGCGTAGCTTCCCGTTGCAACAATGGCACGGGTGGTCACCAATAATCTTGGGCCGGGAATAATTCCTTTTTCAATTGCAGATTTGATGCCTACATCTGCAAGCTGGGCGCCCTCGGTTCCCAGATCACGCAGTGTGGTGAAACCGCTGAGTAAGTTCGCCCGGGCGTGGATGGTGGCCCTGCTGATGCGTTCTGCAACGGGCTCTTTCGAAACCTGATCCTCCCATTTTGCTTCATCGTAGGGGTGTAATAGCAGGTGGGAATGGGCATCGATTAGCCCTGGTGTCAGTGTGGTGCCTGGAAGATTAATCACTTGGGCATTGGTGGGGGGTTTAAAGCTGGGTTTTGGCCCTGCAAAGATGATTTTTTCGCCTTGTATTGCAACGATCCAGCCTTCATGAATGGAAGAAACACCATCAAAAACCCTTTCTGGGTGTAAAACGGTTACGGGGTCTGCGTTTAATGCAATCAATGAGAACAAGAATAGGGGTAGCATGAATAAAACCTTTTAAAAAAAGACGATATAATGTAGTATCCTAAGTAATGCTGATAATTTATATCAGAACTTGAATGGTAACCAGTAATCTGCGGTTAATAAAGTTTTATAGAGGGTTAAATTAATGAGAATTTACCTTGCGATTTTTACCATGGTTGGTTTGGTGCTTGGTATGTCGGTTATTTTGGCACAGGAAAAGAAAGAGCTAAATGCCCCAGAACAAAACGCTCCGGATCAAACGCTTTCCGCCATTGTCAAGCTG
>RFZJ01000173.1 GCA_009920765.1 Planctomycetota bacterium | reverse complement strand
GCTTTCAACGCTTGCCAAGGGGGAGGATTTAGAATTAGCAATAAGAATGGTGGCGGATTTTGATGATGCTTGGCTTTTTGAATCTTTGCTTGCAGGCACCACAATTGTGCCTGCAAGCAGAATTTCAAAAAGCCAACTATCATCAAAATCCGTGACCATTCTTACCGCCAAGGCGATATCTTCACCCTTGGCAAGCGTTGAAAGCTTTTCCAGTTTTTGATTAAGCTCTTTTATTGAGACTCCTGCTTTTGCTGATGCGCTTTTCATTGTTTCTTTCCAAGCCAATTCCATATCTTTTTTATGACTGACGCCAGCTTTTTCTTTTTGGCACTTTTGTTTCAAATCTTTTTTGAGACTGGCTAAATCGGCTTTTTCCTCGAGGAACTTTTCTTTAAAAAAATTTAGGTGCTTTTTTAAAAGATGTGCCCCTTCCGAACTGATACATGAAACCCTTGATTTTTTAATAGTGATTATTTCCCTATGACTTTCGTCCATCTTGTTGAAATACCATATATAAAACTGATATTTGACATTAAAATCCAGTTGACTATGACGAAATCTCTCGTGACCAAACCCCCTCAATAGCTTGTCAGGCGGTGCCCCCATCACAATTTTTCCATCCACCCATTCGGCTGGTACTTTTATCTTCTTCTTGGCTATGATTTCCCGCTTTTCATTTTCAAAAGTTATTCAAATAATTTCAACAATTCCACCTAGGCTTAAACATCCATAATTTTATCCATTATTACGCTTCTGCCTATCTTAAAATCCACATTCTGGTTTCCCGGAAGAATCAATCAAAGCAAAGAGCAAGTTGGTTTCATCTCGGGTTCAGTGCCTTTCCCATCCATCAGGTAAATAATAGCATCAAACTTGGGCTTGGTTTTTGCCCATTCAAAGACTGGGTTGAAATCGGTACAGCCTCCACCTTTGGAAGCCTTTGGTGCCTTCGCCTGATAGGTATTACTTGTCTGAACTTTCGCATCACATTCCACCACCCCGGTTCCTGCCTTCCAAGCGTGGTGGATTTCGTTGAAGAACAGGGAAAACTCATCGTCTCCTCCGGATCCTGATATGTCAATAGCCATGCAAAGTCGCTGAAGGTTTTTGATAGGAATGCCAGACCTTGTGCTATACTTCTTACTGACACGCTTCAGTGTGTGGGCTATTTTGGTTCTATAACTGCGCCCAGTGAAAAGCCTGAGCGTCCCTTTCCAGTCGACGGCAGGCTTGCGCTTGTTTATGTAATCTTCTACCACCCTTAGGATTTCTACGGGTATGGTTCCCCTTGTCTCTTGCCCTGGCTCGGTCCAAGGCGCGCAGTGCAATGGGCTTGATGCTGTATTCTGCAACTACCCAATCCCGAGATTCTCTTCTTGGGGCATTCTGGTAATGCAAGTTGCATGTGGATAGTTGGTTTAGGCAGGCAAGAGTCATGTTGCTTTTTGACATTTTGGAATGTGTGGCCCATTCCGGTATACCGGCTTTGAACTTGGTTTTTGAATTTTTGCCTGACATCGGGCCGTTATCAGAAAATGGCTCAAACTTATCTTCCTTGTACTCTTTACGCAACCTCCACAGCATTCCTTCTTTTATTCCTAATGGCTCCGATGCTTCCAGCATTGTCATACCTTTTGATCTACAATCTAGATGGCACCAAACTTGTATTAACGGCTATAGGTCTTGCGCTTCGACATTGTTCATTCCCTTGTATGTTTTATCTTTTTACTTCCTGATACTACCTTAACATACTGTAGACTTTATTGGTGGCAGGCCAAGTTTCCTAAACCCCATTCTGATTCTTTTTGAAGGCATTTCCTAAAAAAGGTATGATATTTAAATGATTTAGATTTCTAAAAGTTGATAAGGTCGAATTCAGTATGCCCATGAAAATTGAAGATTGCATTTCCAATTGGCAAAACTCTCTCCTAGACACCAGCAAGCGAAACCGTCTCATCAAGTTTTCGCACGGCCGTGCAGGTATGTTTTTAATTTCTCCCGAGCTACCTCAATTTTGGGAATTGATAAACGAAGATAATCTAAAAATGCTTTTTCCCTGGAAAAGGGACCTGCTGAAGATTCGCCATGAAGATGTAGAAGCCTGGGAAGATTCATTAGAAAGATCGTCGCAATCAACTAAGCCAAAAGTAATTACGAAGCCTGGTGATTTACAGGATAATTCGGAACCAACCCAGATAATGCGTATTACTGAGAAAAGATCACTTTACGAGAAGTCTCAACCTGCCAAGGAATCCCAATATCCAACAACAATTGCGGAAGCGACAAAAAGAGCGAAAATTTCAGATCGTTTGAAACCCAATCATATACTCACGGAATTCACTGATCGAAAATTAAATGCCAGCCTGTTAAAGCTAAATCGAACAGCATCTGAATCTGAACAAGAACATGGCCTATCAACATTGTTTTTAGCTCTTGGTTTTCTTAAATGGTACGAAAGCTTGGATAGCAATGAACCGATTTACTCCCCCTTGGTTTTGTTACAGGTAAAACTGGAACGAGATGCGGTGGACGCTCCTTGGAGCATAACGTTGGAAGAAGACGATCCAGCTATGAATCATTGCTTAAGGCAAATGATGGAGAATGAATTCAGAATTAAACTGCCCATGCAGGAAAACAGCAGTGAAGAAAACAATGAGTTGTTCCCTATTCTTGATTATTTTGAAGAAGTTCGAACTTCCATTAAATCAATGCCTAGGTGGGAAGTGACTCAGGGTATTGGATTGGGTATTTTTAATTTTCAAAAACTTGCGATGTGGGAAGATTTGGAAAGGAATGCAGCGCGTATTGCACAGCATTCACATTGCCTGGCCATTTCTGGCATACAAGGAACCGTGGCGGATTTATGTGGCGATCCTGTTTCAGCCCAAGATCTGGATGACAAAGTTCACCCCAGGGATAATTATCAAATTTTGGTTGCAGATAGCAGTCAGCAGGAGGCTATAGAACAAATTAAGCGGGGCGCCAACATGGTGATTGATGGTCCCCCGGGAACCGGGAAAAGCCAGACAATTGCAAATGCCATTGCGGAACTTATTGCCCAAGGGAAAACCGTTTTATTTGTAAGTGAAAAGACTGCAGCCTTGGAGGTTGTGAAAAAGCGATTGGATGAAAGAGGTCTGGGAGATTTTTGTCTGCCATTACATAGCAACAAGACCAACAAAAGAGAAGTATTGGAAAACCTTCGTAAATGTTTGGAGCAACCCAAAGAAAAGCAGCATGATTATTCCAATGATCACGACCAATTGTTTGCACTTCGAAAAAAGTTGAACAATTATGTTCGTGAATTACATAAGAAGCGTGCTCCTTTAAACATCAGTGTTTACGAAATACATGGCCTCCTGGCAAAAATGGATGATGTTAAAATCAACTCTAAATGGGCCCCAATAAATATTGATCTAATTGATCAGGAATATTTGAGGAAAGCTGTCGAGATTCTTGAGACTCTCCCAAAGTATCAAGCTATATTTGTTGATTATAAAATTCATCCATGGCACCAATGTAAGTTCAACACGATCAGTCAACTGGTTACGATGGACTTGGAAAATCATCTTGAAAAACTTACTGAGTATTTTGCTGGAATCATAGCGATAAATGCCCAGGAGATTCTGGGGGTTTCACAACCAATACGAACTCCCATCGAATTAGTAACTGGTATGGAGTTAGGAAGAAAAATATTAGAAGTTCCATTGTTGCCTAAGGAATGGTTTAACAACTCGCCGCTAAAGATGGGTAAGCTTGCGGTGGAAATATTTGCATTGAAAACGCAATTGGATGAATCAGAAAAAAGCCTGATTTGTTTTGAAAAAGGCTTTAAAGATCAAGTTTTACCTGAAAAAATCAAAGAACTTATTTCTAAGCTAAACTTAACTGGGGAAGGGACTCCAAACAACACGGTATCCTTCCGAACCAGAATTCAAGATTTGCGTAAAGCTTTGGCCCTATATCCAAAAGTTCAGCAAGATCTTGTTTTGATTATTAAAGCATACAATGAAGCAACAACGATTCTTGAAATAACAAATCGATACCCAACATCCCAAATAAGTGAATTTTCAAGATTCATTAAATTTCTTTCAAAGCGCCAGCCAATACCTGAGGGTTGGTGGGACAAACAGAAGCGTGCAGAATTGGCAGGAATGGCAGGGCGTGGTTCAAGTTCCCAGGTTGCAATCAATGATCTGCGGTTGAAGCTAATTACAAAAATTTCTCTTGATAAAGCGAAGAGCAAAGAATCTTCAGAAGTTATCCGGGAAGGTCTTTTGTATGGTGGCAGTTGGTGGCGTAGATTTTTCCCTAGGTGGCGGGAGTTACGATCAATAATTTCATCATGGTATTTGACAAGAATGCCAGATCTACCTGCCATGCTTGCAGATCTTGCAGACCTTGAAGAACTTTGCCGGCATGAAGATTTGATAAACCAGTTGGTTTCAGGTTATGGGGATTTATGGATTAAATCCAAAGATGGATCCGTGGATTGGCAAAAAAATATTGAAGAGTTGAAACATCAAGAAAAAATTGAAAAAGTATGTAAATCAGAGTCATTAAAAAACAAATTGGGTATGAATGGTTCGCTCGATCGAAACGCATTGGGTCGCCTGGGTGAAAATCTCGCAGCGACCATGGAACCGTTTGTAAAAGAGTGGACAGATTTTGCATGCGTATTTTTTCCTGGCGAGGGTTCTAAAAGCTTTGAAATTTCTCCTGCTCAATTATTGGAAAGACTTCAAGTTGGCGAGTCTAAATTAAGAATTGAACTGCTTGCGTGGGAAGAAGTAATTCCGCATTTAGAACCTAAATTGGATATTAGTATCGGTGAATTAAAAGAAAAATTCACACAACTTCAGGTTCTCGCAATGTTACGGGAAAATCTCGCCAAGTTGGTTGATGAATATAAACCGGAATCAACTGACTGGAACTGGCTTCAGCAAGACTGGAAATATCTTTCCGTTGCAGGTAAAGCTCTAGAAGGGTTTATCAAGCAGCAACCGGACTCTTTGAACGAGAAAACCTGTAATGTTTTAAATGATAAGACCGCACGCGAGCTAT
>RFZJ01000172.1 GCA_009920765.1 Planctomycetota bacterium | reverse complement strand
GACCTGAGGGGATTTGAACCCCTGACCTTCTGCATGCCATGCAGACGCGCTCCCAGCTGCGCCACAGGCCCGATTGCCATTTACTAATCACAATAGTGAGATTACTTGAAAAGGGCCTGATCGTCAATTCACCCTGTGGCTTTTTCCTTGATTTGGGGTGTGGGTTGTAACGGCTTGAAGATTTGATGAAGTGGTAAGGAGGGTTAGAATTTCGCAACTTTTCCGATATATGTTATGGAAAAACACGATCTTTAAGGCTAAGGTCATAATGGTATAGCGTTCCCATTCGATTCAATTTCTGAATTTGGGGCCCACTCTATGGCAATTGCAACTTTAGGTGGTGGTTGTTTTTGGTGCTTGGAAGCCGTATTCGAGAGAATCAAAGGGGTTTCCTCAGTGGTTTCGGGCTATAGTGCAGGTCAGCATCCCCAACCGACTTATACCTTGGTTTGTTCTGGGAAAACCGGCCATGCTGAGGTGATTCAAATTGAATTTGATCCCAATGTTGTTTCTTATGAAAATCTGCTTGATGTCTTTTTCGCAATTCATGACCCTACCACGCTGAACCGCCAAGGTGCGGATTCCGGCACCCAGTATCGCTCCATCATTTTGTTTCATGATGAGCAGCAAAAAAAAGAAGCGGAAGCCAAAATAGTAGAGAATAATGCTTCTGGCACTTGGTTTAAACCAATTGTCACCCAGGTCGAGCCATTGACCATATTTTACCCTGCGGAAGAGTATCATCAGCATTATTTCACGAATAACCCAGAGCAGGGGTATTGCCAGGCGGTGGTGGCTCCCAAGGTTGCCAAATTACGCAAACATTTTCCTGAAATGGCATCCTAAGTCTTTTCGAAGTATAGAATTAGTGTGGTTTAAACGATTCTGGATATAATCTTTACCAACATTAGCTTTGGTGGGGTGTTATATATCCAGTTTGGCTGAAGTTGAAACGAGGAATAGGTGGCTCAAAAGGTTGTTAAGCCTGAGACGAAGCTGGCAATATTCGAGTCGGGCCCTTTGGAACCAAACTTTGAAAGGTTGGTTAAAGGCGACCGTGAGGAGTTTGCAAAGTTGGTTATGTTTTACAACGAGCCTTTATTTCGTTGGGTGGCAAGGTTGACAGGAAATTCCCATGCAGCAGAAGACTTGGTGCAGGATACTTTTGTGCGGGCGTATCAGGCGATAACGAGGCTAAGGCCCGATACGAATTTAAAGGCATGGCTTTTTCGGATTGCGCATAATGGCTATGCGAATTGGGTGCGTAATCGCAAGGGTAGGAACTCCATATTGCCAAATGAGATTTTTGATACCCATGCAGGGCCGGAAGAGTTGGCCCAGGAAAATGAGACAAGCCGCAGGTTGCAGCAGGCGATAGATAAGCTGCCCGAGGAATGGAAGGCAGCGATGATATTAAGGATGCAGGAAGAAATGGCATTTCGAGAGATTGCAGTTGCGCTTGGAACGACGGAAGAAACGGCGCGATGGCGGGTATATAAGGCAAGGCAAAAGCTGATGGAAACTCTTGAAGTAAAACAGGAAGATGCAAGATGAACTGTAATCAAACTCGGGAAGAAATCCTGCGGGCAGAAGACATTGGCAAGCTTCATAAAGATGTTGCGCTTCATGTGCAGGTATGCCAGGCATGCCAATCGTATCAAAGCACTGTTCAAAAAATGGAAAGGCAGATAGGGAAATTGCAGGTGGTGGAGCCTTTGTTTTCTGCACAGGCCCGGTTGAAGAATATTGAAGGCAGGTTGGATGGAAGGAAGGCGTTCACCTCGCCTTTATTTAAATTTCGAAGGTTTGAAAAAGAGAGAGGCAGGCAGAAGTTGTCTGTCGCGGTGGCATTGGTTGCTTTTCTCTTTGCAGTTGCAGGCGGATTGATGCTGATACCCAAACCAGTAGACCGGGAAAGTATCGCAGGGCTTCGGGTTTATAAGGAAAGCAGCATTAACCGGATGGTTTCGCAGGAAAAAAAATGGCAGGCCATGGTAAGGCTTGTAGCAGAAGCACGAACGGATGCGATAGCATTTGCAGCACGGAATGATTCGGCCCATGTGAAATTGCTGGCGGTATACCTTGAAGAATTATTGCAAAAAGACGTGGAAAAATTGATTTCCGCAGGCAACCTTCGTAACCAGATGTCGGATTTTGCAACAGAGCTTGGGCGCAGTGAAAGCGAATTTCAAAGGCTGGCCAGCCAATATTCTTCTTCACCTGAAATAGCGGAATCTTTGGTGCGGATTGCCCTGGCATCGAAGGATGCGGAGTTACGGTTAAGGCGGGCCTTGCAGGTTTAGTTTAGCGTTGTTGGATAGTTTGAATTTCAGCGGGTGAGAGAAGCCTGAATTTCCCCGGCTCGATACCATCCAGGGTTAGTTTGCCTATTTTGGTACGTACCAGTTTTTTAACCTTGCTTCCAACAGCATGAATCATTTTTCTTATCTGTCTGTTCAGCCCCTCGTTCAAAACAAATTCGACAACAGAAGATTCTGCATTATCTTGCAACACTTTAACTTTGCAGGGACGGGTGTATTTTTGGTTTAGTTTGATGCCGTGGCGCAGTAGGTGTAAAGCTTCAGGGCTGAGTTGCCCGCGGATGGTGACGAGGTATGTTTTATCGATTTTGTGTGAGGGGTCGGTAAGGAGGTTGGTTAAGAAGGAATCGTTGGAGAAAAGAAGAAGGCCTTCGCTGTCGAAATCAAGTCTGCCTGCGGGGAAAAGATAACCTAGATCAGGTGGTAGAAGATCAAAAACAGTAGGTCTGGAAAGTTCATCCTCGCGTGTGGTGACAAATCCCGGGGGTTTGTGCAATAAAAGGGCGATGGTTTTTTGCTTGGGTTTTTGGGTGTCTTTGAGTTCGATGTTTTGAAGTTTTAAATCGATCCATTCGAGTGGGTTGGTGCAGGTTTTGCCATCCACTTTGACCAGACCATTGCGAATCCAACCAAGGGCTTGGGTACGGCTGCCATAGCCTAGCTTGGAAAGGGCCCTGTTTAAAGTAACGCGTTGGCTCATGCCTCTTATTTAAGGGAAGAGGTTGCCATAGGGAAGAGGATTATTTGCGTTTGCCTGCGTAGGGGTCTTCTTTTTGCCTGGCTTTTTGCAAGTCGTTGAATTCCTGCTGGAGTTTATCTTGATCAACGGGTTTGGGTTCGGCCCCGCACCCGGTGAAGAAGGCTAAGCCAAGAATTCCGATTGAAAGCAAGAAGCTTCGCATGTAATGAATATCTCCGAATAAGAGTTAAGGTAATTGAACAACTTCCCCACCATTGCGGGTGCCCATGGAAGTCCAGGTGGTTGGGTCGATGGCTTGGTTGACGAATCGGACCGAACCGTCGCACATTACGGTTGATGCGCCACCCACATGAAAACTACTGGCAGGGCTGACAAGTTGCCACCAATCGTTGTTTGGTCTCCAGCAGGGGCTGTTGGGTGGCAGAAGGTGGTTATAGCCATTGCGCCAGATGGAGCCTTCACGCCAGGGGTAGCCACGATAACGCCAGTCGGTCCAACCAGCGGGGCCTCCAGCGGTTTTCCAGTTTCGGGTGGTGAAGTAGGCTTGTGCAGCGGCAACGGTTGTTTGAGTGGTGGTGCCCCCTTCAAAGCAATCGGTGCGGGGTTCCCATGGTGTGGTATTGGCGTAGGCACCATTGCATACTTCCGCGAAGGCAGAAGTATTGCTCATGCCATCGACAAGATCTTTGGTACCAATGGCGGGAGCAGCAGGTTTGCCACCAGCTGCAAAGTTGGGGCCAAAGGCACCATCCCAACCAGAAACACCCACCCAGGAGCCCATATTGGTATGGTAGTTGGTCCAGCCGTAGTAAGTAGAAACAGCGGGGTTGGGATCGGAAGGGCATAGCAGCAATTTAAGTTTGAAGATGGAGACGGGGTCGTTTGCGCTGGCGCTGGCACCGGAAGATTGGTTGACATCGTAGCCCCTCAAGATGGCTTCTTGTTCGATATAAGGCATGAGTAAAACAAGAGGGCTGGGGCCAAAATTTGAGGAACTCGGGCAACCCGAGGGAAAGGTGCCAAAGGCGTTGAGATAGTTATGCAGCGCAAGCCCGATTTGTTTGAGATTATTGGAGCAGGTTGAACGGGCGGCAGCCTCCCGTACTTTTTGTACCGCAGGCAGTAAAAGACCGATAAGAATTGCGATAATAGCGATGACAACTAATAATTCGATGAGTGTAAATCCACGCTTACGCATAATATCCCCCCTGTTCTTAAAGTGATGTATAAATTGAGGGAGAGACTTACTTTTGATAGGCCTTCATAAGTCTTACCAATAATTTACCATTATTTTGTTGAGGCATGCAAGGGAAAAGTATCTAAAGTGAAAAGAGCAAGAGATTTAGTTGCCTATTAGGTGGATCATCAAGAGAATATCATTTGGACCAACAAACTCAAGGAAATGATCGTCATGAAAAACAGCTTTGGAACCGAAACCAGCCTGAATGCGGGGGGAAAGACCCATCACTATTATTCTTTAAAGCTGCTGGAGAAAAAGCTGCCACAGATTGCCAAGCTTCCTTTCTCCCTCAAGATCCTTCTCGAGAATCTTTTACGAACTGAAGATGGCTTGAGTGTAACCAAGGGGGATATAGAGGCCTTGGCCAATTGGGATCCGAAGAGCATTCCCTCCAAGGAAATAAGCTTCACCCCTGCCCGGGTTTTATTGCAGGATTTCACCGGTGTCCCCGCCGTTGTTGATCTTGCAGCAATGCGGGATGCAATGAAACTGATGGGGGGCGATCCCACCAAGATCAACCCTCTTTGCCCTGCAGAATTGGTGATTGATCATTCGGTGCAGGTCGATGATTTTGGTAATGGCCTGGCATTTAAGAACAATTCGGATCTTGAATTTGAAAGAAACAAGGAGCGCTACGCCTTCCTTCGTTGGGGCCAGAATGGCTTTGATAACTTCAAGGTGGTTCCACCTGAAACGGGCATTGTTCATCAGGTGAATCTGGAATGTCTGGCACGGGTGGTGATGGGTGCGACTGCGCATGGTAAAAATTATGCCTATCCTGACACCTTGGTTGGTACCGATTCGCATAC
>RFZJ01000171.1 GCA_009920765.1 Planctomycetota bacterium | reverse complement strand
GGTACCACTGTCACACTCAATATTTCTACGGGTGATGTAGCCTTTAATAGTGGCGTGGTTTTAATCAATGATGCCATTATCACCACAGCTTCTAATTCCAATGTTAGTTTTCAACGAACCTTGAAGGGTGGTGCAACCAATTCCCTTCGCAACCTTAATTTGAACAATGCGGGCAATGTAGCTTTTGTTGGCAGTGTTGGTGGTTCCGGAAGTGTTGTGGGAACCGCTGAAAGAATTGGAAATATTACGATTGGAAGTTCCTCACTTTTTGGCCTGAGTGCATCAGGTACTGATTTTAAAGCTGCTTCCTTGGTTACTACCAATCCTGTTTTGGGTAATGTTAGTTTAACTTCCACAATTTTGGATCTTACTGGTAGTGCAGGTTTGAATCTTGCCACCAGCCATGATGGCCATGTGGTCAGCCTTGCTAAAAATACCGGGGGAGCTGGTTACAGTGTTGGTGATATTCTTAATGTTGGAACCACTGGTTTCACCACGGTGGCTACTGTTCAAGTACTTGCGGTTACCGGAGGTTCAATTGATTCATTTAAAATATTAACCGCTGGGTCTGGTTATACAAATGGTGGCACTTATTTTTTAACCGGTGGCACTTCTGGTGCACAGGTTACTGTAACCTCTAATGTTTCTTCCAATATTGCGCTTGGGGTTACCAATCTAAACTCTACGGGCGGCCTTACCTTAAACAGTTCCACCAATACAACTTTAGATGCTGTTACCTTGACCGGAAATATTACCAATGCAGCAGGAATCACCCAAAATGGCACAGTGGATGTTACCTTGGGATCCACCTCTGCCATTACCATCTCCACTTCTGCATCAACCGGAGCAATTTTCGGGGGTAATCTTGTTGTTGCACAAAATACCCAGATGAATGTGGGTGGTGGAATTACCATCACCGGTACTATAAACAGTGTGGATAGTAATAATATCCGTTCCCTGGGATTGCAATCAACCATTGGCACGATTGGAATTAATAGTGAAATCGGTGCCACCAATGCCCTTCTAAGTTTTACCGCAAACGCGGGGGCCAATGGTACGGTCACCATTCAAGACCTTAGTGATACCTCAGTAAGTGTGCTTACCCAATCCGGGGTTTCGATTACAGGTAATTTGAATCTGGTGGAAACGGATACCACTTTGGATGGTGGCACTGCAGGTAATGTTGCCCTCGCAGGAAATGTTAGTGGTTTTGCAAGTTCTGATCTTACTTTAAAAACCAATGGCGGAGCTATTAGTGTTACTGGTGCCACGGGCATTGGTACTAGCGCTGTGAGAATGGGCGAAATCGTTATTGATGGAACACCCGCTTCTTTACAAATCACGGGTAATGTTTATGCAGATTCATTAAGTACTGTTAACAATCTTGCTGCAGCAATAACAGTATCTGGTTCCCAGTTCATCACCAATAATGTGAAGCTTTACAGCAACAACGGACCGATTAGCCTTGGCTCAATCACCACCGACAATGGTGGCCTTTTGACTGCGGTTACCGTAACTGGGGCGACTGGTTTTAGTAATGGTGAAACGGTAACAATTACGGGAGGAATAACAAGCGCTACGGGCACTGCTGTTGTTACAGGTGGAAATCTTGTTTCTGTTACTCTTACGACCGCAGGTTCTGGCTTTGTCAATGGTCAAACGGTTACGATTACCGGAGCATCAGCTACCACTACTGGAACAGCTACCGTTGCTTCTAATATTGATATTCAAGCAAATTCTGGTGCAGTAACTGTTGGTGCCTTAAATGCGGGTGTTAATTCTGCTGGTGCAATTAATATCAAGCATGGCAATATTCTTACTTTTAACGGTAACATAACCGCGGGATCCTTTACCGAAACTGCCTTGAGCGTTGGCAACATCGTGGTGGGTAGCACCACTCCTGTTACCTTCCAGGTTTCTGGTACCAATTCGGGTTTCCAATTCCTCAACCCTGTTCAGCTCAAACAAAACCTGACTATTCTTTCCAATAGCAATGTCATTTTTAATGGCACGGTCGATACCCAAACTGGTTCTGCTTCCAAAAATCTTGCCATTACTGTTCAGTCTGGTACCAGCAAAGATGTTACTTTCTCGGGCGCAGTAGGTGGTACCAGTGGTGTGGTCATGGGTGATATCACCATTGCGGGTGCAGCGGCTATTAATGCAGGCACCAATACCATCACAGCGTTATCCTTGGATGCCACTGCAACCGGTGTGATCACACTCAAGGGGCTGCAGACTTATTCAGGTTCTTCAGGGCTTAAACTTACTGCAGATGGTGATATTTTTGTCGGTAACATTACCACCAGCAATAGTGGTAATGTTGCATTAAACAATAAGAACAATCTTAATATATTGGGTAATATTTCAAGTGCTGGCAGTATTAATCAAGTTACTAGAACGGGCGGCACAAGCCTGGTTACTTTTGGGGATACCAATTCTGCAGCCACTTTGGTTCTGCAATCCACCACTTCTGGCCTGCCTGTAAGTTTTGATGCCAGCATGGTGCTTAACAAGGATGTGCAGTTTAAGTCGGTAGGCACGGGTTCGATTACAGTGGGTACAACAACTTCTGGTACTAATACCACCATTAAATCTGGTAGTTCGGGTTCTTATAATCTTCTCATTCAGGCTACGGGTGGTGCGCTTATCAATCTGAACAGTGATATCGGCGATACTGGTAGCAGTACTCCTGCGGATAACCTTGCCTCCTTGACAGTTTCAACCGTTTCTGCATCGGGCGGTAAAACTAATATCGCATCGCGTACCATTAAAACCGGTGGGGTAGCGGGTCAATCCTTCACAGGCAATGTTGATTATGCAAATAATTTAACTCTTAGTTCTGGTTCCGGACCTATTACTTTCAACAATCAGCTTGATTCCACCAATGCAGCCAACTTGACTTTGACTTCCAACGGGGCATTGTCCTTCCAGGCGATTGGTTCTTCCAACAAGGTTGGTGATCTCTTAATCACCGCTGCTTCAAATGGCCTTTCTGGCACTAGTATCAATGCTAAAAGTTTGAAAACTGGTAATGGGATTGCACTCATAGGCAATATTTTGATCACGGGTATTCAAACCTATACTTCTGATATTGATCTTGATACCACTGCTGGTATTAGCATGGGCAATTCAATCACTTCAAATACAGGCAAGATTGATTTAACCTCTGGTGGCACCACTTTGGTAAACGCCCTTACCACTCTGAACGCTACCAATGGCACCATTACTCTAAGCCATGGCGCAACCCTTTCCCTTTTGGGCAATATTCTTTCTGGCAATAGCTTTACTGAAACTGCTACCCAATCCACCAATATACTAGTGGGGTCTGGTGGTGCTTCCCCTGTGACTATTACTGTTGGTTCTGGTAATTTTTCGATTGGCCTTACCAATGTCACCCAGCTTTTGTTGAACAACGATCTTCAGGTAACCACTACTGGGGCCGGTGCAGATGTTACCTTTGGTTCGGTGATTGATAGTGCAGCTTCTGCAGCCAAGGGTATTGCCATCAATACCACCGGCGACATCATCTTTGGTGGAAATATTGGCCAGGCTACCAATGCACGATTGGGTGCCATTAGTCTTTCAAACAATGCCGCCTCCCTTACTGCAACCAATGTAAACATCAAAGCGGGTTCTATTACTACCGGTGCATCCACTGCGGTCAAGGGAGCCATCGATCTTTCTGGGTCGATTGATTTAAATGCTGCTGCTGGCCTTACCTTAAAGACAGATGCAACTACGGCTTCTAACGGCACTTTGAAATTAGGCCCAGTTATCACCATCAATGGTGGTAATGTGGTACTCACTCATTCAGGCCTTCTTACTTTATTGGGTGATGTAACAGCCAATGGCAACATTACCGAAACTGCAACCGGTTCTTCAACTCCTGGTGTTGAAATTGGAAACACCACTATCTCTGGTACGGTTACCCTTAATTCAAACCCTGCAAATGGTTTTGTAAGTTTTTCCAGGCCCGTTACCTTGAACCAAAGCCTTGCGATTCAAGCCAGCGGTAATGGTAATATTGCAATCAGCACGGTTGATGCCAACAGTGCAGCTCTTACCAAGGATCTGACTATCACGATTCTTGGTGCGACTGGCGTGGTTACGTTGGGTGGTTCTTTGGGTGCAGCAACTAACGGTGCATTAACCAAAGTTCAAGTTAATGCAGGTGCTTCCGGTTCTATCGGGATTAATGGAGCAGCAATTACGACTACTGGGTCAGGTGGCCAATCCTTCACCGCTTTAAACACTAATTATGTTACTGGCTTGACACTTTCTGCGGGCTCTGGGCCGATTGTTTTTGTTGGTGGTTTGAACTCCTCTACTAATGCAGATCTTACCCTTGCAACGATTGGTGCCTTAAGTTTTGGTGGCGCTGTTGGTGCAGGTGGGGCGCTTGGTAATATTGATACCACCCTTGCCTCTTCTGGTTTGACAGCCACCTCCATCACTGCAAAATCTTTTGACACTAATGTTGCCTTGGCAGGGCCCATTTCCATCACCGGTGCCCAGACTTATACGGATGCCAGCACTGGTTTCCTCAAGTTGGAAACTTCTGGTACTTCCAACATGGCGATGACTTCCGTTATTGCCACCAATGGTGGTATCAACTTGAAAACTGCACAGGGAACCATTTCCGTTGGCGCCCTTACTGCAAGCGATCCCACTGGCGGTATTATTTCCATTAATCATGGTGGTAACCTCACCTTGAATGGCAACATAATCGCAGGGGAATCCCTTACCTTCATCTCTGGTCTTAATACACTGATTTCCGTAGGCACGGTCGCAGGTTCTGCAATTCTTATTGATGTTGATAACAGTGACGTGGCCTTTGGCACCAATGTTGACCTGGTACAAAACCTCACGATTCAAAATCGTAATTCCAAGGATGTTATTTTCAGTGGCTTCCTTGATAGTTCCAATACAACCAAAAATCTAAGTATTTCCACTACAGGTGATGTTTCCTTTGTTAAAACCGTAGGCCAGATTGCAGCCTCAAGATTGGGCGATATCGCAATCAGTAACGGTGCTATCAGCCTTACTGCAAGTGCTGATGTTAATGCAAAATCCATGAGCTCTGGCGTGGTTGCTGGCGCTATCAACTTTGCTGGCACCCAAAACTATA
>RFZJ01000018.1 GCA_009920765.1 Planctomycetota bacterium | reverse complement strand
TTATTACTGGAACTTCCGGGATTTTAACGGTGATTTTTTTAGAGTCATTGGTTTTTTTGATATTGCCTGGTTGAGACGCAGGCGCAGTGTCGGGAACGCTAAATTTGTCAACAAAAATAGCTGGTTTTAGTGTTTCTGCTCCTGGTTTTCCAAATTCGTGTTTAATTAATGAAATGAACTGGCCTAGTTCATGCCTTCTTCTTGTTTCCGTACTGCTGTCATGAAATATTAGCCATTTTGTGGCATCTGCTGCTGCTTGCGATGCAGGGTAGTTAGTAGTTATTAATTTAAAGATTTCTCGAGATGCGCTCCATTGTCCATTCTTAAAAAATAAAATACCAATGTTGGATAAAAGCCTTGCAGCTTGTTCATCTTCTAACCCCGCTACCATTGCTTGCATTTTTGAAAGCAGGATGGATGGGTCGGAATTTGGGTCCAAAGGTGACTGTGATATTTTCCTTAGTAGGGTGCTGGATCGAATAGAAGCTAATTTTTCTTTGGTTAATTCAGAGATTGTTCCTTCTATTCTTTTATTAATACCTGTTAATCCTTCTTCAAAATCTTGGGAATAGTTCCTTGGTGTTTCTTTTGGGCTTGCAGGAGAAAAGTTGACCATTGTGTTTGTGTTTGCGTCGATTCTTAATGAAAACCTCAAAGGGTCAGCAAAATCCATCAAGTTGCTCTCAAGAGAAGCCAGAGGTTCGCTAAGATTCAAATTGCAAAGGCTTTTTCCTTGAAATTCCTGATGTATGATTTGTTTTGCTTTCCAAGGTGCCAGCGAAAGAGTAGAAATTTGTTCTTCAAAAGATGTGGCAGTATTTGCCATATCATTTGCTTGAATTGTTGCATGTTTTAAGACTTGATAAAGGGCTTCTTTTTGTGTTTGTTCCTGTGAACAAAGAACTATAAGGTCGGGCTTGGCTGATCGAATAGAAAGAGTAAGCATGCGAAGAAGTTGGTCACCTGCCTTATTGTTATTGTACCGATCCCAATTTTCGAGGATCTTTTGTGGAGTATCGTTTGATTCAATATGGGAGATCGGAAATTGCCAGTAGTTTTCGACTGTTGCAGCACCAGCTTTTCTTAAGTGGAACACAAGGCTGTCTTCTTGCGGGGGATGAGTATGGTTGTTGGGGTTTAAAACAGAAGTGATGTTAAGGTTGGAAACAATGTTTTTTTTATCAAGTCCAAGATAAGCTGAAATTTCTGGAGAGACATCTTTTAAACCGGTTTGAATTACAAGGATTTTTGCTTGGGAAGCCCCTCGCTTTTGTGTTACCCATGTATTTCCGCCATCGGTAGTTGCGAGGATCGTTCCAAATTCTCCAGCCGTCCAGCCGTTCATTTTATCAATGAAAAAAATAGCATTTAAAGTTGCATTATTGTTCGTTTTGATAATATTCCATTTTTTGCCTTCATCTTTGCTGTGGAATAAAACTGAACCAGGTTTACCAGCAACCCATAAATGGTCACCAATGCCATGGATTGCATTGAAATCAATACAAGATGCTAATTCGGTGCTCAAGCCTGTGTTTAAACTAGTCCAAGAATTTCCTACTAATGCGTCGTTGGCTAGTATTTCAGAACCCTGCCCAACAAGAAAAATAGTTTTGAGGTTATTATGTGATGATTTAAAAGAACGATTTGATAATTCAGCGTTTTCGATGATAAGAGATTTGAAATTGGCAAGGTTTGCTATTGAATTATGGCTGCCAGCAAGGAATCCCGAGCCTTTGCCAGTAAGTGATGCAGTGTACCATGTTCCATTTTTAGGGCCCTCGCCTTTTTTCCAACTTTTCCCTCCATCCGTGGTGAAGAAAAAACCAGCGGGGTAAGCATCAGTAGAGTAGCCTGCTAGTATGCCATTTTGTGTATCAGAAAACTTTACGTAGTTAAGACCAGGCAAAGAGTTGTGCAAAACTTTTGTCCATTTGAGTCCACCATCTTTGGTAAAAAGAATTACCCCGACAGATTCTAGTGTTGGGTGGTATTCTGTCCCCACAGCCCACCCTAAATACGGGCTGAGAAAATGTAAAGATTTTAAGGATGCACGTGTTCCAGTAGGTTGGCGTTCCCAGTCTTTCCCACCGTTGATTGTGTGCCAAATCACCCCCTCATCACCCACGGCCCAACCTTCTTTACCATCGACAAATTGAATAGCTCGAATGGCGGCATCCTCGAAAAAAGAAAGGGGAGTTTGAGCGAGGGAATAAAAGGGGGTAAAAGTAAGTGCCCAAAAAAGTAAGATTAGTTGGAAGAATAATTTCAGCATGTTAATCCTTGCAGGAATCAAAAAAGTTGAAGTACCATCAACACATTGATTCTGCAATGAAAAGGCTGTTTTGGTCAACCCGTAACGGGTTGGTCTTGCCTATTCTTCCTATTTTCTTTCGTGCCAAATTTCTTTGGGGGCGGCGAACTCTGCGCTTGCTGGTAGGGATATCCCAATTCCCTCTGCAATGATCGAGGCTGCGAGTTGAGGTGATACCTTTTCTTTGATTTTTAAGGTTTTGACGCCCCCACCGAAAGCTATCAATGGTACATGGGTGTCATAATAATGAGGGCTGCCATGTGTGGTTCCAGTAAGGTAACTTCCTGGAATATGGTAAGGTTTTAAAATAAAACATATGTCGCCACTCCTTCCTTTAAACCAACTCTTGGAAACACTAATCAAAAAAGGATCGGAAGTTGTCGTTGCTAGGCTTATTTCTTTTGAAGTATAAGCGGTAAGGATTCCGGGCAGATTGGATGCCCAAGTTTTAATAAAAGCAGTTGCATCATCAAGATTAATGTCATTTGCTTTAAGTGTGGCGTAATTTAGATATGCGGAAGTGTCTGAAAATGCTTCAAGATACTTGGCAGGAGTGGTTGGTTTGCCGAATTTTTCCTGTAACGCAGTTTCAATTTCTTTTGCAAATTTGTCGGTTGCAAACCTGCCTGCATCTAATCCTTTTCCTTTTGAAACTTCCGGCAAAGGGCATACCCCGTGATCTGCGGAAAGAGCAATAACATAGTTGTTTTTTCCGACTTCTTTGTCAAGAAAAAGCAATAGATTGCGAATCAACAAGTCTGTTCGTAACGTAGAATCAAAAACTTCCTGGGAATCGGGGCCCCAAGAATGGCCTACCGAATCGTTACATGAAAAAGAAAGCAGTAGCAAGTCGGGCTGCGAGTTTTTTCCAAGGTTCTCAGCTTTGATTGCCTTCGTTGCGAGTTCTAAAAGAACATCGTTTCCAAAGGGGGAATTGTAAAGGGCATCATAATAATCCTTTTCGATTTTTCCAAAAGGGTGTGGGAAAGACTTTCCTTGATTTTTCCCATTTCCTTCGCCGGATTGATCGTCAAACCCAGAGAAGGTTTTGTAGTCTTTGGTTGTGTAAAGCTTTTCCCAGGATTTGCTTCTCCATTGATCTATGAATTTTGAATCGTTGAAGTCTGCCAACCAGGGGGATATTTTATTGCTGTAAAATGTGGATGTTTGAAATTTTCCTGAGGCTGTGTCGAACCAATAGCAATGGTCAGGCTTCATGCCACCGGGTAAAACCGAAGAACGGTCCTTGAAAGATAAACAGACAACTTTTCCTTGATTATTTGTGGAACGCTTTAAAGCGTCACCAAGTGTTTCCGCTCTAAGTTTTTCAGGGGTTCCCCCCATGCGTGTTTTTACAGCAGTTCCGGGGGCAGGTTTAATCTCGGGAATATGAGGTATACTTGCCCAACGAGAACTTCCTGCGCAATAGGAATTTTTTCCTTCTTTACGATCATACCAATCATTCCCCACGATTCCATGAACTGAAGGCGTCGCACCCGTAGTTAAAGTTGCATGCCCTGCGCCTGTAAGTGTTCCAGAGTAAGGGTAATGGCAATTTTCAAACCAAGCCCCTTCTGAAGTGAGCCTTAAAAATCCGTCCTTTACAAAATGATCCTGCCATCTAGAAATATAATCACCGCGAAGCTGATCAAAAACCAGTAAAATGCCGAGCTTGGGCTTTTGTTGTTCTGTTTGTGAAAAAACGGCTTTACTGTTAAACAGTATGCTAAGAGAAATTAAGACAACGAAAATATTTCGCATTAATAATCCTTTTATTAGTTAAAAGGGATTTCAATGAATCCCATTTCAATTTAGAATTTAAGCTATTATTTTAATTGTAACAAATGAAAGTTTATTTAAATAATGATTGAGAACTGGTACGGCAAATTATTGTTGATGTTGATGCTTCCCGCCTTAGTGGGTTGGCCAAGTCGTTTGTTTGCAGCAGATAAATCTGTGTTTTTGGATGATGTCATGCCTCTTTTAAGCAGGGCAGGTTGTAACCAAGGGCCCTGCCATGGTAGTTTGCATGGGCGAGGCGGATTTAGACTTTCCTTGCGGGGTGAAGATTCTGCGTTTGATTTTCTTGCAATTGTTAAGCATGGAGGAATGAGGCGGGTTGATATTACGACCCCCGATTCAAGTTTGCTTCTCAAAAAAGCAATTGGTGAAATTCCTCATGAAGGTGGAAAAAGATTTGATCGAAATTCGCAAACTTATCTCTTGATAAGAAAGTGGATTGAAAATGGTGCGAGCCCCCCATCGAATTTCATTAGCACCACGACAAAACTGGAAATAATTCCAAAAGATATTTTTCTTGAAGGAGATGCCAGTTTTTTTCCAATCAAAGTTTTGGCAACCGAGAAGAATAAGAATCAAAGAGATGTCTCATCCTTTGCCAGTTTTGAAACTAGTAGTCCGTTGATAACAATATCGCCTGATGGCCGTGTTGTTTGCAGTGATTTTCTTGAAGGTAGTATTACTGCCCGTTATCAGGATCAGCAGGTTTCAGCTAGAATAATTCGAATTCCTTTGCGCCAATCAATCCTAACTAAAGACTACCCCAAGCCTTTTAATTATGTCGATGTTCACGTGAATAAAAAGTTGGAAAGATTGAAGGTTCCACCAGGTTCTATTTGTTCGGATGAGGTTTTCTTGAGAAGGGTAACTTTGGACCTTAATGGCAGATTACCTGATGCTGATGAAGCCGAGAAGTTTCTTGCAGATCGTTCTCCAAATAAAAGAATAAATCTGGTCAATGAATTGATGGAGAGGAATGAATTTTCTGATGTATGGGCTTTAAAATGGTCAGATATTTTGCGTAATGATGAAAAGGTTTTAGATGCCAAGGGAGTCCGAGTGTTTCACGACTGGATCAAAAGATCCATTGCGGAGGATAAACCCTTGAATCAGTTTGCGAGGGAAATTGTTGAAGCTAAAGGTAGTAGCTATAGCCAGCCGGAAACTAATTTTTACCGTGCTCTTCGCGCTCCAGATGTTCGAGCCGAGGCTGTTGCGCAGGTTTTTCTAGGGCTGAGATTGCAATGTGCAAAATGTCATAATCATCCGTTTGATCAGTGGACGCAGGAAGACTACCACAGGTTTGCAGGATTTTTTTCCCGGCTTGACTATCGGATTTTTGAAAACAACAAGAAAGATAAATTGGACAAGAATGAGTTTGTGGGAGAACAAATTGTTTTGGTGAACCGCTCTGGTGCCGTGCTTGATCCAAAAGATGGTAAACCCTTGGAACCACGCTTCCTTGGGAGCAAAGATTTGATTCAGGAAAAAGATGGTGAGTGGCTTACACAGCTTTCAAGATGGTTGGCTGATCCTGAGAATCCATACTTTGCCAAGGCACAGGCTAATCGAATTTGGTTTCACCTTTTTGGCCGGGGTATCGTGGATCCTCTTGATGACTTTCGAACAACGAATTTGCCATTGAATGATGATTTACTTAAAGCTCTTGCTTCGGATTTTCAGAAATCTGGCTTTAGCTTGAAAGGTTTGATTCGTGTAATTACCTCATCTGCAACATACCAGCGAAGTTCTGCGCCTTCAAATTCGCCGGATGATTTTGGCAATTTCGCTTATTTTAAATCCCGTCCTTTGCAGGCGGAGGAGTTGTTGGATGCCATAAGTAAAATTGCAGGTAAAAAGTTGGTTTCACAAAGTTTTAATGGCGCATCAACTGCCGTATCGATTCCCGGTCCGGGGAGCCGTTCTGGATCTAAAGACAAGAGTCTTGCTATTGTCAGGTTTTTATCATCATTTGGAAAACCAGTGCGCTCGCTTACGTGTGAGTGTGAAAGGTCGGAAGATAATACGCTTGGACAGGCATTTCTTATGATTTCAGGGGATATTGTGTTGGATATATTGTCTTCTGAAGGGAATAGGATTGAAAAGATTTTAAGGGATGAAATCAAAATCGAAGTTGCACTTAAAGAAGTTTTTTTAACCGCTTTTTCCAGGGCGCCATCTTCTCTTGAAATTGCAAAAGCCAAAGCTATTTTAATGAAATCTAAAAATCCCAGAGATGGTTGGGAAGATATCCTTTGGGGGGTTGTTAATTCCAAGGAATTCCTGTTGAGGCAATGATGAAAAACACATTTGTTTTCTATGCTGCATTGGTGTTAGGGCTTTTTCAATCTCCTGTTGGTTTTTCTTTTAAAGTCGAATCGAAACAATCGCAAGTTAATAATGAACTCCTTGGTTTTATCAAGGATCATTTGGGTAAATCCTCCTACGGAAATTACATGGGTGGGAAAAAGGTTGGCTGGGATACTGATGAGATTAAACTTTCAAAGCTTAATGGTGTAGATGTGGTTTCACAGATTTCTGAATCGTATTTCAAAGCACTATTTGGTGGCAATAAAACCGAGGTTTCTGATCGAACAGAAGTGCTATATAGTCTTGATGGTAAAGGTGACATTTTATTTATCAAATCAGTTCACATTGAAAATGGGGCCAAGAAAACTAGAGAACTCAGTTTTAAAAAAGGTGGATTTACTTTGGTTACTACCACTCAAAACCGTGTAGATGAAAAAGTGGTATCCAAACCCAAAGAGACTCTTTCAATGCAAATGGATCTTGCTTCATGGCTTAAAAGTAAACGAGCAAAAGGTGATGTATTCAATTGTTTTTCTACTTCGGTGGAGGAGGATGATTTTAATGTTCCTACCCGCTACATTTATAAAAGCAAAAAGAATATTCAGGCCCAAGGTGGTGAATTGTCTGTTCATGAAGTGGATCAGGAAACCCATGGCGCCTTGTTTTATTCCCTGTTAGAAAATAATGGTCGGCTTCATTATGGGCGAATGGGTAAAATTATCGAGTATCGACTTGAAAGTAATGATTTTGCAAAGAAGTTGGACGATAATCTTGTGGATCTTATTCAAATATCTGCAGTTACTTTAGACAAAAAATTGGGTGATCCTGTTAAAATAAAATCACTTAAATTAAGCTTTAAATCTGAAGATGATTTCGATGTACCTCAATCCCACAGGCAGATAATTGTTAAGGGAAAAGACAATAGCTTGGTCATGGAAATCAAGCGTGATTTTTTATTGAAAACTGGGCAACCGCTCGTTCCCGCTGAGCAAAAACGGTTGCTAACTCCCAGCACCAGTTCTCCCTCTGATAATCCAAAAGTTGTCGCTCTTGCAACCAGAATTATTGGTGATGCTTCTACTGATTTTGAGAAAGCTTCGCGGATTGTGAAATGGATTTTTACCAACCTTGAAAAAACCATGGCTAAAAATAGTGATAATGCGCTTGATGTTCTTGATAAAAAAGCAGGGGATTGCACCGAACATACACTTCTTTTTGTTACTTTGGCCAAGGCTGTTGGTATTCCTTCCAGGGAAGTTGGTGGTATTGCTTATATGGCTGGTGAAAAGATTCCTAAAATGGCTTGGCATGCCTGGGCTGAATTCCATGACGGTAAACAATGGCTTACTGCTGACCCAACTTGGAATCAAACTCTTGTTGATGGAACTCACATCAAGTTTAGTGAAGGTTCAACCGATTTGAAATGGCTAAACATTCTAGGTGGGTTGAATTTGCAGGTTATTGATTTTCAAAAAGATTAACTGTGTGTGATCAACCTTGTAAATAATCAGACTTGTGAGGCTATGGAATGTTTTCTCGAAGATGTTTTTTTAGGCAAGGTATTACTCTTTCTGTCCTTAGTTCTGCTTTTCCTGGGACGCTTTTTTCTGCAAGCCCCAAGGCCAAAGCGAAATCGATCATATTTCTGCACCAGTTTGGCGGTCCGAGCCAGATGGACACCTTTGATTTAAAACCCAATGCGCCTGATGCTTATCGAGGCCCGCTTAAAGGAATTTCTTCAATCGTTCCATCCATGCCTGTTGGGGAATTACTTCCCAAAATGGCAAAAGTGATGGATCGTGTAACCATTATTCGCAGCGTACATCATGAAATGAAGAATCATAATTCTGCAGCTTATTATAGCCTTACTGGTTATTCTCCTGCGACTGATGACCAGCGGTTGCGAGATACGCTTGATTTGTTTCCTGCCTATGGTTCGGTTGTAAGTAAATTCAAGGGAAAATCTGGTGGTGTGCCCCCCTTTATTTCTTTTCCTCATGTGCTTAGGGATGGGTCTGTTACTCCTGGCCAACATGCAAGTTTTATGGGTAAAACTTACGATCCTTTTTTTATAGGCCAAGATCCAAATTCCCCAGAGTTCAATCTTCCAGAGCTGGTTTTGCCCTCAGGTATCAACCCCGATCGAATTGCAAATCGAAAAGAAATGATGGCAATAATTGATGCAGAAACCAAGATCTTGGAGAAATCTTCGAGAGCTAAAAGTATTCAGGATAATTATGATCGTGCCCATGAGATGCTTACTTCTAAATCCATTCGTGCCGCATTTGATATTTCAGCAGAACCCATTGCTGTACGGGAACGTTACGGTCGAACAACTTATGGTCAATCCTGTCTGCTTGCCAGAAGGTTGGTGGAAGCTGGCGCAGCATTTGTTAATGTTTACTTTTCATCGCAAATTGGTGGCTGCGAAGGGGGTTGGGATACCCATGGCTTTCGCGATAAACCCATGTATCCGGTTATGAAAAATCATCTTTTGCCTATAACGGATAAAACCTTGCCAACCTTGATTTTGGATCTTGAAGAGCGTGGGTTGTTAGATTCAACCTTGATATTTTGGGCGGGCGAGTTTGGCAGAACACCAAAAATCAACAACCTTTCAGGTCGTGACCATTGGCCTCAATGTTACACGGTTCTGTTTGCAGGCGGTGGTGTAAAAAAGGGGTTTGTTTTTGGTGCTTCAGATTCCAAAGGTGCTTTTCCTGCAACAGACCCTGTCAGGCCGGAAGATCTTTCTGCAACCTTTTTTCATTTGATGGGTATCAACCCCAGTACCGAAATTAAAAATAACTTTAATAGGCCTTTTCCAATAAGCACTGGCAAAGTGATCGACCAAATCATTGCTTAGAAGCTATGGAAAAAGCGGAGGCTATAGTTTTTTACTTCATCCCAGGTAAACCTATTTGAAGCAACGAGGTGTCTCGTGCTTTTAATTGGCTGGTTTTTCCCGTTAGGTATTCATCGATTTCTCTAGCAGCTTCCCTACCTTCTGCAATAGCCCATACAACCAGAGATTGTCCTCGTCTGGCGTCACCCGCAGCAAAAATATTGGGCTTGGAAGTTCTGTAGGTTTTGCGCCCAGTGCCAATGTTTCCTCGAGAATCTATTTCAACATCAAACATTGCAGGCAAGCTTTGATCGGTTCCGGTAAAGCCGATTGCTATTAAAACAAGATCGCAAGGGAATACAAGGTCTGTGCCCCTTATTTCTTCAAATTGTCTTTCGCCTGTTTCATCATAGTACTGGTTGACTCGAACTGCGTGAAGTTCTTTGACATGGCCCTTGGAATCACCAACGAATTTTGAGGTTTTAATCTGCCAATCCCTTCTGCCACCCTCCTCATGGGCGGGAGATAACCTTAGAATCTTTGGCCAAAGGGGCCAAGGGGTTTCAGAATTGTAATTTTCAGGAGGTCTGGGATTGTAATCGATTTGCATTATCGATTTAGCACCCTGCCTGTGGCATGTGCCCAAACAATCTGCAGCAGTATCGCCTCCTCCGATGATGATTACATTTTTGCCTGTGGCAAGAATTTCTTTTTCGGTGACAGGTTTATCAAGGCACCTTCGGTTTTGCTGGGTTAAGAAAGGCATTGCGAGTTCGATGCCTGCCATATTCCTGCCCTGTATTTCTAATTCCCTGGCAACACTTGAGCCAGTAGCCATCAATACTGCATCAAATGAAGAAAGTATTTCCTTTGGATCGATTGTTTTACCCACATCAGCATTGTTGATGAATTTTACACCCTCGGCTTCCATTTGCTTGATTCTACGTTCTATGTAGAACTTTCCCATTTTGAAGTCTGGTATGCCATAGATTAGCAAGCCGCCATACATGTCGTCTTTTTCGTAAACAGTAACAGCATGGCCTGCTCTGCGAAGTTGTTGGGCAGCAGCAAGTCCAGCGGGGCCGCTGCCAATAATAGCAACTTTCTTTCCTGAGTTTTTATCGGGTGGGGTAGGGACAATCCAGCCCATTTCCCAGCCCTTGTCAACAATCGCAAGCTCGATGTTTTTAATTGTCACGGCAGGGGATGTGATTTCAAGAACGCAGGAAGCCTCGCATGGGGCAGGGCATGTTTTGCCAGTGAATTCAGGAAAATTGTTGGTACTGTGAAGTTCTTTTAAGGCTTCTTCCCAACGATTGCGATGAACAAGGTCATTCCAATCTGGAATGAGATTTCCAAGGGGGCATCCGGTGTGACAAAAGGGTACCCCACAGTCCATGCAACGCGATGCTTGAGCACGAATGCTTTCTTCGGGAAGGGGTTGATAGATTTCGTTATAGTCCTTGATCCGTTGATAAACCGGACGAGGGGTAGGTTTTTGTTGTTCAATATTTAAGAAACCACGTGGATCTGCCATGTTTTAAACCATTAAGCCTGAGGAAAAAAATGAATACTAAAGGTACACATAATGTTTAATTGCATATTACCCGTTAACGAGTTCCCATTGCCTTTGAGCGACGCGTTTTGCTTCGAGCACCCGTCTGTAATCCTTGGGGAACACTTTTTTGAAATGGGGCAATGCGGTGGAAAAATCGTTGACGATGTTTTCTGCAACTGTCGACCCGGTGTATAATACATGCCTGTTAACAAGATTGCTAATCGTGGCGATATCTTTATAGTCAACGATAGGTACAAGATCTACCATTTCATGATTGCAATTGTCTTTAAAATCGCCATCAATGTCGTAAACAAAAGCAAGGCCGCCACTCATGCCCGCAGCGAAATTACGCCCGGTTTTCCCAAGAACAACAACAACGCCTCCGGTCATGTATTCGCAACCATGATCGCCAACACCTTCGACGACAGTTTTGGCACCGCTATTTCGGACCCCAAATCTTTCGCCAGCAATTCCTCTGAAATAGGCTTCTCCAGCAGTAGCACCATAAAGGGCAACATTGCCAATGAGAATGTTTTCTTCGGGAATAAACTTAGAGTCAGCAGTTGGCGAAACAATAATCTTTCCGCCTGACAAACCTTTACCTACATAGTCATTCGCGTCGCCACGCACGCGCATCGTGATGCCCTTGGTGATGAATGCCCCAAAACTCTGACCTGCGCTACCATTAAATTGTAAATCAATGGTGTCTTCTGGCAATCCATCTTCCCCATGCTTTGCTGTGACGAAGTAGCTTAAAAGAGTGCCAACAGTTCTGTTTTTGTTGGCAATTGGAGACTCATATTGAACTCTTTCGGCTCTCTCGATTGCCGGATTGCAAACTTTGATAAGTTCCCAGTCTAATTGGTCTGCAATACGATCCGATTGTTTTTCAACACAACGTATTGGGGTGCCAACTGCAACTGGAGGCATTTGTAAAATGGAGGAAAGGTCAACATTTTTTCCTTTCCAATGAGTAGCCTTGCGTTGTTTAAGAAGGTCGGCTCTACCAATGATTTCATCCAAACTTCGGAAACCCATGGCGCTTAAATACTCGCGTACTTCTTCCGCAACGAAGAATAAGTAATTGATTACTTGCTCTGGGGTACCTTGAAACTGGGCCCTTAAAATCGGATCTTGGGTTGCAATCCCTACGGGGCAGGTATTCAGGTGGCACTTACGCATCATAATGCACCCCATTGCGATTAGGGGGGCAGTGGAAAATCCGTATTCTTCAGCGCCTAGGCAAGCAGCAACAATAATATCGCGCCCAGTTTTCAACTGTCCATCGGTTTGTACCCTTACCCGGCCTCTTAGGCCATTTCGAACTAATGTCTGCTGAGTTTCAGCAAGGCCCAACTCCCATGGAATTCCGGCATGACGGATGCTTGATAAAGGAGAAGCTCCGGTTCCGCCTGAATCACCACTAATCAGAACCCTATCCGCAAAGCCTTTTGCAACGCCAGCAGCGATTGTTCCAACACCTACTTCCGCAACCAGTTTTACCGAAACCTCAGCGTGAGGGTTGGCATTTTTAAGATCAAATATCAACTGGGCAAGATCTTCGATGCTGTAAATATCGTGGTGGGGAGGTGGTGATATTAATCCCACGCCAGGTGTACTGTAACGAGTCTTGGCAATAAAGTTATCCACTTTATGTCCTGGTAATTGTCCGCCTTCCCCGGGCTTTGCGCCTTGTGCAATCTTGATTTGTAGTTCAGTTGCGTTGACTAGATAATTCGAAGTGACCCCAAATCTTCCACTTGCAACTTGTTTAATAGCACTATTACGGGAATCCCCATTGGAATCTTTCTTGAATCTTGCAGGGTCTTCACCGCCTTCGCCTGTATTGCTTCTTCCACCAATGCGATTCATTGCAATGGCAAGAGTTTCGTGCGCTTCCTTACTGATGGAGCCAAAACTCATGGCACCGGTGCAGAATCGTTTGACGATATCTTTTGCAGATTCAACAAGTTCCAAAGGAATGGGTCTGGCCGATTTTTTAATTTCAAGAAGTCCCCTAATCGTGCACAAGTGTTCTTCTTCTTCGCTTGCGAGTTGAGAAAACTCCTTGTAAGAAGAATACTTTTCCTTGGTGATTGAATATTGCAGTTTTTGGATGGTTTCGGGATTCCACATGTGGTGTTCGCCACGCCTGCGCCACATGTATTCCCCGCCAATATCCAGCTCTTGCTCTTCCAGATTCTTGTCATCAGGAAACGCAGAGCTATGACGGTAGATGGATTCCATTGCAATTATCTCGAGACTAATCCCAGATATTCTGCTCGGCGTGCCAAAAAAGAATTCATTGATTACATCCATATCGATGCCTATAGCTTCGAAAATTTGTGCAGCACGATAGCTTAAGAGGGTGCTAATACCCATTTTGCTAAATATTTTGAGCAAGCCTTGGTCAATTGATTTGATGTAATTTTTAACGGCAGAACCCAAGCTAAGAGGTGAACCGTTATTGTCTACCATCATGTTGGCAGTGTTCAAACCTTCAAAAGTTTCGAATACAAGATATGGATGAATTGCACTAGCGCCATAACCGATCAAAAGTGAGAAGTGCATAACTTCCCTTGCTTCGCCCGTTTCCACAATAATCCCGCACTTGCCTCTTAGCCCCCCGCGTAACAGATGGTGGTGTACGCCAGCGGTAGCTAGCAATGAGGGAATAGCAATGTGATCTTTGTCTACGCCGCGATCAGAGAGAATAATGATGGTAGCACCAGCCTCAACGGCGGCGGAAGCTTCTTCTCGAACCCGGTTAAGTGCAAGCTTGAGGCCCAAGGGGCCTTCACTACGTTTGAATAGGGTTTTGATGGTCTTGCTTTCGAATCCTGCTATATTGCAGCGCTTGATTCTTTCCAATTCAGAGGCGGTAAGGGTTGGAGTTTCAAGCCTTAGCATTCTGGCGTGCAATGCGGTTTCACCCAAAAAATTTACTTCGCTGCCCAGAAGCGATTCTGTACTCATGACAACTTCTTCACGAATTGCATCAATGGGCGGATTGGTTACTTGGGCAAATAACTGCTTGAAATAGTTGAAAAGCAACTGACTGCGATTGCTTAATACAGCAAGTGGTATATCAGTCCCCATGCTGGAGACGGGTTCTTTACCATCTTTTGCCATAGGAAGCAGGATACGATTTATATCTTCCTGGGTGTAGCCAAACGCACGTTGTCTTTCCAAGAGGGTGGTGAATTCCTTGGCAAAACCATCCTCAATTTCAACTTCTGGAAGTTTCTCGAGGGTAAGATGATGCTGCTCAATCCATTCAAGGTAAGGTGCTTGCTTTGCAAGAAATTCTTTTGCCTCTTCGTCGGTGATGATTCTGCCCGCCCCGGTGTCAACTAGAAAAATTCGACCGGGTTGCAGTCGACCTTTTTTCAATATCTTTTCAGCGGGAATGGGAAGCACGCCTGTTTCACTTGCCAAAATCACCATATCGTCGTCAGTAATAATGTAACGACTTGGGCGTAAACCATTCCGATCCAGCATGGCTCCAACAAGAGTTCCATCTGAAAAACAAAGATCCGCCGGGCCATCCCATGGTTCGGTTAAGCAACTACTGTACTGGTAATAAGCTCTTTTCGCGGAATCCATTTCTGGCTGGCCTTCGTAAGCTTCAGGCACCATCATGGTAATAGCATGAGGAAGTGTTCGACCCGCTTGTATAAGCAATTCCAGTCCTTGATCAAGGATAGCGGAGTCACTAAGTCCGTCAGAGGGCAAAGGCACAACATGTTCAATGTCTTTGCCGAAGCGTTCGTTTTGCATCATGGAAGAGCGTGCTTTAAGCCAATGCACATTTCCTTGAAGGGTGTTGATTTCACCATTATGTGCCAAAAACCGGAAGGGTTGCGCTAAACTCCACTGGGGGAAAGTATTGGTGCTATACCTGCTATGAACAACAGCAAGAGCGGAATCCATAAAAGGATTAAGAAGATCAGGGAAGTATTTGTCAACCTGATCAGGCTTGAGCATGCCTTTGTAAACAATAGTCCTTGAGCTACAGCTGGCAAAATAGACTGGCGCAGGCATTCCAGGTTGGGCGTTACCGTAAGACCAGTTCTCAACTTTTCTACGAAATACGTAAAGCTTAGTCTCCAAGGTTTCCTGATTCATGGATTTTGAGCCTTTTCCAATGAAGGCTTGTCTCATGAAGGGTTCTTGTGACCTTGCCAACCAGCCGACGCTGTTGGAATCAACAGGAACATCTCTCCAGCCTAAAAATTTCAGTCCTGTTTCTTTGCATAATTTTTCAATTGCTTTTTCGCATGCGGCTCTTTCTGTTAAATCTTTGGGTAAAAAAGCGAATGCAACGCCATAAGAACCTGGTTCAGGGAGATTTAAGCCTGCTTGGGAACAGACATCAGCAAAAAACTTATGTGGTAACTGAATTAAAATGCCTGCACCATCTCCGGTGTCCTGGTCGCAACCACAAGCGCCACGATGCTGGAGATTTAAAAGGATTTGCAGGCCATCTTTGACGATGTTATGGGTTTTAATGCCTTTAATATTGGCGATAAAACCTACGCCACAGGCATCTTTTTCAAACTTAGGGTCATAAAGACCGTGTTGGAAAGGTGGTAAAGGTGTGGAAAATGACTGTTCATTAAAATTAGATGCCATAATGTTGAATTGTCCTGAATTTCAATAACTCTGATATTTAAAAAAACTAATCTTAAAATAAAAATCCGTCCCTATAGATTGTAGCGAAACCGTTAACTTTGATAATTGTTTTGAAATCACTTTTGGTAAAAAAAACTGGATTTTAAGTTCTGTTTGCAGGGGTATTACCACATTATCCTTAAATGTTTTTAGGTTGTCAAAAGGTTTATTCCTACAAACTATACAATAATTTTAAGATTTTCTATTGCGAAAAGAACAGTAAATCCTCTATTCATATGAATAGTTAGGTTAACTAAAGTTGTAAAAGGAGTTTTAAATGTCCACGGGCAAGGCTATCAAAAGTGATGTAAAAGATTTGAAATTGGCGGTGTTGGGTAAAAAACGAATCATGTGGGCAGATACGGATATGCCAGTTTTGGCTCGTGTTCGTGAGAGATTTACCAAGGAAAAGCCCTTGGCAGGGCTAAGAATGTCCGCATGTTTGCATGTTACTGCAGAAACTGCAAACCTTGCCCGAACATTGAAAGCTGGTGGTGCTGATCTCGTTCTAATTGCCTCCAATCCTTTAAGTACCCAAGATGATGTCGCTGCCAGTTTGGTTCATGATTTTGGTATTTCCGTTTTTGCGATTCGTGAAGAAGATAATAACACTTATTACAAGCATATAGTTGCAGCATTGGAACATAGTCCCCATGTTACCATGGATGATGGAGCAGATCTTGTATCTGCACTCATTTTTATGGCGTTGAATCGTTTGGATGAGGTTCATCCTGAAGTAAAGAAGTGGGCTGAAAAGCACTCTGTCGAAAACCGAAGAAAAATTCTTGACCAAATTGTGGGAAGCATGGAAGAAACCACCACGGGTGTAAATCGCCTTCGTGCAATGGAAAAAGATGGTGTTCTTCAATTCCCAGTTATTTCTGTGAATGATGCCCAAACAAAACACCTCTTTGATAATCGCTATGGCACAGGCCAAAGTACCTTGGATGGCATTGTACGTGCAACGAATATACTTCTTGCGGGTAGAAAAGTTGTGGTTTGTGGGTATGGCTGGTGTGGCAAAGGAGTTGCCCAGCGCGCCAGAGGAATGGGAAGCTCGGTTGTAGTAACTGAAGTAGACCCAATTCGTGCTTTGGAAGCAGCGATGGATGGTTTTGAAGTAATGCCTATTTCAAAGGCTGCTGAAGTTGGTGATATTTTTATTACAGTTACCGGCAATGCGCATGTAATTATTGGAGAACATTTCTCCAAGATGAAAAATGGTGCAATGGTTTGTAATAGCGGTCACTTTGATGTCGAATTGGAGTTGCCTGCTTTGAAGGCTCAATCTAGTTCTGTTTTAAGCGAAGTAAGGCCAAATGTTGATGAATACCAGCTTAAGAATGGTAAAAAGATATATGTAATTGGGCAGGGCAGGCTTGTAAATCTTGCAGCCGCTGAAGGACACCCACCAAGTGTAATGGACATGAGTTTTGCAACTCAAGCGCTTGCAACTGAATTTTGCATTTTAAATAAAGGTAAATTGGCCAACAAGGTTATTGATGTACCTTTGGAAGTCGAGCGCTATGTTGCGATTCATAAATTGGAGTCCATGGGGATTTCAATTGATTTACTAACCGCAGAGCAAAAGAAGTACATGACAGGCTGGGAGCACGGGACTTAAAGGTCAGCAAATTTGGGTAATATTTACGGCCTGACTTGAGCAAAGTTAGGCCGTATTTGTTTTACTTTTCCAAGTTTCTTTGTAGAAATCGTTGTTGGCATAAGTTACAATAAATTTATGTTTTTGCTCTTTAATTTTATTTGTAGGTATGTGCTTTGCACTCAATACTTAAATTAATCCCCAATTTATTTACCCTTGGAAATGCCATATGCGGTTTTTCTGCTATTGTAATCGCCGCAAAAATAGATCTTTCTGTTCAAGATGATCATTCCGCTGCTGTATTGTTACGTTGGTCTGCCGGTATGATATTTCTTGCCATGATTTTTGATGTGCTAGACGGGATGCTAGCAAGATTAGTCAAGGTGACCAGTGATTTTGGTGGCCAGCTTGATAGTCTGTGTGATGCGATTAGCTTTGGAGCGGCCCCAGCTTTTTTAATTCTTCGCTTAGGTCAGGACTGGGAAAGTTTTCTGGTTCGGAATATTTTTGCTTGTATTGCTGGTCTTTTTATGGCCTGTGCTATTATTCGGCTTGCGAAATACAACCTTGAAAATACTGATTTGGAAACAGGGTCTTTCAAAAGGTTTAAAGGATTACCATCGCCTGCTGCTGGGGGGTGTATTGCCAGTTTGGCACTGATACGTTCTTATGGATCGATTGAAGTTCCAGGGTTTGATTTTATAACGGCTAAGAATGTGGTAAGTGTGTGGACCGTATTTGGTGCGGTAATTGTAGCTTTACTTATGGTTTCGCCTTTTTCTTATCCCCACCTAACAAAACACATTTTACGTAAGAAAGTGATTTTTGGATGGTGTTTTGCTTTACCGTTGATTGCTCCATTGGTTTACTTTGTTCCCGAGTCGCTTGCTATTCTTATATTTTGGATTTATGCCCTGAATTTCCCCGCCAGGCAAATATTTTATATTGCCTTTCGTAGAAATATGGCCGACTCTTCACAAGCTAGTGCTAAAGATTATTACCACCGTTAGGCCACTTCTTTTCGTCTCTTTTTTTTGGCAATGCAAATGTTTACTGGCATCGTAGAATCCTTGGGGACGGTGACTGCTGTAAAATCGCAGGGCGTAGGGATATCGCTTTCAATTTCGCACGATGATTTTTTTAAAAAAATAAAAATTGGGGCTAGCATTGCGATAAATGGCGTATGCCTAACTGTGATTTCCCAAAAGAGTAACCAAGCGGTTTTTGAAGTGGGGCCAGAGACTCTTAAAAAATCTAATCTCGCTGTCCTTCGTGTTGGCATGAAGGTAAATTTGGAAAAACCTGTTTCTGCGAGTAGCGATTTTAGTGGTCATTTTGTTCAAGGCCATGTCGATACCACTGCTGAGGTTTTGAAAATCGAAAAATCAGGCCCATGGGTGGATGTTTGGTTTTCGCTTCCAGATTCGATTAAACCTTTTGTAGTAGATAAGGGTTCTGTTTGCGTAGAAGGTGTTAGTTTAACCATAGTTCAGGTAAAAAAGGATAAATTCAGCGTTGCCTTGATTCCGCATACACTTGCAATGACAACCCTTGCACTCAAAAAGCCTGGGGATATGGTTAACATTGAAACAGATATGATTGCAAAATATGCCATGCGGGCCTACCAACTGTTTTTTAAAGGTAAAAAGTAATCGATGAATCTTTATGATATTCCTCCCAGGCAGACTCAGTCCTATTTGACTGAACTTTTAAAAAGCAGAAACATATGGCCTAAAAACAAAATGGGTCAGAATTTTCTCATCGATCTAAACCTAATGGATCTTGTTGTTAATAGTGCTGATTTGCAGCCCTCCGATGCTGTTTTGGAGGTGGGGAGTGGTACTGGAAGTCTTTCTAATCGATTGGTGGAGGCTGCGGGATTTCTCTTAAGTGTTGAGTTGGATCCTGCTTTTCAAAAATTAACAGAAGAAACGGTGATTGAACGGCGTAGATTCTTTCTCCATCGGGGTGATATTTTAAAAGGTAAGAATCAGATTCAGCCGCAAGTCATCGAAAAACTTGCAGAGATTACTTCAATGCCGGGTATTTCTGGCTATAAATTGGTCGCTAATCTTCCTTATGCGGTTGCAACCCCCGTGATGAGTAATTTGCTGATTAGCAGGACCCCACCCACTAAAATCGTTGCAATGGTCCAGTTGGAGATTGCTGAAAAAATCATTTCAAAACCAAAAAGTAAGGATTTTGGAGCACTCCCGATTCTTTTTCAAAGCCTTGCTAATGTGGAAATAGTGCGACGGATTTCTCCCGCAGCTTTTTGGCCCAGACCCAAGGTTGACTCTGCGATTATTAAAATTGAGCCATGCCCATTGCTTAGAAGTAAGCTCATTTTTGAAGGGGTGAGTCCTGAGGATGGCCCACTTTGTTTTCGAAATTTCCTAAGAGGATTGTATGTTCATCGTAGGAAAAATTTACGGGGTGCGCTTTTATCAATGCCTGATAATAAGCTTTCAAAAGCAGAGATTGACGCCAAGCTTGTTTTTCTTGATATCAAAGGCGAATTAAGGGCGGAAACTCTTTCCCCCCTTGATCATCTCAGGCTTTGTTCGCAATTTGGTGGAGGTTTGTTTGCTTCTATGCAATCTGATGAAATGGCTGATTAATTAATTCTTAGTTCCCGTATTTTTAAAGTGATCTTCTGAAGTTGTGTATTAACTTCCGCCTCGTTTTTTGTTCTGCATGCTTCTTTCAATTTCGCTGCTTCTCGATTTAGATCGGATGATGCCGCTAGAATTGCTTCTTTTTTGTTTTCTGGCATATCCCCACTTTTTGACATCAACCTTGATGTCTGCTCCAGACCTTTTGCTGCATCTTCTAGTTCTGCCCAGTTATTAATGAAAAAAGATTCTGTTGCCACCGATGACTGGTTGCGAGCACGGGATAACAAGTCTTGGTAAGGTGGAACCGGGGCGTTTTCTGCCAATGGTTGAACAGATGCTGCTTTTTCTGAAACTGATTGGCAGCCTAGGGTAAATAGCCACGAAAGGAGGAAAAAGGCAAATAAGGTATTTTTCATGTTAGTTCCCATTTTAAACTATACCTTATTCTACCACCTTCCTGACGGTCCGTATGTTTCTATGCCAGTTTTTGGGGCAACATTTTGGCTTGCATCGGGCAATGCGATCAATTCTCTGCCACGCCTTTTCTGTTCTTCGATATTATAAGCCGCACTGTCGATCTTCTCAGGATGCTCCTTATGATATTTGGGGCCTTCAAGGTTCCTGCAGCCTAAAGCCATTACTAATGCTAAAAATACGAATAATCTTGTGTACATGGCAACCTTTTTCATAGCTCGTTTAATCTTTTTTTACCGGCCCGTTTAATCCTTAAACTTTACATAATTAAACTTTAAGATTTAATCGGCAAATTGCCTGATAAACTTTAAACTTAGCAATGGCAATGCCAGTCTCTTAAATAGATAATGGCTAATATTTTGTGTTTATGTAAATTGATAGAAGGCGTGTTTACAGAATAGTTGGGGTTGGATTATATGGCTTTGAACAAAGCACCAGATCCTGAAGATTTCTTTGCTGACACAAGGATGTCTTTTGGTGATCACCTTGAAGATTTGCGTTCGCATTTAATAAATGCCTTCAAGGGCTTTTTTGTTGCTTTTATTTTTAGTTTTTTTATTGGCAAATATGTTGTTGATTTTATTACTTTGCCTGTGAAGTCAGAGCTTAAAAATTTTTATGAACGAAGGGTTGCGTTGGTTCGGGAGCAATTGGACAATGGTACAGATTCAACTTTGGTTGAGTTGAATAAACCGACTGAATTTACTGGTTTGATATTTTCCAGAGCCCAGTTGGAAGCGCTTTTTAAAGGTGGCCCATCCCAGACAATCAGCGAAATTAAGCCCCCAGCGGATTTGTCGGAAGAAAAGCTGAAAAATGAAACGGTTACTCTTTGGGTTTCCCACAAAGAACCGCTTAAAGAATCGGCTTTAATGGGTGAATCCCAAAGAAAAATCGGGGATTTCGATGCCATGAGTACATTAAGTGTTCAAGAAGCCTTCATGGTTTATTTTAAGGTTTGTATCGTGTGCGGAATTGTGATTGGGAGTCCGTGGATATTTTTTCAAGTTTGGTCTTTTGTGGCAGTGGGGTTGTATCCGCATGAGAAAAAACTTGTGCATGTCTATTTGCCTTTCAGTATTGTTTTGTTTTTATCCGGTGTCTTTATTTGTGAATTTTTTGTGATTCCCAAAGCTATTGAGGCTCTTTTGTGGTTCAACGAATGGCTTGGGCTAAAACCAGATTTACGACTGAACGAGTGGCTTAGTTTTGCAATTTTCATGCCAGTTGTTTTTGGTCTTTCTTTTCAGACTCCATTAGTGATGGTGTTTGCAGAAAGACTGGGCATTATGAATGTCGAAATGTTTAAAAAGAACAGAAAATATGCATGGTTTGCAATGGCGCTTTTTGCCGCTGTCGCAACTCCATCCACGGATGCGTTCAGCATGCTTTTCTTATGGGTCCCAATGAGTCTTCTTTACGAATTAGGCATTTTTATGTGCAAAATTTCACCTTCTAGGCCTGATTATGGAATTGATGTTCCAGAACCTGACGAGATGGTTGGTGTGTAAGATTATTCAGCTCTCAAGTGAGTTTCAATTTGAGTGAAGTTGTGAATGGATTTGTCTATTTCATTGGGGCAGGCCCGGGGGATCCAGGCTTGCTTACCGTTCGTGGGCAGCAAATATTAAATGATGCTGATTTAATTATTTACGACAGGCTGGTATCTTTTCAAATTTTGCAACTTCTTCCTGACGAAACTCCCAAAATTTGCGCTGAATCTCTGCCAGGTTGCCATCCTGAACGAATTGAAGTCTTGGTCAATTTAATGGTGTCCAATGCCTTCAAGGGACTGAAAATTGCACGCCTTAAAGGTGGAGATCCACTCCTTTTTGGCAGGGGTAGCGAAGAAATCGAACCCCTGATTGCTAAGAGCATTGCATTTGAAATTGTTCCCGGTGTTACCGCTGCACTTGGGGCGAGTGCTTACTCTGGTATTCCTCTTACGCATCGAGAATTTTCTAGCGCAGTGGCGTTCATTACGGGGCATGAAAAAGCGGGCAAACCCGATAGTTTTCTTCAGTGGCCAGAAATTGCAAAATTTCCGGGTACTTTGGTCTTTTATATGGGGGTGAAAAGGGCGCAAGTCATTCAGTCGAATTTACTTGAACAAGGGATGAACCCGCAAACACCCGTTGCCATCATTTCAGACACTACTCTGCCTCAGCAAAAACAAGCCAATACCATTCTTGGCAATTTAACCACACTTGTTGTCCAAGAAAATTTTGCCCCGCCCGCTGTTATTATTATTGGCTCCGCTGCAAACCATCTTGGCCTTTGGGGGTGGCGTAATAAGCTTCCGTTGGGCAATGCTTCGGTCTTGATTTCAAGACCTAAAGGGCAGGGAGTTGACTTTTCTGCCAAGCTGAAGAATCTAGGTGCGAATGTTTTTCAGTTTGACTCAATGATTATCAAAAATCCAGAGGATTGGAGTCTTGTTGATGGTGAAATAAAGAACCTATCTACTTTTGATTGGCTCGTGTTTACAAGCGCCAATGGTGTCGAGAAATTTCTGCAAAGATTTTTGCAACTTGGTTTTGATATCCGGACTCTTTTAAATTTGAAAATTGCTTGTATTGGCCCCTCTACCGCGATTGCTTTAAAGACATTTCATATTTATCCAGATCTGATTCCCCCTAGACATGATGCTGAGGGTTTAATTGAAGCCTTGTTTCCTTTGGTCAAAGGTAGGAAAGTTCTTCTGGCTAGGGCCAAGGAAGGTAGGCCGTTACTTAGCCAAGAATTATCCAAAATCTGTCAGATTACAGATCTGCATGTATATTCCCAAACCCCCGCTCCACAAGAACAAATTGCTAATATTAAATCGATGCTGTCAAACACTGTTCTGGATTACGTTGCGGTAACTAGCTCAAACAGTGCTAGAGCGCTATATGATTCATTGGGGGAATCTGTTGCTGAAGGAATTCTTGCAGGAAAAACCAAAGTTGTTGCAATTAGTCCGCTTACATCGGAAGAGGTGAAAAAATTAGGGTGGGGTAATGCCCTTAGTTCTAAAAACTTTACCACCGAGGGAATGATTGAAGAAATGGTTAACGATTGGTCAAAAATAAGATATGCTAAAAGACTTTAGATTTTAAATTGTCTAACCCAAATCTCTGAAGGCATCCCAAGACAATAAAAGAACGGCAATACTGCAAATAATTGCAATTGCATCTACGACAATATTTGAACGGCCAAAGGGCAGACCGATAGCAATATCAAGGATAAACAATAATAAAACTATCCCTGCTGCCCCCATGGATCCCCAACATAACCATTTCTCCATGGAGAACCCCTTAGATACCACTAGTTCCATTAGCATACTTACTTGCATTAATCGTCATATAATCAAAATAGATTAACCAAACAATAGCCCTAGAATGATATATATCCTATAAAATGCAAGACTTATCGTAAGATGTAAACTTAAAATTGCATAGTTATCTAAAATAATTGCCGAAAATGCACAAGATACTTTAAGTGTTAAAAAAAGAGGGGGTGTTTTCAAACGTTGGATAAACTTTCGTGGTTTTTTGAGTTTTCAATGATTAAATCCGTTAGTCGATCCACAAGCTTTTTTAAATCATCAATTTCTTCATCATTTAACTTTTGCAGCAGTTCTTGGACAAAACTTACTCGGGTAGTTTGGTGGCTCTCAAAGGCATTGTTTCCAGCATCCGTTAAAATAACATCAATTTTTCGCTTATCTAAAGTGTTAATACTGCAAGAAATTAATGCAATATCTCGGTTTTCAAGAGAACGAATAATTCGAGACATCTGTGCCGGTAGCACTCCTAACAACTTCTGAATATCTCCAACATTCATTAAATCTTTATTCCGAAGGTGGCATAGAGTAAGAAACTCCATTTCTTTCAGGCCTTTGTTTTTTCTTTTGGTTCTAGGCTGGGCGAGACTAATTTGATTGTTTAAATCTACAATTTGTTGGGCCAGGGTACCCAATGGTCTCGAATTTGTTTGATAAACCATAATATTTCACTCATTCATCAATAAGCCTTGCGAAAACAATAACCATTCGAATGTAAACAATAATCACCCTGCTTGTCAAATTGGAATAAATAAACAAAATGGTCAAATTGAGTTTTGCATGGGGCTTTTCATGGTTTGTAACGATAATGCCGATTTTTTCGGCAATATGCAGCTCCTTTGGCTTCTGAACAGCAAAGTTGATTAAGAATGGAAATTTATCTTTCCTGAACATGTCTTGTTAATTTGAGTCAATTTTTGCTACTTACATTTAGTTATCAGTGGGATTTATTTGGCATTTGACCAAGGATCGGTCTTTCCATGAAGAATTTTCTTAGAGCTCTGCGTTATGCTTGGCCTTATCGAATTAGGTTGGTTATTTCAATTCTTTGTGCGGTTTTTGCTGCCGTTCTTTGGGGGCTTAATTTTACTTCCATTTATCCCGTTCTAAAGCTCTTGAATAATGATCAAAGTCCTCATGAATGGGTGGATTCTTGCATTGCAAATTGCAACAAAGAGATTGAACAAATTGAAGCGGTCTCGGATGCCTTGAACGAAAAATCTAAAGAACTTGAGAAGTTGCAGCTTAATAAATTTGTTGAACAGCAACGCAGGGAGCATACCCATGCGCTCGTGAAGGTTGAAAGCAAACTGGTTTATGCCCGTAAACAGATGGATTGGTATCTGGTTGCGCATAAATATATCTACGCTTATCTGCCTCGTGATAGTTTCACCACCCTTGCTTATGTGCTCGGTTTTGTAATGATTGGTGTTTTCATTAAATGTATTTTTGAATTTTTCCAAGAGTCCCTTGTGGGGAGTGTTGTTAACCTATCCTTATACGATATGCGTAATCGATTTTATCGTAATGTTGTTCACTTGGATGTTGATCAATTTGGAGAGCAGGGCACCAGCGAGTTGATGGCTCGCTTTACAAACGATATGGAGTCCGTTGGCTCAGGTTTGAAAACACTTTTTGGGAAAGTCATCGCAGAACCATTACGTGCCATAAGTTGTGTTATTTTCGCTGCTTGCATCAGCTGGCAATTGACTCTTTTGTTTTTGATTTTGGTTCCGGTGGCAGCGTTCATTCTCGGAAAAATTGGTCGACTCATGAAGCAGGCTACCAGGCGCCTGCTTGAAAGAATGTCTAGCATTTACAAAATTCTTCAGGAAACTTTTCAAGGCATTAAGTTGGTTAAGTCATATACCATGGAGCCATATGAGCGCCGTAGGTTCAGGGCTGCCACTTATGATTATTATTTAAAGTCGATGACTGTGGTTAATATTGATGCCTGTGCAGGTCCGATTATTGAGTTGCTGGGTGTTGCTGCAGTGGTCGGTGCTTTACTTGCAGGTTCATTTCTTGTTTTAAAACATGAAACAATGCTTTTTGGTATGCGTATGAGTCAGCACCCGATTGAACCCGAGAGTTTATTACAACTTTATGTTCTTCTTGCTGCAATCGCAGATCCGGTGCGCAAATTGTCGAGCGTTTTTACCAAAATCCAATCGGGCTGTGCTGCCTCTGATCGTATTTTCTTTTTTATGGATAAACAACCTAGGGTAGGTGCGAATTGTGAGGGCCCCGCCTTTATTAAAAGTGAACATGGCTTATGCTTGGATTACGGTTCCAGGCATGGTGATATGCCTATGAAAATGGCAGAGATTGAGAAACCTTTGATAGAATTTAAAGGGGTTTGCTTTAGTTATGATCCGGGTAGGCCAATTGTTACTAATATTAATCTTTCGATTTATGAAGGGGAAACGATAGCAATTCTAGGGCATAATGGCTCCGGAAAAAGCACACTCATGGGCATGATCCCGAGATTTTATGATCCAGATCATGGTACGATTTTTCTAGGCGGAGAAGATCTTCGAAATATTAATCTTCGTAGCTTGCGCAAAAAAATCAGTGTAGTTACCCAGGAAACCGTTCTTTTTGATGACACCATTTATAACAATATTGCCTATGGAACCAGGGGGGCGACAAAAGCCAGCATTGAATCTGCAGCAAAGAAGGCTTTTGCTCATGATTTTATTCTTAATCTTCCCAAAGGTTATGACACCATGGCTGGTGAATCTGGTAATAAACTTTCTGGTGGGCAAAAACAAAGGATTGCCTTGGCTCGAGCAATTCTGCGCGATCCAGCAATTATCATCCTTGATGAATTTACAAGCCAATCCGATCCCGAGAGCGAAGCTTTAATTCATCAGGTCATGAGAGATTTTCTTAAAGGGCGAACCTCTTTTGTTATCACCCACAGATTAAACACCTTGGAGATAGCTTCTCGTATTGTGGTTCTTGATGGTGGCGTTGTATCCGCAGTTGGTACCCATAAAGAGTTGATTGAAAATTGTACTGCTTATCAGCGAATGTTTGAAGTTCACGGGAAAAGGCTTTCTGCCTGATGCAATATGGTCTCGCAAGGTGTTCGTTTATTGCTGGGTAGAGCTTTACAAAACCATACGGAAGGTTTTTCCTTTATTTTGCGGAGTGTAGTTGTTTTTCTGCTCTTTTCATTTTCTGCCTACTTCGCATTCTTTCATCATTTTGCCACTCGTGATTTTTGGAGCAGCCATGAAGCTCGTGCTGCGATGAACGCCAATAGCATTCTGGATGGCACTGCTAAACTACTTCCCAAAATATATGATGGATCTGAGGATCTCCAAAAGCCACCTTTTTATTATTGGTTGGTTGCAGGTGTTTCTTGCATTCGGGCTGCAGAGGTTGATGCGATTTCCGTGCGATTGCCTTCAGCAATTGCAGCTTCTGGAATTATTGTTTTGCTATTTCTATTTCTTTGGAAAAACCATGATTTAAATGCTGGAATCCTAGGGGCGACTATTCTGCTTACTTGTATTCATTTTGGATGGTTGGCAAGAATCGGCCGTATAGATATGACTATGTCGTTTTTCACTACAAGTTCAGTGCTTGCTTTTTATCAAGCTGGCAAAACTGACGGGAAAGTGAAACTAATCTTTCTTTTATTAACTTATATCTCGATGTTAATTTCAGTTTTAATGAAAGGCCTGCCTGCATTGGTATTAATTTTACCGATATTTGCCTTCTGGTTTTTTTTTGATGGTTTTCAAAAGGAAAAGAATAAGGACATCCTTTTGCGATTTTCACTTTTGTTGCGTGGAATCAAAGAATATGGAGTGATTTTCGGATTGTCTGCTGTAATATTTTTGTCTTGCTTGTATTTTTACTGGATTAACAAGCAAAGTGATGGAAAGTTTTTTGAGGTCTTTTTTGGGTATCACCATTGGGTTAGAGCGATGGGAAATGGGGCCTTACGATCTCATCCCCCTTGGTTTTATGTTTATCAGTTTTTTATAGATTTCGTTCCATGGTCTCCGATTTTTTATTGCTCGGTTATTGCGGTTTTTAGTACCAGTCGGTTCAAGCTTTCTTCCCTCCATTGGTTTGGTTTGATTTGGTTTTTCACCATGTTTTTAATTCTATCATTGGTTAGTTACAAACGTGCCGATTATTTATTACCCGCTTATCCTGGTGCTGCTCTCTTTTTAGCTGTTTTCCTTTCTGATGCGTTAAAAGTCTGCTTGTCGAAGGAGTTTCTTACGATCAGAATGTTTTTTACTAGTATTTTGGTTTTGTTGGTTGGAAGTACGATGGGTTGGGTTTGGTTTGTGGATTTCTACCTTCCCAAGTTGGAACCGATGCGGGAAATGAAATCTGCAGCAAAAATAATCCGTAAAAGAACGGGCGAGAATCTGTTGTTTTTCAACATTGAAGCACATTCTCTTGCATTTCATGTTGGAAAACCCATGGAAACAGTTGTTGGTTGGGAAAAACTCCAAAAAGTAATTGTTGCAAAAGATGAAACATTTGTGCTTACTTCGCCTGAAAATCTTGAGGAAATGATGGAAAAGTTTTCCAGATATAAAATTGATGTTCTATATTCAAAAAACGAATCAGAAACAAAAGGACTTAGCAGGCCCTTTGTTTTTGTTAAAATTGTTTCAATGGATAATTCTTAATACCTATCGTCGGAAGTTTGCATGAAAGAGTATTCTTTTACCCCGTTATCAAGTTCTTCCATTTGCTTTTTACTTTTTGCAAAGCTTGAGGATTTGACCGCATCAAAGCACGGGCTTAAGAAATGGCTTGATTATGTTGCAACAATTGAAAATAAGGTGGAAGTCATAGTTGCTCCCATTGGTAAAGAAATGAGAGAACAAGACTTGTTGGAAATAAAGTTGGCAGCCGAGAAGTATGCATGTAGTGAAGTATTGGCCCATCTGAAAATTTTGCCATCTTGTTCGCAATCGGAGGGAGATGCTTTCAGGCTTGGTTTTGCGTATTCCGCATATGAAATAGTTGTAGTGGCACCTTTGTTACCAAGCTTTTGCCAACCTTCTGTTATAAAAATCATGTTGCAGAACATCGAGCAAAGTCATGTTGCAGGTGCTGTTCGGGTTCTGGATTTTTATCCCCTAATCTTGAGGTTTCTTTTCTTTTTGAAAGCTTTCTTGGGTAGATTTTTTTTATGCATTCCTTTTGATCGTATTTCCGGACCTGATTCCTTTTGGGCTCGTTTTCAAAGTTGGATTTTCTGGTTTATCTTTGGCGTACGATATATTGATCCTTTTTTTCCAGTTCGGGTATATAGAAGGCATGTGCTTGAAACTTGTTTCCCTGTTTCAAAAGGCAATTTTTTTCAGTTGGAAATACTTGCTAAAGCTAATTTCCTCGGACTATTATTCTTTCCGGAACAATCTTGGCCTGAGACTTATTTCAAATCAACTAAAGGTGTGATCCCTGATCGAGGTGATATTTTTTGTCTTTCAGATTTTTTAAATTTATTATCCAATCCTGATTTTTCGACTTCACAACCGCCTTTGCCAAAAGTTGCTGTAAATAATGGCGATTTGGCGGGTTCCGATGCTCCTCCCAACTCTTTAATTCCCGAATAATTCTCTATAGTGTCTTGACGGCGAAGTTTCTTGCCTTAGGATTGTATTGCATGCCGAAGTGGCGAAACTGGCAGACGCGCTAGCTTCAGGAGCTAGTTCTCGCAAGGGAGTGGAGGTTCAAGTCCTCTCTTCTTTGGTAGTTTAATGGGGTTTAAGGTGTATTGATTTTAGAAGCATGTCCCTGACTTCAGATGCTTTTGTCAATTTCTTGAAATTTGTTCTGAAATCATTCAAGCATGTTTCATTTATACTGTTTAAAACCCTTAAAATAGAATGCAATCTTTGAACCGAAACACTTATTGCATTAACATTGCAACTTGCAAGAAAGGTCGCACCCAAAGGGTCTGATGCCAATTCCCCGCAAACTGTGATTGGTTTGCCTGAAGCATGAGCGTGATCAATTGCGGAAGATAAAATATTAAGAAACCCGGGATGACAATGGTCGCCTTGGGAGGACCCTGCTTCTTCATTTCGGTCTAAACCAATAACCGAAGCAAAAAGATCATTGGTGCCAAGCGCAAAAAAGTCAGCTTTATCTGCCCAAAAAGGCATCATGGGTATTGATGCTGCGGTTTCGACCATTAATCCAAGCGGGAGATCAGGATTATGATCCAGCTTTTCTTGAAACAATGATTCTCGAGCATCTTGCAATGTTTGCATGACAAAATCTAGTGTCTCTGTTGAAGCGACAAGAGGGATGAGAATTTTGGGTTTTCCTTCGACCCCGGCACGCATGATGGCCCTGACTTGTTCGTAAAAAAGTTTTTGCAGGGGGGGTGAATCAAGCACTTTGCGCCAGTCGTAAGCTCGGGAAGCTGCACCACCAATGTCAGAAAAAGAGGCAAGTTTATCTGGGCGTAAATCAAAAGTACGAATGGTAGTGGGCTTACCTTTCATGTTTTTTAACAACTTGGAATAAATGGCAAATTGTTCTTCTTCTGTTGGGATGGTTCGCCTTGCAAGAAGCATGAACTCGCTACGGAAAAGCCCTACACCTTCAGCGCCTAAATGCAACGCAGTGGGTACTTCCCAAAGAAGATTGATGTTAACAAAAACGGTGGGAATTTTTTCTGACTTGAATTGAATGGGATAAACGGATTCGGGCATTTCCAAAGGCTGCGTAAGCGCATGAATCCGAGCTTCACTTGGATCGAAGCAAATTGTTTGGGTTGGGCCATCAATTAGCACGATTTTTCCTGGAATTAATAAATCCTGAAAGCCTTCGCTTACTTGCATCATGGGTATGCCAAGTGCTCGGGCAAGGATTGCAGCATGGCACTCTGGGCCTCCTTTTTCAACAATGACACCGGCTAATTTTTCTGGGCTGACTGCAAATAACTCCATTACGGAAGCTTCTTTGCAAATCAAAACGATCCGCTGTTGAGTTGCACCACCATTTGATTTTTGTGGTCTTAAATTCCATAACACCCGCAGGAAAACATCTTTGATATCGTAAATGCGTTCTTGGAAAAAGGGAGCTTTGATTTTCTGAAATGCAGCAAGATATTTGTCCAGCGTTGAAATCAGCGCGGTTTCAGAACTCATCCCTTCCATTACGCAGGTCATTAAATCTTTTTCAATCGTCCTGTCTTGCAAGATCATAAGTTGTGCATCGAGAATTGCACCATGATCCTGCCCCACTAGATGCGCTATCCGCACACCCATGGCTGCTAACTCCTCTTTTGCAAGGCTCATCGCCTTTTCCATTCGCTCTTTTTCAATTTCCAATCCAGCGGGTTTGAAAGCAGTGGTTGAGCGCCATTCCTCCAGGCTGTCTATGGAATAAGTTCTACCCACTCCAACTCCCGGACTTAATAGCCTAGCGTGTAATTCCTGCCCAGGTGCAGTTGTTTCGCTAGGTGAAAATGGTTCATGGGTAGCCGCAGTTAACTGGGAAAGAAGCCTGGCATCCGAAGCGACTGTGGTAAGTTGGGCTGCAACTGTAACCAAAGTCCTTATTTCATTAATGGAAAAGCTTCTGGATTCTTCGGTTTGGATAACCAAAACACCAACCAGTCCCCCCGCTTTCACCAAGGGAACACCCAGAAATGAAAGGTAGGGATCTTCACCTGCTTCGGGAATGTATTTAAATCGTGGGTGTGAAAAAGCGTTTGCAACCATTACTGGACGTAAAGTTTCCGCCACCAAACCTACTAATCCTTCTGTGGTTTTTAGTTTGACTTTACCGATTGATTCTTTTCGAAGGCCAACGGTGGCGCCCAAAACTAATTCGGTGCCAGAGCTTTCAAGAAAATAAACGGAACAAACATCAGCCTTGAATCTAGAGGAAATTAATTCCACGATGTTTTCCAAGGTTTCCGCTGGGTCTCGAGTATGTGCTACTAGCTTGCTAGATTCTTCCAAGGTTAATAGAAGAGGATCTTCTTGGTCAGTAAGCTTGCGGTTCATTCCGTCCTCTAATGACAAACCAGTTGTTATAAGCTGCATTAAATATTCCCTTTCACTCTGGTTAGATTCCAGAGAAACCGGGAGAGAAGTGATTCATACTAGGTCATTATAACCTTGCTTAGCTATCTTCGTATATTTGATGGTATTTTGCAACAGTTAGGATTGCAAGGAGGCAAATTTGTTTCACAATCATTGTTTTTACCATGGAAACCCGCCTTAGTTTCATTGCCTGGTCTGGCAGGAAGGGACCATTTTTTTTCTAAACTTGTACTTTTGCATCCCGGGCAAATCGCCGTTTCTCCTGAAAACACCAATTGTTCAAATTCTACAGCACACTTTTTACACTTAAATTCGTACATTGCCATTGAGGTTTCTCCTAATTCTTGTTTCGTTTGATTGTTTCACTGGCTTTGTATAAAAAGGATTTTTCTTCTTCACTAAGGCTATCTTTGCCACTCAACGAAATCTTTTCTAATATTTGATCCACACGAATCAACATATCCTGTGACATACTGATTTCTTTTGATTCATATTGGGGCATATATACATGTACTTCTTCCTGATACAGTTTTAAATTTGGCTTTCGTTTAAATAACTGCATGGAAGGCATTTTTCTTGGAGTCAGTTTCCAGCGAAATGCATGGTAAAGGTATGCAAACAGGGCGCCTGACAAATGCACTTCTACTGCAACAGAACCTTGTTTTCCAGAAAGGAGATTGAAGGCATCGAGCCCAACAAATAAAACCGCCATCAGCCAAATGGGCATGGGGATGATAAAAAACAAAAGAACGGTGCGATTGGGAAACCAACATGCAAAAAGAATAAGAATTGCACTTACTCCACCTGAAGCCCCTAAACAAACAGCCTGAGAGTTATGTAGCCCCAATTGAGACCCGAGAATAAAAGTTATTCCTCCAATTATTATGCTGGCCAAATAAAAAAGTAGAAATTCTTTTGCGCCAAGTACTTCTTCAACTTCTTTTCCAAACATCCACAAAACCAGCATGTTCATTAAAAGGTGGAAAGGGCTGTCTGTACTGTGAAGAAAGGCATAAGAAAAGATGCGCCAAATTTCCCCATCGATTACTTTGCTTGGATTTAGTATAAGCCAGTCTGTGACCAGTCCACTTCCGGAGGGAGTTCGGGTGCTGATTTGTAATATGAAAAGGAAGATGTTGATTCCTATAAGCCATTTACAAATGCTTACGTTTCTCCATCCTTTTTCAAAAGAGGAATTGAAGTTGGTTTTGTAATAGTCTCTATCGTAAACTCCCATAAGTGGAGATGTCCCAAAAGCCTTAGTATTCATAAAATCACTAGATAATGTTATTTTAGGATGTTTTAAGGCAATTAAGAAACAATGATTTGAGTTAATTTGAATTTTTTTAATAATAGCGTGAAACGATAGCATCATTCCCTTATGAAATTAAACAAGCTACGAAATGGTGTTTGTGCGGTTATTGCTGAAAAAACCAGCGATCAAATGGTGCGTTCTTGCAATCAAGCGTTTGATTTAGGTGCAGATCTGGTAGAGCTAAGGATTGATTTTCTCGAGGAAGAGATTTTCGTTGAGGAGTTGTTGAAAAACATTTCCGGTCCAACTCTTGTAACCATCAGAAGAAAAATCGATGGTGGTCTTTGGGTAAAAGACGAGCAAAGTCGTATTAACATGTTGCAACAGGCGCAAAAGTTTGGGGCAAATGCAATCGATGTGGAAGCGGATTGTTTTCAACATTTTCCCCCGGTTAGTGGTTGCTTGCGTATTCTCAGTTATCATAATTTTGCCCAAACCCCGGCAGATATTGATGTGTTGCACAAAGCTTTTGAAGTAAAGCGACCAGAATTGGTAAAAATTGCATGTTTTGCCAACAATAATTCTGATTCAGTCAGAATTCTCAATTTATATAAGCGTGCAAATATACCCTTAATTGCTTTTTGCATGGGTTCTATTGGTTTTCCCTCCAGAGTCCTAGCTTTGATCAAGAATAGCCCTTGGATGTATGCGAATTTTTCAGATAATTTGGTGAACGCACCTGGGATACCCATTTTCAAAGATTTTATCTCAGTATATGACATTAAAAGTTTATCGAACCAGACCAATGTTTTTGGCGTGATGGGTGATCCTATTGGTCATAGTTTGAGCCCTGCGATCCATAATGCCAGTTACAAGGTATTGGGTTACGATGGAGTTTATTTACCTTTTCATATCTCCGCATCTGATTTTTTAACTTCCATAGAAGGGTATCAAACGATACCTGTCATGGGCTTTAGTGTTACGATTCCGCACAAGGAAAAAGCTTTTAGTTTTTCTACGACGAGTTCTGATTTGGTGAAACAAATAGGTGCAGCCAACACTTTGGTTAAAACCAGTAATGGTTTTCATGCTGAAAACACAGATGCAACTGGTGTTATTGCAGCAATAAAGAATAAATTGGGAGAAACGCTGGATAAAAGAGAAGTGCTGATTCTTGGAGCAGGGGGCGTTGCCCGTGCCGCAGTATTTGCACTTAAAAAAGCAGGCTGTATTGTTAAAGTTTGCAATCGATCCGCTGAAAGAGCAGAAGTACTTGCCTCGGAAGCTGGTGTTGGAATTGTTTCATGGAATCAAAGGCATGATTTTAAATCAGGATTACTGGTGAATTGTACATCCGTGGGAATGCACCCGAACGAGAATGATTCGCCTTGGGATTCTAATTGCTTCACCGAAAATCATATTGCGTTTGATACAGTGTATAATCCAATTGAAACCCGGTTTTTGAGAGATGCAGCGCAGGCAAAGGCTATCGTGATTGATGGCATTGAGATGTTTGTTTATCAAGCTGCGGCGCAATTCAATCTTTTTACATCATTTAATGCACCTTTAGATGTGATGAGGAAAACTGTATTGGAAAAGTTGCGAAGAAAAAAGATATAAACAGGAAGTTGCTTTCTAATGCTTAAGAAAAATGTTTATTTGATCGGGGCAAGAGGTTGTGGAAAATCTACCGTGGGGAAATTCCTTGCTCAAGAATTAGGCTGGTCTTTTGTAGATGCGGATCAATTTCTTGAAGCAAGTTCCGGAAGAAGTATCGCTGATATTTTTGCGATCGATGGTGAGCCAGCTTTTCGGATAATGGAAAATGCTACTTTGCAAAGGATCGCTTCCAGTTCCAAGCAGGTTGTTGCAACGGGTGGCGGTGTTATTCTTGGAAAGAAAAATCGTAAAATCATGGGGATGAATGGTGTGGTTGTTTGGTTGCAGGCTGATCAAAATGTTCTTGCCAATCGTATTTGGGAAGACAAACTTGCTGGTAAGAACAGACCAGCCTTGACCCAGCAAATTGAGGGAGATCCCCAAGCTAATATTCTTTCTGAAGTTAAAGCTGTTTTGGAAATTCGCACCCCAATTTACAGGCAAAGCTCTGAAATATGTTGCAACGTTGATGAGCAGACGCCCGTTGAGCTGGCCAAGAAGATTGCAGCGGATCTTAAAGCGTTGAATACATTGGAGTTTTGATGGCTTTTTCTTTATTAATCTGGGCTTTTTTTATTTTCATTACGGGTGCTTGTGTTGGAAGTTTTATCAATGTTTGTGTATTTAGGCTTAATAGTGAGCGAAGTGTTTTTTGGCCTGGGTCGCACTGTGCTAGTTGTTTTAAACCCATAGCTTGGTTTGATAATATCCCAATTCTTAGTTATCTTTTCTTGTGGGGGAAGTGCAGGAAATGTAAGTCCTCTTTTTCTTCTAGATACATGTTAATCGAAATATTTTCTGGTTTGATGTTTGTTTCTGTTTTTCTTTTGGATGTTATTTGGAATGTGCCCAAGTATGGGATTGTGGAATCTCAAGCTTATCAAATTGGTGTTGGGTTGATTCCTGGTAATGTTTGGTTGACTTTTATTTCGCATGCGATTTTGCTTTCTTTTTTATTGACTGCATCATTGACGGATCTTGATAAAATGGAAATTCCGCTTGGAGTAACCATTACAGGAACTCTTTTCGGTCTTGTTTTTTCAACTTTTCAGGCCTGGCCTTTCCCTGATGATATACAATCTACCAACCAGCTTTTATTGTTAGCCAAGGATTGGCCTGTTAGTCCCCAGGTACCTCAAGGATCAATGACGTGGCCCTTGTGGTACCCTGTATTTGACTGGCTTGATTCTCGGCCATATTTGCATGGGTTTCTTGCCTCCTTGGCTGGAATTGGAGCAGGAACTTTTTTGCTAAGGGCAATTAGGTTTACCTATGGTGTGGGGCGGGGTATTGAGGGGATGGGGTTGGGCGATGCGGATCTTATGATGATGGTGGGGGCTTTTTGGGGTTGGCAGCTTGTTTTTGTAGCTTTTTTTCTTGCAGTTATTCCTGCTTTTTTCTTCGGTATTCTTCAACTTTTTAGTAAGGGCGAGCAAGCTTTTCCTTTTGGTCCATCTCTGGCTATTTCTTCTGTGGCTACTTTTTACTGCTGGAAATTTCTCGCTTCCTACTTTCAACCAATTTTCTTCGAATTTCAAGTTTTACTCATTCTCGCCGCTTTTAGTGCCTTTTCCCTGCTGTTGATCAGTTTTATCTTTCGATTATTAAACAATTTGCGCTCGAATCAAGTTGGTGGCTAACACTCTCCCTTGATAAAAATATAATAACAGCAGGAGTTTGATTAATCTGCCTGGAATTTTTTATGCTTCTAACTTTATTCAAAAAATTTCTTTCCTTTTTTCCTTGGTTGGCACTGTTATTTATTCTAACAGTAGTATATCGACCCGACCTTTTTTTTAAAATTGAATCTGCCAAGTCTGGTTTCGCTTCAAAATCGATTGCTTTGGTTCCTGTTTCAGTTGGGAAAGTTGCTCCCAGAACCCTTACAAAAAATTTAAAAACTACTGGTTCGTTTAAGGGGTTAGAAACCATAGCGATTATCCCAAAAGTTGAAGGTCGTGTCAGCAAAGTTTTTCACGATGTAGGTGATGAAGTTTATCCAGGTGATCCTTTGCTTTTGATTGATGAAACAGATTTGAAACTTGTGGTAAACGAAGCAAAAAAATCTTTAGAATTAGAAATGGCAAAACTCGGGCTTTCTAATTTGCCTGATGAAAAATTTGTAGTCACGAATCTTCCAATGGTAGCCAAGGCTGCGATTTTAGAAAAAAATGCTGTTAATAAGCTTGATCGACTGCGAAGAATTGGAACAGCATCTTCTGTTGAAGAGCGGGAACAGTCTGAAACAGAATCTAAGGTCGCAAAGGTTAATCTTGATAATGCAATTCTTGATGTTAATGCTGCGTTAGCCAATATCCGGTATAAGCAGGCGCTTCTTTCCACTGCGGAGCAGAAGTTGAAAGATGCCAGGATTTTAGTCCCTGTATTGCAAAACCCTGGCGGTGTTGATTACGCAACCTTTATTTCTTCGCTAAACGGAAAGACACCGTTGATTGTTTACAGCAAAGGTATCAGTGAGGGGGAAATGGTTCATTTGAATCCGGCTGAGCCATTATTCAGGCTCACTCTCGATCGAGTTCTAAAACTTCAGGTTTCCTTGCCCGAAAAAGAATTGTCGCAACTGAAGCTAGGCCAGAAAGCAAGCATAAGTGTTGAAGCTTATCCTGGGAAAATATTTAGTGGGTCCATAGCTCGTATTTATCCGACTGTTGATCCTTTAAGCCGAACTTTTCAGCTTGAAATAGTTGTTGTTAATGTCAGCCGGGAACTTAAGCCTGGTTTTTTTGCCAAGGTTTTAATTGAGGTAGATAAGGTTGATAATGTTCTTACTGTACCTGAGGAATCGGTCGTAAGCTTTGCTGGAGTCACCAAGGTTTTTCGGGTGGAAGGTGATAAAGTCAAGCAGATTGAAGTCAAACTTGGCCAACGCCTGCCTGTTTCCACGGGAAACCTGATCGAAAATTGGGTTGAAGTTTCAGGCGATCTTAAGGCTGGAGATTTTATTGTAATTTCTGGCCAAAACAGCCTTGCTGAAAATTCAACTATTAAAATCAGATCCTCCGTTCCCTCTACCAATGAAGGAAATAAAGATCTCTAATGGCAATTTGGGATGTATGTATCAGACGCCCTGTTTTTACTGCCATGCTTATGGCGGCACCCATTGTTCTTGGGATTTTTTCTTACTTTCGTTTGGGTGTTGATCTTTTCCCTGATGTTGATATTCCTGTTGTGATTATTACCACAACTCTTCGGGGCGCAAGCGTTGAAGAAATGGAAACCAACATCACCAAGCTTATTGAGGAAACAGTAAACACCGTAGCTGGTATTGATGAATTACGTTCCACGACTAAAGAGGGAATATCAACGGTTGTGGTTCAATTTCGAGTTGAAAAAAATGGTCAGATCGCTGCTGAAGAAATTGAAGCAAAGGTTCGATCTGTTTTGAATCAATTACCTTTAAATACAGATACCCCGATCATTGACCGATTTGATATAAGTGCCGCCCCTGTAATTTCATTAGCTATATCTGGGAAGCGTGATTTACGGGAAATAACTCAAATTGCCAGGAAAACTATTAAAGAAAATCTTGAGACTCTTACCGGAGTGGGGTCGGTAACAATAGTGGGTGGCAGGCAGAGGGCGATTCAAATAACGGTTGATCCCAATAGGCTTTTGAAATATCCGGGTATTTCAATTGCTGAGGTTCGTAATACCCTTCTTAAGGAGAATCAGGAACTTCCGGGTGGTAAGGTGGATCAAGGTAAGCTGGAGCTTTCGTTGCGCACCATTGGAAGAGTACTTTCCGTCCAAGATATTAAACAGTTGATCGTTACCACACGAAATGGTCAACCAGTACGGATTGGAGATGTTGCCCGGGTTGAAGATTCTTACGAAGAGCCTCATAATTTAAGTAGGCTATGGAGCCTTGGGGAAAACAAAATAGACGATCCTTCATCGGGTGGAAATGCGGTCACATTATTTGTGCAAAAGCAAACCGGAGCGAACACAGTTAAAATTGTTGATAGAGTTCGGGCTAGGCTCGATGAACTTATGGCTGGTCTTCCCGCTGACATTCGGATCGAAACCATCAGAGATCAATCACGATTTATTCGCGGTGCAATCGAGGAAATAAAACGCCATGGAGCAATGGCGGTTTTTTTGGTGAGTTTAACAATTCTTGTTTTTATCCGTGATTGGCGCACTACTTTGATTGCTTCTTTATCTATTCCCGCATCTATTGCTGGAACTTTTGCGCTTATGGATATGCTTGGGCTCACCCTCAATAACATGACGATCCTTGGCTTGATTCTTGCGGTGGGGATTGTGATTGATGATGCCGTAGTGGTTCATGAAAATATTTTCAGGTATATGGAAGAAAAGAAAAGGTCAGCGCTTGAAGCTGCTGGTCAAGCCACTTCTGAAATCGCAATGGCTGTTACCGCAACCACTTTGTCCCTCTTGGTTATTTTTCTGCCTATTGTTTTCATGGGTGGACAGGTTGGGCGATTCTTTAACAGCTTTGGGCTGGTTATTGCTTTTGCCATTCTTATGAGTTTGTTTGTAAGTTTAACTATGACGCCCATGCTTTGTTCCAGGTTTCTGCGGCTTGAAGATATTGTTCATGGTACCAAATCCGGAATTGTTTGGCGCCTGGTGGAATCATCTTACATGATCATCCTGCGGTTCTCGATGGCGCACCGTGGATTTATTGTATTTGTTTCAATTGGATTATTATGCCTAACACCATGGCTTTTTACCGTTGTTGGTCTGGAGTTTGTGCCGCGTGATGATCAAGGAGAATTTCAAGTTGCGATTTTATTGCCGGAGGGATATTCGCTTGAACGGTCAGATTTAGAAGTAGGGCAACTTGAGCAGAGATTTCGATCCTTGCCTGGAGTTACTCATACTTTTACTGTGATAGGCGATACTACAAGCAGGCTGGGCAAGGGGCAGGGAGATATCTCTACTGCAAATATTTATGTACGTATTGAAGATTTGACCAAAAGACGGTTTTCTCAATTTGATGTCATGAAACTTGCACGAGATATTGTTGCGGACTACCCCGATTTGCGGGCGGCAGTTCAAGATGTTTCTGCATTTCAAGAAACTGGGTTCAAACAGGTGATGATTGATCTGAATGTTCGTGGTCCTGATATTGAAAAATTAAAATCCATTTCCAACGAAATGATTGCCTGGATGAAAACCCAGCCTTTTTTTGTCGATGTTGATTCCAGTCTCTCATTTAGAAAACCCGAGCTTGTCATTGTTCCTGATCGAGACCGCCTTTCTGACTTGGGAGTTTCCCTTGATTCCCTTAACTCCACGATTACTGTTTTGGTGGGTGGCGAGCCTATAGGAAAATTCAAGGAAGAAGATGAACAATATGATATTTGGCTGCGTGCGGAAAAGCAGTATCGGAATGACAAAGAGACCATTTCACGGCTGACTTTGCCCTCTATAAAGCCAGGGATCGGTGCAGTTGAATTGGGGAATGTTGCAACGATCAAGAGCGCTTTTGGGCCTGCAAGCATTGAGCGCTTCTACAGGCAAAGGCAGGTTGTAATTTCTGCAAACCTTGAAGGGATGGCCACCGGGCAGGCGGTTGATCTTATCAAGGCGAAATTAAAAACTCTCGATCTTCCTCCGACTTATCAATACGAATTCCTGGGGCAGGCTAAAATGCTAGCAGAACAGGTATCCAGCTTCATTATTGCTTTCAACCTTAGTTTTCTTTTTATGTACATGATTCTTGCTGCTCAATTTGAAAGTTTTGTGCACCCAATTAGTATTATGATAGCGCTTCCACTTACGATTCCTTTTGCAATTACAGCGCTCATATTGATGCAAACTAATCTCGATATCTATGCGATGTTTGGCTTGTTCATGCTTTTTGGGATTGTAAAGAAAAATGGGATTTTACAAATTGATTATACTAATCAACTTCGCAAAAAAGGACTGAATCGTCTTGATGCAATTCTTGAAGCAAATCGCACCCGACTTCGTCCTATTCTTATGACCACTCTTATGTTGATTGCTGCTATGGTACCGATGGCGTTTGGCGTTGGTCATGGTGCAGCTTCAAGAGCTGGGCTTGCGAAGGTGATTATGGGTGGTCAGGCGTTATCGCTTCTTCTAACTTTGTTGATAACTCCTGTCACCTATTCTTATTTGGATGATCTAGGGGTTTGGTTTTGGAAAAAAGCTGGTTTTACCAAGAATAATCTTGATGAAAGTGTACAGTTAGAAAATGGAAAATAATAAAATAGTAATAGTTGATTATGGCATGGGAAATCTTCGCAGCGTGCAGAAAGCTTTTGAAAAAGTTGGGTTTGCTGCTGTTATTTCTGAGGATCCTGTTCTTGTTAGGAATGCAAATAAGCTTGTACTTCCTGGCGTCGGTGCGATTCGGGATGCAGTAGGCAGGATAAGGGATACTGGGCTAGAAAAGCCAATTCTTGATCATCTTCACTCAGATAAGCCTTTTTTTGGTATTTGTCTTGGGCTTCAAATGCTTTTTGAAAATTGCTACGAAGATGGAAAACATCGGGGGTTAGGTTTTTATAAAGGTGATGTAGTAAAATTCCAAGCTATGGAAGGGCTTAAGGTCCCACATATGGGATGGAATCATCTTGATCTTCAAAAAGACTTAAAGGTTTTTAAAAGCTACCCCAAAGGTGCAGGTGTTTATTTTGTACATTCTTATTTCGCAAACCCTGAAAATTCAGATATTGTTGCTGCTTACGCAAATTATCCCATACCTTTTGCTGCTGCTGTTGGTGATGATCGTAGAATTGCAACTCAGTTTCATCCTGAAAAAAGTCAGGCTGTTGGATTGCATATGCTGAAGCATTTTGCAGAACTTTCCTAGTGTTTTTTTAATGAGGATTTTATGCTGGTGATTCCTGCTATTGACCTTCGTAATGGTAAATGTGTTCGCTTGAAGCAAGGCGATTATGCGCAGGAAACCATCTATTCAGACCTACCTTGGAAGATGGCATTTGATTGGGCCGAACAGGGCGCTAATTATCTTCATCTGGTTGATTTGGATGGTGCAAAGACAGGCCGAATAGAAAACTCCAAAGCTGTAAGAGAAATTCTTGATAAGGTAAAAGTTCCCTGTGAACTTGGTGGAGGCATTCGCGACGAAAAAACCATTGCAGAAGCATTAAGCTGGGGGATTGATCGTGTAATCATCGGTACAAAAGCAATTCAAGATCCTCAATGGTTGTTTAAAATGACTGTTGCTTTTCCAGGGAAAATTGCACTTGGTATTGATGCTAAAGAAGGAAAAATAGCTGTGGCTGGCTGGCTTGAGGTTTCCCAAATTACCGTAGAACAATTTCTAGAAAAAGTGAATGATTGGCCCCTTGCTGCAATTATTTACACGGATATTTCAAAAGATGGCATGCTTTCTGGGCCTAATGTTGAAACAACAGCGCTTCTAGCTTCCAAAGCTAAATCACTCGTAATTGCATCCGGGGGTGTTTCAACAACTACTGATATTAAAAATCTTAGGCTTGCCGGGGTCAAAGCTTGTATCGTTGGCAAGGCTCTTTATGATGGAAAAATGTCGCTGTCCGATGCTCTTGAAGCTGCTGTAAGCTAGATATCAACTTTCTTTGATTTCCTTTTCGATTTGTTCTCTTAGGTAGCGGTAATTCGTTTTTCCTGTGCCCAATACAGGGATCACAGTTGCTTTTACAACTTTATCTATGCGCATGATTCCTCTGAATCCCGCCTCATGGAGCATTCGGTTTGCTTCCGAAATATCGATATCTTTACGGCTGAATAAATAAACATACTTTCGATTTTCTTTTTCAATCCCCTCAATTGCAACCATAGGGCCGTTTTCATCTGGTGGAAAAATGTTTGAAAATACTTCCTCTAAAGCAGGAAGTGATATCATTTCCCCACCAAATTTTATGAATCGTTTTAATCTTCCTTTGAAAAACAGAAAACCATCTTCATCTTGCATCACTAGATCGCCAGTTATGTACCATTTTCGATTATCTATAATTTTAAAGGGCGGGGTTTCATCTTCGCCTAAATAGCCATTAAAAATTGTTGGCCCTGAAACGTGGAGCATGCCTATTTCATTTGGTTTTAAAGATCGATCAGTTTCTAGTTCAACAATTAAAACATTGACCCCCGGCAATGGTTTTCCAATTGATTCTTTTTTTTGTAAACTAGGCGGGTTTACTGCTACCACGGGTGAACATTCTGTTATCCCGTACCCCTCTAAAAGTATGGCTTTGGGAGCTGTTTTTTTTGCAAGTTCAAAAACATTTGCAGGGCATTTTTCAGCTCCAGATATGATTAACCGTAGCTTATCCAAAGTTGAATTTGTTGATTTGTCCAGAATGTGTTTTAAAAATGTGGGGGTTCCTATGAGAAGTGTAACTTCGTAGGCTTTTAACTTGGCTGCAAGTGTGGCAGCATCCGTCGGGTCTGGGTGGAACACTATTCTCATGCCCAGCAAGATGGGTAGTATACCTGTTACCGACAACCCAAAACTGTGGAAGGGTGGTAGGAATGAAAGAACAGTATCTTGCGATGTAAGGTTAAGGAAGGAGATTCCGCTTTTATGGTTTGAAATTAGGTTACCGTGGCTGAGTGGTACAGCTTTTGGACGTTTTTCCGAACCGCTGGTAAATAAAATTGCGGCAGTAGAATCAGTTTTGGTTGTATGGTTAGACTTTTTAAGTACTCCACCCAAGAAATAGGATTGTATCTTACATTTTAAAAGCGTAGGAATGCCAGTGCTTCCCTTAGCTTGTTCCAAAAATATAAATTGTATGTTTTCAATAGATATTCCAATCCGGTCAATGAAACGCTGGGAAGTTAATATTTTTTTTATTCCGAGTAAGGTGGTTGCGTGTTGCAGGTTAGAAGGTCCAGTTGTCCAATTAAGCAAAACGGGTGTTTTGTTGGCAATCAAGCAAGCAAAGTATGCGATAAATCCACCAGCACTTGCAGGAAGTAAGATCCCCACATGCTTACCCGGATCCTTCTCAAGGATTCTAGAAATTACCAGAGATGCTAAAAATAATTTTCGGTAGGTAAGCAAGCCTGAACTATCATCGACAATTGCTATTTGGTTTGGGGTTTTCATCACCCTCAAGATGAATGAATCCAGAACCGTTGAACCTAAGATTTCACTTTCCGCTTTATTTCTAAATGTTTCAGTCCATTCCCTTGGCGTTTTGATTGTTGCTGATTTTTCTGATTTTCCTGAACATAGTAAATACAAATCTTCCAATGTATTAGGAACTGTAGTGGCATTGAAGTTGAAATGTTGTTCCAGATGGATTAGCAGTTCTAACCTTTGAATACTATCAAGGCCCAAGGAGTCTAATTCAGAATTTGGGTTGGTAGTTTCATCTGCTGCAACTTCAGGAAATTTTTCTTTGATGATTTGAATGATTTCTTTTTTTAAACTGCCTGGATAATGGCTGGACACTTCCTTGTTTTGGTTGGAGTTTAGTGTGGGAAAAGTTCTTGATTTTTTTGATAAAAAGAAATGATATGGGCGATATACTGGGGTAGTGTTGACATCAAGATTGTACCAGTTTTCTAGATGTTGGTTCACTTTTGACTTCTCGAAGGGTGCGAGCGCAGGTACGTTCAACCGTTCAACTGTTATGCTAATCTTTCTTCTTGGCATGAAAAATAAAAGATTTAAAGCAAGTAACATAGCGCAGTATAGTAATTCCAAAGTAAGATTCGGGCGATGGCCTGAGAAAGCATGGCTAAATCTGCTGCCCCATAAACCGGTTGTTCGAACTAATAAAACATTTGCATTTGGTGATATTTTCAAGATATCGCTTACGCCTGAATTGCCACCCAGAGATTCAAACCCTTTTCTTTGAAGTTTACCGGATGGCCAGATGATGAAATTTTCACCTTTATGAAGTCCTTCCACTAGTGTTTGAATTGCTTCCTGAGCTTTTAGTTTCGCAGAGAGACTGATTTTTTCCATGTCTGGAACTTCTAAAGCATTAAATAAAATCATGAAAGGTTTGATGTATCGGTTCCGATAATAAGTTTCAAATACCAAAGGACGAGGTGCAAAATTTTTTGATAGCAAGGAAAACAACACGATCGGTTCAGTGTAGGCTGGGTGGTTGGGTAGGATTAATGTACCTGTTTTAGGATTTTCTAGGTGGTGCATCCCTGTAATCGTGATGCTATACCGCAATTTTAATATCAAGCGCATGAATAAAGCTAAAATTTTGGCGATCATGTTTTTATACCAATCAGTTTTCGTTGCCAAATTGCTGATTAATAGATGATGTTTGGTTGTTCTTTGTTCTTCTTTCGGCCGAGTTTTCGCCTTTCAGGTCGAATGCTTTTAGTGCAGCTATGGATTCACGTAATTGTTTTTGGTATTGCCATGAGAATATGGCATCCATGCTGCTTGTTGTGACTAGAAGCAATAAAACAATTAAAAAGCTTATCCAGAATAAAGCATAACGGGTTGCAAAGTTGAGTTGTTCTGCAGTGTATATTAGTTTTGTTTTTGATTCTTCAGAATGATCACGAAGGTCTGCAAGGTGTTGGGCAGGTTCTTCTAGGTATATCATTGCAAAGGCTAGCATAAGTGCCAAAATAATCATGAAGAATCCACCAATCAATCTGCATAAACGGATTTGGTAGGGAATGACAATTTCGATATCATTCGGTTTTGTGAGAAAAAAAACATGCCTGAAATGAGCTTTAAAGCTGACAAATCCGAGCCATATAAGAATGGTGCAAATGGCTGCGCCTGCAAGAATCTGACTGATTTCCATGGTATACCCGTAGCTGGATACAATATTAAAGACTCAATTTAATGCTGGCGCTGTATCCAGCTTCCTAAAACTTTCGCGACTCCTGCCATGGTTTCTCCCGAACATTGTTCCGGAGTATCTGAAAGCTTGTGCCAGTGCTTGTAATCAAAATCAATGATGTCAATTGCTGGGATTCCCCCATTGTTTAAAGCTGTGTGGTCATCTTCAACAGCGACACGGCTGAATTCATTAAGTTTGAAGGATTCGATTTTAAGTTGATTGGCGGTGGACCAAACTTCGCGAACAATCGGGCCTGCTTTCCACCAGGAATTTTGTTCGATTGGGAATTTTGCATCTTTACCTGCAACCATATCCAGGAGAACAGCAGAACGATATTTAATTGCCTGGGTGTTTTTGCGAGCTTCCCGGGCAAAATGTTTTGATCCGAAAAAGTATTCGTCATCCGGATCAAATACAAATTCTTCTCCATCAAAGAAAACGAAGTCCACCCCTATATTGCAATTTAGGTTTTTCATGTGCCTTCCCATTTCCATCAAAAGGGCTACTCCGGATGCTCCATCATTTGCGCTGATGAATGTACCTTTGCGTTTTTTGGGGTCGGTTTCTTGGTCAGCAAATGGCCTGGTGTCAAAATGAGAGCAGAGGATCACTCGTTCCCGGGCAGTAGGGTGCCAGGTGATTATCATGTTAACCATGGGGGTGGGCCTTCCTGTGCTTTTCTGAATTGCTTTGAATTCCTGCTCAATAACTTTGGCACCCAAGGCTTCGAAATGTTTTTTTATCAAGATCCTTTGTTTTATTATCCCTTCGGAACCACTTATGCGCGTCCCAATATCACATATTTCCTTTAAATATTTCATTGATTGTTCAGGATCGAAAGGCAATGGCATTTCTTTCATGTTCTTGTTTTCCGAGTTGACTTCTGCGTGTAGTTTAATGCTAAAGACCAATGCAGCAATAAACATGATTAGTGTTGTGTAAGCATAGGCTTTTAGCCAGATTTTGTTTTGCATGAAAAACTCCAGAAATAAAGATGCCTGCATCATAATCTTCGCCATGCATTGTGGCGATACATAAATATCTTGTCAGAGAGATTAATTGTTTGGATCAATAAAAGGAAATACTTTCAGAGCTTTAAGCACTTTATCGTTGGGCCTGTACTCTGCTATTGCCCGGAATTTATTGTTGGGATCCATGATTGCAAAAATGTTGTTTGTTGGTATTTTTGCATTCGGAAAAGTATATGGTGTTTTAGTGCCATTTAGTACATACCTTAAAATTAAGCCTTCAAGCGAAAGTTTCTGCATTTTTTCAAGAGCAAGTTCCTGTGGTAAAATTATGTCTTTTGATTCCAATGAGGGTTCATTCAAGGAATGAGAATCTTCAAGGGTAAAGTTTCCAATGGAGGTTCGTTCGAGTTGCAAAACATAACCGCCAGTTTTTAAAAGCTGTCCCAAATCGCGTGCAATTGATCGGATGTAGGTTCCCTTTCCACAGGTGATTTCTAATTCAAGTAATGGGTATTCATATTTGATAATGTGGATGGAGGAAACTTCGACATTTTTGGGAGGGGGTAATTCCGGCTTTCCCTTTCTAGCAAGTCTGTAAGATCTTTTCCCGTTGATTCGGGCTGCGGAAACGGAGGGCGGCGTTTGAAGTATTTCACCTTCAAAATGCCTTAGTGCAGTTTGTATTTCAATCAAGGTTGGGGTTCTTTCTACCAGGATTTCTTTTATTGGGCCCTCTGAATCATCGGTTTCACTTATGGCACCCAGCATGATCTCGGTTTTATAAACCTTTTTCATGGCCTGAATGTATTCAACCAAGCGGGTGGTCCAGCCTAAACAAATCACCAGGACTCCGGTTGCCAAGGGATCCAAAGTGCCTGCATGCCCGGTGGGTATTTTTTCAGCAAACCACCCCTGTACATGATCAACCGCTGTGCGTGAAGACATACCCTTGGGTTTGTTCACCACGATTATTCCAGAATTTCCAGTCCACTCTTTCAGCAAGATGTTTTCTCCTCCTGCTGATTCTAATGAATCAACCTGCTTTGGTCACCTTGTCAGGCACGGCGTTCTTAATTTGAAATTATCCCTGTCATTGTTTAAATCTTTAGCCAATACCAGCGAGCTACCAAGGGTTACCGCCATGAAACCAAATCTTGATCGAATGTCTTCCTTGCATTTTGCAAGCCTGTCTGCGCGTTCTTTATCTAGGTCGATGAATAGGAGATTCGATGTTGATGCGGGTTCGAGTTGGGCAAGTTCCACACCTAAAAGCCGCAGGGGGAGCCTGCGTGTGTATAGCGAGATTAATTTTTCTTTTGCAACCTGATGCAAAAGCGCATCTGAATCACAAGCCGTTTTAAAGTGAAGATTGTTGTGGGCATCTTTAAGATCCCCATAGCGCAGGTAAATTTTCAGGCAACGCGTTGCGAGCTTATTGAAACGCATCCAGGAAATTGCGCGCTCAAGAAGATGCGCAAGCATTGCATCAAGAAAAGTCAGATCTGCAGTGGGTGGATTAAAGCTGGTACATCTGGAAATGGACTCCGGGGTGCGTGAGGTAAGTAGTGGCCTGTTGTCGTTGCCCAGGGAATAGTCGCGAAGTAAGGGGCCGCGCTTTTGAAACATAGCACAAAGAACTTCGAGGGGAAGCGCAGCAACTTCTGCAACCCGAGTGACATTCAGGCGCATGAATTTTTCTTTACCCACAGATCCAACGGTGGGAAGAATTTCGACGGGCCAAGGGCTGATGTAATTTTTTTCGTGGCCTGGCAACACCGCCACCACGGGTGAAAAATGTTTTGTTTCGGGGAGAATAGAAGTTCCCGGTATCCATCGGGAAGCAGTTTTTCGTTGTGATGAAATGCGAAGTTCTTTGGCATGGTGGGTTGCAACATTGGCAATCATTTTGTTGTTTCCCATACCCATGGAAACTTTCAGCCCAACTTCTTGTAAGATTTGTTCGCGTAATGCGGTGGTAATCTGCTCACGTTCTGTGGGGCCTGTTTGTGCAAGCCGCATGTACAGGTCATCCAGTGAGGCCATTTCTACGGTGCTGGAATGTTCTTTGCAAATTCCCAGAATTTGTCTGCCTGCTATTTCGTAGCGCCTATGATCGCCGGGTACAACCCGTAAAGATTTGCAAAGTTGCCTGGCCTGGGTAATTCGCATGCCTGTTTTAATGCCATCACGCTTTGCCTCATAACTGCAACTAGCAACTACTCCGGTGCCTACAGCAACGGGGATTCCCTTTAATTTGGGATCATCCCGCTGTTCAATGGAAGCGAAAAATGCATCGACATCAAGATGAACGATGGGCGAAAATTCCAAATGTTGCAAGCCCGGGGGCATGTTTGCTTCCCTACGGTAAGACGAAGATAAATGTACAAATGTATATTGACTGTGATTTACAACTTGTCAAGCTTGGAATAAATATTCTTCCGAATGCTTAAATCTAGTGGAAGAATCCCTCATTTACAGATACATTCTCTATTGCAGGGCAGGATTTTTCACTATCTGCCCATAACTACTTAATGAAATGAAACTATGCAGACGGTACAAATAGCTCAGGGCGCAATCGGGGCTAACGAAATTTCAAGAATTGCTCAAAATTTTCAACTTCGAAAAAATAATGTTGAAAGCGCAATTAACCTACTCCTCGAAGGAAAATCCCCCTCTTTTATCGCCCGCTATAGGCGTGCCAAAACTGCCGGAATGAGTGAATCGGTTATTCGGGCGATTCGCGATCGCTTGTTTAAAATAAAAACATTTCATGATCGCAGGGAAATGATTCTTAAAGCTTTGGAAACCCAGGGAAAACTAACTGAAGAACTTAAATTGCAAATCCTTGCTATTGAATCGCCCAAACGACTCGAAGACCTGTATCTTCCTTTGAAACCTAGGAAGTCCATTCTTGCAGCGGGGGCCCGGGAAAAGGGCCTCGAAGCTTTTGCTGAAGCTCTTTGGAATGAAGATCCTTCAGTTGCCAACCTTGACGAAATTCTTCCAACCATGATCAATCCAGAAAAAGGCCTGGAAACGATCGAAAAAATTACCGAGGGTGTAGTCCAAATTCTTGCTGAAAAACTGAGTGAAATTCCTGCTGTTCGTGCATCCGTACGTGATGATTTATGGGATTTTGGTAACCTGCGAGTTTCTAAAACTAATAAAGTTCGCGATAAGCATGGTTTGGAACTAAAAGAATTTTTTTCCTACGTTGAGCCACTTAGAACCGTCCAAGCACGAAAATACCTTCAAATCGGTAAAGGAGAGAAAAACGGGTTTCTTAATGTGTTATTTGATTGGGATATCGAACAAGTCAAGAAAAATGCCCTCGAAGCCCTTGTTGCAAAACCTTCATCCCAGCCGGCAATCATTGAACAATCCTCTCCAGTTGAAGTGCAGCCATCGTCAGCAGATCAATCGTCTGATGCGGGGGCGGTTTCTGAGGTAGCAACCAAATCCGAAGTAAAAGTGGCGACTGCCCCTGCTTATACGCATAAATATGTTGAACTTATCAAAAAAGCGATGAGCGTCGCTGTTGATCAAATTCTCAAGCCCGTGATGGAAAGGGAATGTGTACGCGACTTGGGTGAAAGGGCCTCAGAACATGCAGCCAGTTTGCTTGCCCGATTTTACCATAACCGCCTCGTGGCCAATCCTGCGGGCCCAATTAAAATACTTGCAATCGATCCGGGCTTTCGAAATGGCTGTAAAATTGCAGTAATTGATGAGGAAGGCAAGCTAATTGATCACGCCGTGATATTCCCCCATCAACCTCAAGGAAAAAAAGAACTGAGCCTGTTAATTCTTGAAGAATTAATTCGCAAACATCAAATCAGTACTATTGCATTAGATAATGGTAACGCTTCAAAAGCTACTGAAGCCTTGCTTTACGAATTGATCTCTCGGCTTAAAAATCCAAAGCATCTTGAAGAAGAAAATAAAGAGATATTGCCTGCTGAGGAAGTTGCCGAAAAAAGCAGTACAGATGAAGCTAGTGCAGACTCTGCTGTAGAAGCGCCATCTGCTATGGCTAGTGCCCCTGTTGTAACTGTACCAGAACCCGTGGTTGTTCCTGAAATACCTGCTGCTGTAGTATCGCCTGTCGCAAATAATGATGGCGTAGAACCAACAACCGAGGAGCTTGCTGCAGTTAAGAAAGCAGAGATGGAAGCTTTAGCCGTGATTAAACGAGCAGAGCAAGAAGCTCTGGCTGCCAAGAAAAAAGAAGAAATTGAAGCTCAGAAGAAGCTTGAAAAAGAGCGAAGACAGGCCGAATATCAGAAGTTGGTTATTGAAGCCAAGGCAAGTGTTAAAGCTCTTCCTGAAGCTCCAGCGGAAGTAAAATTTGCAACTGTGATAGAAGCTGGTTCTTCGGAATATGCATCTTCAATTTTGGGCAAGGAAGAGCTTCCCGATTCTGATGTAGGTGTGCGCTCAGCGGTCTCGATTGGTAGGAGATTGCAAAATCCGCTTAAAGAATTGGTCAAGATTGATCCTGTTCATATCGTTTCTGGTCTGGTGGAATTTGAAGTCCAGCATCGATATCTCCGCCCTGCGCTTGATAATGTACTTGAATCCTGCGTGAATATAGGTGGTACAGATCTTAATAAATGTGAGGCAAGTTATTTGCGTCACATATCGGGTTTAAATCAATTGTTAGCCCAGGAAATAGTGGAGTATCGCAAGAAGAATGGGCCATTTAAAAACCGAGCACAATTACTTGAAATTTCGGGTTTAACCCCTGAAAAGTTCGAGCTTTGCGCAGGATTTTTACAAGTCCATGGCGGGGATGAGCCATTCGATGCCACTAATTTTCATCCTGAAGATTATGAGATGGCCAAGAAAATTCTTGATGTTTTTGGCATTACCAAGGATGAATGGAAAACCCCCGAGAAAAAAAATGAGCTTCTGCAAAAAGCCATGGATGCGAATCTCAAGGATATCGTCGCAAATACTGGAATTGATTCTGTAACATCCTTGAAAGATTTTCTTGATGAATTAATTCATCCCCTTTCACAAGAACAAGCTAAACGATTTGGGCCGGTTTATCGCACCAGACAGTTGGATTTCGAAGAATTACAGCTTGGTCAGGAACTTGCAGGTGTGGTGCAAAATGTTGTCGAATTCGGCTGCTTTGTTGATGTGGGTATCAAAGAAAGTGGCTTGGTTCATATCAGCCAGATTTCTGCACGCTACGTCCGAAGTCCTTACGAATCTGTTAGCGTAGGAGATATTGTAACTGTCTGGGTTATCGCTTTGGATAAAGAAAAATCTCGGTTATCGCTAACCATGATTAATCCAAATCGAGAGCCTGATAATCGAGGCCATGGAAGATCTTCCAGAGTACCTGCTCGAGAGTACCCAAAAAGGCCGGATCGGCGTCCAGATTCTTCACCCCAATCTGCTGAGGCTAATCAAAACACTTCTCCTGCGCAAGGTGCTCCATCCCGCCCTCGTTCACCAGAAAGGCCGGCGGGTAGATTCCCAGGTTCAAGACCTAGTGGTGGTGGGGCAAGTGCAGGTAGCATCCGCAGCAGTAGTTCATTTAGACCACGTGATGATAAGCCCAGAGGTGCGCGCCCACAAAGACTGGATCCCAACAGGCCACCACAAATTCGAACATTCTCGAGCCAAAAGCCCATCGAGAAGCCTAATTTATCCCAGTCCGCGCTATCGGGTGCTTCTCCCTTGGGAACATTTGCAGAACTGGCAGTTTTTTGGGAGAAGTCAACTCCTAGCGATGCTGGCGAAACCAAGAAGGTTGCGGATAACCAAAGTCAAGGTAACCAGTCTGCACCACAAAAAGATCAAGAGGGGAATGGCAATCCCGAATAATGTTTTTACAGCAGCATCATTATGTAAGTTTCCTGAAACAAAATAATTCCTAAAATAGTTTCGCTTCCTTGGAAGAAGCTAACATAATTAAAGGCATTCTTTGTTTGTTCTTTTGGAGTAGTTAATGACCAACCCCACCCAAAATGGGTCTCAGCCACAAGGTTCTGGAAAACCCCCTAAAAAGCGATCTTTTTCCAATATTAGCGGGAATCTTGGCTGGCTGGTTATTCTCTTTTTATTACTTGTTTTGCTTTTCAGTTCCTCGGTTGGTAACAATAATACGGTTTTATATTCCGATTTTGTCAAGCTTATGCTTGATGAGGAAGACTCTAAAAAAATCAGAAAGATAACTTTCATTGGGGTTGATCGGATTTCGGTGGATGTGATCGATCCTGAAAATATCAAAGATGAAAGGCTTAAGGAAAAAGCTGGGATCCGGGGTAAATTCACTGTTAACCGCGCCAAATTGGATGATCCAGGCTTAGTTGCCCAAATGGATAAGCTTATTCGCAACGGTTTGCTTGTTGACCAGCAGGAAGATAATTTTGCGGGTTTGAGTTGGTTTATCATGATGATTCTGCCTGCAATCATTTTGATTGTGTTTTTTTTATTCATACTGCCCAAGTTTCGCGATCCCATGGGGGGTGGATTTCTCAGCAATTACATCAAAAGTCCTGCTAAAAAATATGAAAAGACCAAAATGAAGGTCACTTTCGAAGATGTTGCTGGCTTGCAACATGCAAAGGGCGAGTTGCAGGAAATCGTTGAATTCTTAAAATCCCCAGATAAATTCACCAAGCTTGGTGCCACCATTCCCAAAGGGGTTTTGCTGGTAGGCCCCCCGGGTACTGGAAAAACACTTTTAGCTCGGGCTGTAGCTGGAGAAGCGGGTGTTCCTTATTACTCCATAAGTGGCTCAGAGTTTATCCAAATGTTTGTAGGGGTGGGTGCTAGTCGGGTTCGCGATATGTTCAAAACTGCCAAGGATAACTCCCCGTGTATTCTTTTTATCGACGAAATTGATGCTGTAGGTAGGATGCGTGGGGCTGG
>RFZJ01000170.1 GCA_009920765.1 Planctomycetota bacterium | reverse complement strand
TCTTTCTTGGGGGCTTCGCCACCACAGCCAACAACACCAGAAGCAATCACACCAGCGGTAAGCATCAAAGCATAGAACTTGTTCACAGTAGTCTTCCTTTCGAACAATAATAAATCAACAGTAAAGTTGTCTCTAAACAAAAGCCCCTTTGGCCAATGTTATTATTATATTAGAATGCAACCGATGGGATCAAATTCCTAGCAAAATCTTAGAAAAATTTAATATTTCTTCATAAATTATTCTCAAAATGTGAACTTGTAACGCCTCCAGAAAAAACTGGATATTCAACTTTAACCTTTTACGAACAAGCACAATCAAAAAATTCCCCTTAAAAACGCGCCTATCGCTTTTCCCCTGCCTCCTATTCTTCCCGTTTTCACACATAACTTTCATGGTTGCGCTTGGCCTAATCGATTTAATTTGATATGCCCAAGGCGATAGTTGACCAATTTAACTCAGTCGGTAAGGAGTGCCCCGTGAGGCATAGCTTATTATCAAAATGGTTGGGTGTTTTCATTTTCCTTTTGTGTTTGAAGGTATTTGTTTTTGCCCAACAAGTATTGCAATTCGGATTTGAAGGAAAAGAAACTTTCTTTCGTCAGGGAAAAACTGATGCCAGTATTTCACTAACAAAACACCAACTTTCGGATGAATCCGCCCACACCGGACAGAAGAGCGAACTTATTCAATTTACTGCAGGAAACGGCCAATTTGCCAATTTCTTTTATGACTTCGGACAAGCTCAGATTACCGATGAACTCAACATCAGTCTCTGGGTCAAAGCTAATCGCCCAGGCATGCAACTTTTCTGCAGGGTTATTCTACCCAAGGAACGCGACCCAAAAAACCTCGATCAACCTTTGACTCTCACCATGAAAGGTGACATCTACCAACTAACAGGGCGATGGCAACAACTCACGCTCCGACAACCTACGAAACGATTGCGCGAACAGGTAAATTTATACCGCGCAGAAACAGGCAGAGATCCAGTAATGGCTGATGCCTATGTAGACCGCTTGTTTTTGAATTTATATGGTGGGCCCGGACAAACCGATGTTTGGATTGATGACATGGAAATTGGCCCTGTTCTAGAGCAGAAAGCCTCATCTCCTAAAACGCCCGAGGAAGTTCCGGGGAAGACTCTTACACGCCGTAGTTCGGAAGTGCAACTAAAAGGAACCCAGCTATTAGTCAGCGGGCAAAAATTCTTTTTGAGGGGAATCAGGCATACTGGCACTCCCCTCAAAACTTTACGCGATGCCGGCTTTAACACGGTTTGGCTCGATGAATCGGTAGCCAACTCCACTTTGGAAGAAGCTGTTAATCAGGGATTTTGGATTGTACCAATGATGCAACTTCCTGGCGCTGATGATTCCAATGGTGTACCAGCCCAATTAACAAGCCAGCAGGCTGTAGGTAAAAAAGTTGCTAGGTTTCTCGAACAGGAAGCAGTGCTTTGCTGGGATCTCGGCAGCAACCTTCAGTTTGAAAAAAACAGCTTGGTAAGCAGGTCTGCGCAATCACTAAGAAATGCAGACCCAATGCGTCCGCTTGCAGCTGATGTTTGGGATGGTTTTCAACGTTACTCACGCAGTGTTGACCAGATCATGTTGGGCGCCCACCGCTGGCCTTTGTTCACAACAATGGAGTTACCCGCTTATCGCGATTGGTTGTTGCAAAAAAGAAGGCTGGCACAACCGGGAACCTACACTTGGAGTTGGATCCAAACTCATCTTCCCGACTGGTATCTTCAATACGTTTCTGCAAAAGATGTGAATACCAAAATTGACGAACCCAGTGGCCCACACCCAGAACAAATTAGGTTGCTGACTTATGCTGCAATTGGTGCGGGTTGCAAAGGTGTTGGTTTTTGGTCCGACAAATTCCTTGCGGACAGTCATGGCGGGCGGGATAGGCTGCTTGCTTTGGCTTTATTAAACCAAGAGCTGCAATTACTCGAGCCTATTCTTGTTGAAACCGAAGAGCCTACTTGGGTTGATACTTCCCTGCCCGATGTTAAAGCTGCAATTTTGCGCAGCGACAAAGGCATTCTTGTGCTCCCAATGTGGATGGGCAAAGGCGCACAATTTGTTCCGCCCCAGGGTAGTGCCACAGAACTTTCCATTATCATTCCCCAAGCTCCCATTGGGTGCCAAGCTTGGGAAGTTACCCCAGGCCAAGTTAAATCTCTTCCTTGGAAGCGCGTGGTGGGTGGTATAAAAGTCACAGTCAAAGAATTCAGCCTGGCAACACCCGTGGTTTTAACTTCAGACCTTAGCCCAACTGGTTTAGTTGTCCGCTGGCAGGACCTGCAACGAAAAATGTCAAAGCTTTCCGCACAATGGGCTCACGACTTGGCTGAGGAAGAATTCACCAAGGTCATAGCTGTTCAAACAAAACTCGAAACCTCGGGAAAGCATCTTGCAGATTCTCAAATGCTTTTAAAGAAATCGCGCGACTTTATCAACGAAAGCCTTAACCACAGGCGCAATGGTGAGTACTCTGAAGGTTATGCCTCAGCCCAGCGAGCCCTTAGACCCTTGCGCATTCTAATGCGAACAGCTTGGGAACAAGCATTGCGCGATCTGGATTCACCGGTTGGTACACCCTATTCCATCAGCTTTTTCTCATTACCCGATCACTATAAGTTTTGGGAGGAAATCAAAGCTGCAAGACTTTCTGAGAATGTTTTGCCCGATGGTGACTTCGAACTTGCTGCTGATAAGGTTCCGCAAGGATGGGTGGTACAAGAGGTGCCTTCATTGGATGAAATCAATCAAACAGCCCGAAGGGTGACCGAAGTGGCAAGAAGTGGCAAGCAAGCTTTAATGCTTCAGATCGCCCCCAAAAACCCGATCTTGCCTCCAGCGGCATTGGAACGGGCTTTTCTTGGCATTTACAGTCCTGCGGTTAAAATGCAACCAGGCAGCCTCGTCAGAGTTTCCGGGTGGGTCAAGATTCCCAAGGAAATCAAAGGCTCTGCAGATGGCGCCTTATTCTTCGATTCTGCAGGAGGCGAACCCTTGGGCATCAGATTAACTGCCCCTACAGATTGGCGCCATTACACCTTCTATCGAAGGGTGCCGAATACTGGCGTTATCAATATCACCCTTGCCTTAACAGGGTTGGGGACAGTTTATTACGATGATTGGAAAATTGAACCATTACAGGAAACTAATCCACCTGCAATCGCGGTTCAAAATCAACCTGCCACCACCACAGGTATAAAACCGATAGCCATTGATTCTCAAAGTAAACCATAGGTCTTCAAAGATTGACTTACTTTACTTACCCCTGCTTCATCAAGCTCATACAAAGGGAGCCTTACTTCACCAGTATCACGGCCCAACAACCGCATGGCTGCTTTCACTGGGATTGGATTAGTTGCAACACCTAAAAGGTCTTTGCAAAGGTTAAACAACTTCTTGTGCAAGGTGCGAGCTTCTTCAAGTTTGCCATCATTGAATGCTTTTACCAGTGCCTTCATATCTTTGGGAATGAGGTTGGCAACAACCGAAACCACGCCTTTGCCACCGATGCTCATCAATGGCAAAGTAAGACTATCATCGCCACTTAAAATAGTGAGATCACATCCACAAGCAATTTGAGTTGCCTGATCCATGCTGCCGGTAGCTTCTTTTACCGCAACGATCTGAGGTATTTCTGCAAGCCTGACAATCGTTTCAGGAAAAATATTAGAGCCTGTTCTTCCTGGGATATTATAAAGAACAATTGGCAGGCCAACTTCTTCAGCAACGGCTTTGTAATGTCGGTAATACCCCTCTTGGGTTGGTTTGTTATAATAGGGGCCTACAAGTAGGGAGCCATCTGCTCCCGCTTTTTTGGCATGTTTTGTAAGTCGGACAGCTTCCTTGGTTGAATTAGATCCAGTGCCTGCCATGACTTTCAAACGGCCCGCTGCCTGCTGAACCACCGTATTGATTACTTTATCATGCTCATCATGGTCGAGTGTTGGAGATTCGCCTGTAGTACCCACGGGTGCGATGCAATCAGTACCCTGGTCTGCGTGCCAATCGACCAATTTTTTCAAGGCAACATAATCAACCTCACCATTCTTGAATGGGGTGATGATCGCCACCGTTACACCTGCAAATTGTTCGCCCTTGGTCTTTGCCATCTTCTTCTCCTAGCACTTTCTTCAAAAGAAACAAAAGATTCATGCGCCATAGTTTACCATGGCCTATCATCTTGTCGAAATTATTCCTGTAGTATATCAGGCATGAGTTTCGCTTTCCTGTATCCTATGATTCCTAGACGGAATGGCATGAGTGTAAGCTGGAATTTGAAGAGCAAAAAAATGACAAAAAAACCGAGTGTAGTTTTCTTTGATGCAGTGGGAACTCTTTTAAGACCAGTTGCCCCGGTTGATGAAACCTATCATTATTATGGCCACAAGCATGGTTCCGTTATTTCCAGGGATAGCATTCGAAAACAATTCCACGAATCATTTAAAAAAGAAGAAACGAAAGATACGCACCAAGAGTGCAAGACCAATGAAAAAAGAGAATCCCAACGATGGGAATCGATAGTTTCAGAATGTTTCCCCGATCTTAAAAACACAACTCCTCTCTTCAACGAACTTTTCAAATATTATTCCAATCCCAGCGCTTGGGAGCTTTACCCGGGTACAATTCCGCTTCTTAAGGTTCTTGAAAATGTTGGGATTAGCTGGGGAATAGCATCAAACTTCGACCAAAGGCTGCAAGCAATTGTCGATAGCAGGAAAGAACTTTGCAAGTGCAACTGGCTTATCATCAGTTCATTGGTCGGTTATAAAAAACCCTCACATCTATTCTTTGAACACCTGCAAACATACTCAGGGATTAGCTTTAATCAAATAATGATGGTGGGTGATAGCCATGAAAACGACATTCACCCCGCAAAAGAATTGGGTATGCAAACTTTCGAAATCAAGGATGGCCAATCGCTCGAAGACCTGCTTCAACTACTGGGGAGATAGCGCTTGGGGAGCTCCGCCCCCGCAACATAGCTCAATTTTCCGATTTTGCACATTTGATAAACATTGATTCGGAAATCCGGACATGTACTAACAAGGCAATATGCATCTGCAGGGGAAAATCCATAGGTCGAAATCAACCAATCCATAAGAAATATTGTCGCCTGGTGTACAGCTTCTTCCAACGGCCTGTAAGCATGAATTGCAATGATCGAGTTGGGAGTCTCGATGCGCATTCCCGGCGCCCTTTTCCCCTTGATGATATCAAAGGAAAGCCTAACCGTTGATTGCGTTTCCGCTGCAGTTCCAGAATATTCAGTATCTCCCTGGCTAGCGTGAACATCTCCCAGATAGAAAAGCCCACCTGGATGATAAACAGGAAGAAAAACCTT
>RFZJ01000169.1 GCA_009920765.1 Planctomycetota bacterium | reverse complement strand
AGGGCAGTGCGCTTAAGGGTGTAGATGGGATCTCGGGGCAGGGATTTTACAATGGTTTCCAATTGATAGGCGAGATGATCAGGTAATGGGATGTTGAAGGGTCCGTGAGCTAGTGCCATTTTCCGTTCCTCTGGTTGATTAGATTCGCCTGAAGGTGATCGGTTGGGTGTGATGGGTGCAGATGATTTTTTGATAAAAGGTAAAGTTTTGTTAGCGCTCAAAACCTTTGCAGTTGCAGGAAAATCTGGGCCCATGCCTGCTCATGATTGCGATGAGGGGAAAACTGCAGATTGGGCAGCGAACTGTTGCCAGAGGATCGAGTTCGCACGAAAAGAAATCAACTTCTCTGGGAAGGGGCTTGGTGTTCCAGAAGATGTCGGGGTCTTGGTTGGAATTATCCTGGTGTGGCTTCATCATAGGTGTGGCTTTCTAAGGTAGGAGATTCATCAGATGGTGAAAAGGGGCATTTGCAGCTTTGCTTTTTGAGAGAGGAGAAGCAGGTGGGCGTCCCACTTGGGAGTCCAACCACGCCTGCGGAGGTATAACCTGCGAATGCCCGCCATCGATTTGCAGCGGGTGCATAAAAGAGAAGAATCTGCCTTGGGCAAAAGTTCGCAATGAAGGCAAAGGGAGGAATCTGCAATAACCATGGTTGGGCTCCTTAGGTGTATTTATGTACACTAACCGAAAGGCAAAGGGAGGTGCAGGTTGGCAGCACGATTTTGTGGGAGAAATTTTGTTTTTAAGTCCCAATCAAATTGGGAAGCGTTGGCGGGGTATAATTGAAATGGCATGGGCTGCACATGTCTGAAACGTATCAAATAATATGGTCATCGTTTGATCTTTGGGATTCGATGTAAAATAATATAATTATATATTGATATATTGTTAGTTGATGAGTACAATTTTGTAGTCGCATTCTTTTCCATGAAGTGCTTTTTAGGGGTGTCTATCATGAGAATTAAAATCCTGGCTGAAAATCTTGCGCGGGAATGTCTTTCCGATCTTACAGCTGGCGATCTGATGTCCCAGCCCCCCATATCTCTTTTAGCCCGATCTTCGATCCCCGAAGCCTTGGAGTTTTTTACCCTTCGCGGCTTCCATGCTGCCCCTGTTATTGATGCTGCAGGCAGGCCCGTTGGCGTGGTCAGTGTCACGGATCTTTTACGCCACGATCTCGATAGGGGCACTCATCCCCGTCATGAAGGTGAATGTTGTTCCGGGAAATCGCTTCCCGATGGATTTGGAGTGGAGGATGTCGATACCGCCATAGTTGAAGACATCATGACCAACACTATCTTTTCACTTTCACCCAACACAAAACTTCCCGAAATCATTAAGAAGATGTTGGATTTGGATGTCCATCAATTGTATGTGGTAAGCCATGATGGGCTTCTTGTTGGCGTCCTAAGCACCTCGGATATCATGCGGGTTCTTTATAACATGCTTTCTTGAAAATTGTTTTCTTGTATTAAGATTGATCTTATCATTAGCCGAACTTTTATTGCTTCCCTTTTTATTCGAACCGATAAGGGTTTCATTTTGTTTTCTCTTTGAATAATCCCTGATTGAACCTTGGTTAAATGGCAGCATGCAAGGAAATCCCAAACATGAACTTGGGTTGCCTTGATGGTGCGTTATGGTTAAGGTTTTGTGGTACATCACATTATAAGATTGCACAAATCCATAATTTTGTGGGTTATTCCTCAAGGAAAAGAAATGAAAAACGTGTTTGTATTTCTAGTGGCGCTGATGTTGGGTTTGGTGGGATGTTCCAAAGAAAACCCCCAGCAGGCGGGGAGGGAATCTGTAAAGAAGGAATTAACTGCACAGGAAGTGGAGGCGATTGTTGCAGCGCTGGAAAAAGAAATGGTGTTGATTCCTGCAGGGAAATTCATGATGGGACTTCCAGGCCAGCAGCATGAGGTAACCCTTGCCAAGCCCTATTACATGGGTAAGTATGAGGTCACGCAGGAACAATGGGATGCCCTGGGCTTGGTAAATCTTAGTGTAAACAAAGGCCCCAAGTTGCCTGCCACTAATGTGTCCTGGTTTGATGCTCAGGAATTCATCAAGAAGCTAAATGCAAAGACGGAGGGTGGCTATAGGTTGCCAACCGAAGCTGAGTGGGAATTTGCATGCAGGGCTGGAACAACGACTGCGTATTCATTTGGGGATAAAATCACAACTAAGGATGCAAACTATGATCAATCAAAGATAGGTAAACCCATGCCGGTCGGAAGTTACAATCCCAATCCATTCGGCCTTTATGATGTGCATGGGAATGTGTGGGAGTGGTGTGAAGATTGGCACGCAGTGTATCCGACCCAGGCGGTGACAGATCCAATTGGGCCAGCAACCGGAACGTATCGTGTGTTGCGTGGCGGATCTTTTCTCGTGGATGATTCTGCTGCCCTTTCTTTCAGTAGAAATCATTTGCGCACGCCTGATCTTCGTTTCAATGGCATCGGATTTCGTTTGACGAAGAATAAATAATTCCCGCAATGACTTCTGCCAATGCATCCCCTGAAGCAACGGTGGGCCTCCTATGAAACATGGTGATTATATGGCGAAAAGTGTTTCGATTTCTGCCTTGAATCGTATAACATCCATTACACGACTTTTGCCCGGGGAAACATTCATGTTGGATGGTTGTCAAATTATTGGCGAAGGCCTTTTGATCCAGGGTTTGGCATGAAAACATCACCTTCCATCCAGAGAATCACCTCGCGTGACAACCCAATGGTCAAGCGTTTGCGCCAGCTTTCTGGTCAAAATAATGTTTATCGAACCCATGGACAGTTTTGGCTGGAGGGCGATCATTTGTGCCGTGCTGCTTTGTCCCGTGCACAAACAGTGGCCCAGGCATTTTTTTCCGAAAGTTTTTGGGAGGCGCAAAGCGAACACTGGTTAGAATGCGCACCCATAATCACCCTAATGCCCGAAGCTTTATTTTCTTCCATAAGTGGCTTGGAATCGCCTTCGCACATGGGTTTTTTAATGGGGCTCCCAGAACAAAAACCCATAGAACCCGGAGTGATGACCGTGGTGTTGGATCGATTGCAGGATGCGGGCAATGTGGGTTCGATATTACGCAGTGCAGCAGCATTTGGTGTAAGGCAAGTGTTGGCTTTGAAGGGAACCGCAGCGCTATGGTCGCCCAAGGTATTACGCTCGGGTATGGGGGCACATTTTGGCCTTCAATTGATTGAAGGTTTGTCAGAATCCGATCTTGATGCCTTGGTGGTTCCCCGAATCGCAACCAGTTCACATCAAGGGCCTTTTTTGCATGAGTGGATGCAATCTTCAGACTGGCCGTATCCGTGTGCCTGGCTTTTGGGTCACGAAGGTCAGGGCTTGTCAGAATCATTGATGCAAAGTGCGAAGCATTGCGTTCGTATTGCGCAGCCAGGCGGTGAAGAATCCTTGAATGTCGCAGCAGCTGCAGCTATTTGCCTTCATGCCAGCGCCAGTGTTCATCTTGGCTCCCAAAAAAATTCCTAATAGAAATGTCAGATATGGGAATAATACTTGTATTTACTTTGCACCTTTGAAAAAGGATTATGCCATGCCTGTGAACAATACCCGTCGCGAATTCATAAAGGCTTCCACTGCCGGGCTGCTTCTTCCCGTTTCTGTTTCTGCAGCAGATTCCAAGCCGATTAATGTGGTCGTGTGGGATGAACGCCAGCCGCAGCAGAAAAAAGCGTACGATAACTTTCTGGGAAACCAGATCGCCAACCACCTCAAGAGCAGGCCAGGCCTTGCAGTCAAGTCTGTGACCATCGATGAAGATGAAAAGGGGCTTTCGCCGGTGCATATGCGCGGTTGCGATGTTCTTATTTGGTGGGGTCATGTCAGGCAGGCCGAGATCACCCCCGAGATGGCCAAGCCATTGATCCAGCGTATCAAGGAAGGAACATTATCTCTGATCGCTTTGCACTCTGCGCATTGGTCAACGCCATTCGTGGAGGCGATGTGTGAGCGCACCAGGCTAGAAGCCGAGAAAACCTTGAGACGCAATGATGCAAAAGTGGAAATCATCTATGCGGATCCACCCAAGCGTTATACGGTTCCGAATGCCGGGGATAGGCTTACGCCCTACATCGACCTGCGCAAGTTTCCAGATGGCACCGAGAAGGCAACCGTGTACAAGCCGAATTGCTGTTTTCCTGCGTATCGTGCGGATGGCAAGCCGAGCCAGATCCGGATTCTCAAGCCGGACCATCCGATCGCAAAGGGGCTGCCGGAGTCATTTGAAATACCGCAAACGGAAATGTATGCCGAGCCTTTTCATGTGCCTGAACCAGACGAAGTCGTGCTGGAAGAGCGTTGGGCGAGTGGCAACTGGTTTCGCAGTGGCATGGTCTGGAATCTGGGCAAGGGCCGGGTTTTTTATTTCCGCCCTGGGCATGAGACTTACGCTGTATTCAAAGAGAAAATAGTGCTGCAACTTTTGGAAAATGCAGTCCGGTGGCTTGCCCCGAAATCTGAGTAAGTAAGCTATCTAATGTGACTTGATTAAAAATTAAAAACTAAATTTACCTGTATTGTCGATGTTTCAACTAGGGTTTTCTGATGATTTAATCAAGATGATTTGGTTGTACGCCATTGACGGCGTAGAATGTGGTAAAGGAATTATTTTCTAAAGGGCGATCGTGTTATTGCTCAAACTGCATCTGCTAAATCGGAAGTTATAACCTTCAGTTTCCGGTTGATACGTGTGGTTTTCGGATTCTATTGATGGTCTATTTTTTGAAGGCCACATAGGATCGGAGTTCATGCATGTGCTTTTCTGCTGAAGCCAGCTTTGTTTTATCCGGGGTGCTTTTATCGGCTGGTGTGTATTGTGTAAAAATCGCCCTTTTGAAAAATCGTTTGTTACTTCCCGTTGCGTTCATTCCGGTTTTGTTTGCAGTTCAACAATTTTCAGAAGGTTGGGTCTGGATTGGTCTTCGCTGGGATGATTATAGATTAGTTAGGAATGCATCTTTGGTTTTTTTAGCTTTTGCTTTGATTTTATGGCCGATATGGGTTCCCTTCTGCGCTTTTATTACAGGGACTGGAAAAGAAAAAAAGTTTTTTGGATTCTTGAGCGTCCTCGGCTTAATAGTTGGGCTAGGAGTTTATGTTCCACTTTTCGATAATGCAGATTTGCCTATGGCCAATGTGGTAAACCATTCAATTAACTATGCTGTCGTCAAGTCACAATTATTTCAATTTGTTCCCCTGTTGCTTTGGGATGTAATTTATATTGCGATTATTGCCTCACCACTTTTTGCCTCGAGTAACATGAAAATAATCTATCTGGGTGTAGCAATCGTTTTTTCAGCAATAGTCAGTTATATGGTATTCTGGTTTGCCTTTGCTTCTGTGTGGTGCTTCTTTTCGGCTTTATTGTCGTTGTATTTATGCTTTGTCTTTTTCAATCTACCCCTCTATATTTCTAAGCAATAGCCTAAAGGAAAAAAGCCCGCTGTTTTAATCAGC
>RFZJ01000168.1 GCA_009920765.1 Planctomycetota bacterium | reverse complement strand
CACGGACTGCGTTCCGTGGGTTTTCTTTTTTACTTCATTGGATTGAACAGCTTGTTAAACACCTCAGGGTCGAAGGGGTTTGCTTCCTTCTCGCCCTCTTTTTCCTTGGGTGGTACTGGTGTTGGTTTCATCGGCTTGGCCCCTACTTTTTCTTCTGCAAAGGAACTCGGAACTTCCACCTGCGCTATTGCATGCCTTACGGTGGTCATACGAACCCAGTCTTCCAGCAGTTTGTAAGCTTCTGTTTCGCGGCCTTTGATCGGCGCTTTGTTGGCGCCCCCATGCAAGGTCAACGCCTTCCCCAAGAACGGGCTGTTATCGGGTTGTTGCAAATTAACCTGACTAAGTACTGCTGCAAGGTTTTGCTGTAGATTTTTCTGGTTGGGTTTTGCCAACCCGTACACACGCTGCAATTTGAAGTTCCCACCTTTGCCGGTGCTATGGCAGGTGGCGCAGGTATTCATCAGGATTGGTTGAATCCGGGTTGCAAATACACTCAAGGAATCATTCGCAACTTCTATGGGAAGAACTATTGGAACTTCTTCCGCTACTACCGTGGTGTTGATTTCCTTGCGTAATTGATCTTGGTCAATGCTCGCCTTCAAATGCGTCAGCAGGCGGATGCTTGGCGAATGTTCAGGCCTTAGTTCCACCGCCGCGGTTGCTTCCTCCACAGCCCTTTCCTTCAACCCATACCGCACACACCAGGAAACCAGCTTCAATCGTTCATCAGCATCTTCAAGGTTGGTACGGCTGCGCAAAAACAAATAGGCATCATCCATGCTCGGGCAAAGCCTTACCACATTATTTGTGGGCAGCCAGGTTTCCCCTATGGTTCGTTTGATTTTATAACGATCCCCCACCAATTCGATATCGCCTTCCAAGACCCGCTCGTTTTCCAAAAGGAGCACCTTCCCCTTGATCGCGGGTTTTGCTGTCGCTGGTGCGGGTTCTTCTGCTCCAAGCAGAGCCACCAGGGATAACGATAATAAAAATAATGTGTTCATGGCGTAGCCTAATAAGCTCGAAAGTTACATCTGTCAAGAGATTTGCCACATTAATGGAGCAGGAAAATAACCATCCGGCCTTCCCAGTTTAACAACTTGATAAAAATTGCACTCAATCCATGAAGATTTCCCACCAATAAGCCGATTATTCTTTTAACGCGTACTTTGACTATTTTTCCAAGGGGTCTTTTCGTGAGACGCATTATCTGGATAAGCTGCTTTCTTTCGTTGGGGCTTTTGGCCTCCAGATCTTCCGCATCCGATGATGGCATTCCCATGGATGCAAACCCCGACCACAGTTGGAAGCAAAGTGGTTACGCAAACCTTGTAAAGAAACATGCCAAGCCAACAAACACTCCCGCCTACGATGGTTATTGGGTGGGTGGCAGCAGCTTCAGCAGGAAGGCAAGCGCACCCAGTGCCATGCAAGGAACCTATGGCAGGGATTATTTTGGGAAATGTTTTGAAAGAATCGTGGTGTTGGGTTGGAAAAACAAGGAACACGATAAAGTTGGTACGGGAAGTTACGCCACCGATGGCGGCCCCCGTGTACGCAATGTTTTAGGATTCAAGCTTCCTGAAAAGGAAGGCCTGGGCGATTTGAAATAAATCCCCACCCCGTTAAGCCCGGTACCAGAAGGGCATATCCCGTCTCCTTTGTCCTTATGGTGCCGAGCCTACTTTAACCCAACGAAAAAGCCCGCACGACTTTTAAGCCTGCGGGCTTTTTTGTTTTATCCCCTAACCTTATCTTTTCACATTGCACATATGCTCCAGCGCAAGCATCAGGGCATGCGTGCCCTTTCTGCCATACCCCTGCGCCCTTACCGCCTCGTATAATTGCTTGGCAAGTGCAAGGCCTGGCAGGCAAAGGTTCATCCGCTCGGCCTCAGCAAGTGCGATGCCCATATCCTTGATGAAATGTTCGACAAAGAAGCCCGGCTCGAAATTGCGATCGATGATACGGGGGCCGAGGTTTTGCAACGACCAGGAACCCGCTGCACCCACACTCACCGACTGCAACACCGTCTTGGCATCAAGGCCGGACTTGAATGCATAAAGCATTGCTTCGCATACTGCTATCATCCCCGATGCGATCAGAATCTGGTTTACCATCTTGGTATGCTGGCCCGAACCCGCTGCACCCTGGTGCACGATGGTTTTTCCCATGCAATCAAACAAAGGCCTGACTGCCTGCTCGGCTTCCGCATCGCCGCCCACCATGATGGAAAGGGCTGCATTTTTCGCCCCGATATCGCCCCCGGAAACCGGTGCATCCAACGCATGAACACCCCTGGCCTTTGCTGCATTGTAGATTTCAACAGCCAATGAAGGCTCGCTGGTGGTCATGTCTACAAGAATATTGCCCGGCTTGGAACCTGCGAGCATTCCCTTGTCGCCCAGAAACACTTCGCGCACATCCTTGGGAAATCCGACGATTGCAAATATTACATCGGCTTCCTGCGCCACGGCCTTGGGCGAATCAACCCACTTGGCGCCCGCTGCAATAAGATCTGCTGCCTTATCCTTGCTTCGGGTGTAGATGGTTGCAGAATATCCAGCCTTGATCAGGTGTCCACACATGGAACGACCCATCACGCCCGTGCCTATCCAGCCGATTTTTGTTTTGCCCGCTTCTGCCTTTTGAATTCCCATCTGCTTCTCCTTTGATTGTGATTTAGCCAGTAATACTCTTTAGATTTACAGTGTTGGACGTTGTTTGGCAAACAAAACCCGCCCGGGAAATGAACACGCTTCGGAATCTACCAGCTATAACGCCTCGGGCGACAAAACTTTTCATCACCAAAACTTCAATTTTTTTTCATGCTTAAAATCTTGTGGCTATAATTGATCGCAAGGTTGGAAAAGTTCCCTTGGTTTAAGGTGATGCAAACCCCAAGCTACTTTCCCTCCGCTTGCCAAGGAGACGCTTATGCGTTTTCTAGTTTTTCTGGCCGCGCCACAAGTCCCCTTCTGGCAGGATGGCAGGTTCAGCCTGGCTTTGACCGGGATGCTTCTTGCGGGGGTTTTACTTTTGGGGGCCTTGATTGTGGCCTGGGTTGGGCGTGCTGTCAAAGACGATCGAAAACGGGGCGTTTGTTCCCCCGAAGATCAGTTAAGTGAGTTTCGAACCATGCTGGAGGCGGGAGAATTAACCCCCCAGGAATTTGAAATCGTTAAACGGAAGCTAGGTCGCAAAATCTCCAATAAAGATGCTGCTGCCTCGGATAAACCCCAGGGAATTCCACCTGCCAACACAGATTCTTCCCCGAATGAAGCTTCTGATGGCGGTTTTCCCAAGGTTTTTCCCCCTAACGATGACCATGGTGCGAAATCTTAGCCTTCTTCCTTCAGTTGTCCTTGCGGAAAATTGCCTTCCGGTTGTAGAATCCCCAATACCCCCTAATTATCTTAGGGCTGTTTTTTGGGCTTCCGGAAACTTTGGTGCTTTGGGTAGACTTCGTTCATAACTTTATTTTGTTGAGATTATTCCCTGATAGGAGATTTCATGGCGACGAAAGATTCGGGCTCGGGCGGTAAAAAGCCCACCTCCAACACTGGACGCAATCGCAACGCTTTCTGCTCTTTCTGCAGGAAAAGCTTCCGCGATGTCGGACCTTTGGTCGAAGGGCCCGCAGATGTATTCATTTGTGGCGAATGCATCGAACTATGCCAATCCATCATCGTTCAGGAAAAAAAACGCAGGGGCTCTGGCAAGCAGCCCTTCGCCCATATCCCCTCACCCCGCACCCTCAAGGAAAAACTCGACCAGTATGTCATCGGGCAAACCCGTGCCAAGAAGGTTCTTTCTGTCGCTGTTCACAACCACTACAAGCGCCTTAGCATGAGCGGCCAAACCGGCCCCAGCGATGTTGATCTCGAAAAAAGCAACATCCTTCTGATCGGGCCCACAGGCAGCGGCAAAACCCTGCTCGCCAAAACCCTTGCCAAAGTCCTTGATGTGCCCTTTGCCATTGGCGATGCCACCACCCTCACCGAAGCTGGCTATGTGGGCGAAGATGTCGAAAACCTGCTCTTAAAGCTTCTTCATGCCGCTGATTTCGATATCGAAGCCGCACAGCGTGGCATCATCTATATCGATGAAGTCGACAAAATTGCAAAAACCTCCCAGAATGTCTCCATCACCCGCGATGTTTCTGGCGAAGGCGTTCAACAAGCCCTTCTTAAAATGCTTGAAGGCACTGTTGCCAATGTCCCACCTCAAGGTGGCAGAAAACACCCCGAACAACAGTACATCCAAATCGATACCACCAACATTCTTTTCATCTGCGGTGGCACCTTCGTCGGCTTGGGCGATACCATCTCCCGCAGACTCGGGAAAAAGACCATCGGCTTCGGCAGCAACCCCGAAGATAAAGAACGCAACCTCGGCAGCCTGCTCAACCAGGTCACCAGCGATGATCTCTTCGAATTCGGCATGATTCCCGAATTCATCGGCAGGCTTCCAGTCCTTGCGCCCCTTGATCCACTCGATGAGGCTGCTTTGGTTCGCATCCTTACCGAACCCCGAAACGCCTTGGTACGCCAGTACCAAAAGCTTTTCGAAATGGAAGGCGCAGAACTCGAGTTCGATTCCTCCGCATTGCAGGCGATTGCCCAAAAAGCCAAGGATCGCGATACAGGCGCACGAGGCTTACGAAGCATCATCGAAGAAATCATGCTTGAAATGCAATTCGAGCTCCCAGAACTCGAAAACAAAGGCAAGTTTGTCATCACCGATAAGATGATCAAAGGGGAAGCAAAACTTTTTGAATCAAATAGCAACCAGGACAAGAAAAGCGCCTAGTCAATCTTGATGCATAATCAAAAGAAGCCCCATGGAACGCAGTCCATGGGCTTTTTTTATTCCCCTCACACACGCATTATCCAGCAGACCCATGGAACGCAGTCCATGGGCTTTTTTTATTTCCCCTCACACACATTATTCAATAACCCTCTCAAGCCCACCCACTGCGCTGGGTGGGTCTCTTTCTTTCCCCACACACACGCATTATCCAGCAGACCCATGGAACGCAGTCCATGGGCTTTTTTTATTCCCCCACATCAATCATTAACCCTCTTAAGCCCACCCACTGCGCTGGGTGGGTCTCTTTCTTTCCCCCCCAAACACTCATTATCCAGCAGACCCATGGAACGCAGTCCATGGGCTTTTTTTATTCCCTCAAACCAGCCCATGCCAATAAAAAAAACCAGCCTAGAGGGTTGAACCAGGCTGGCTTTAGATTTTCTAACAACAAAAGGTCTGTTTTATCGCAAGTGCTAATCCCCGGGATGGGTAAATCCCGGGGACCGCATTTCATACACCTTAGGCAGGAGCGTTTTCTTCCAAGGTTGGGGTGCCGAACAAGCCGCCAGTGAACGAGGGGTTCATGACGAACAAGTTGTCGGTTTCGGTCAGGCTGGTTGCACCAACGCTGAATACCGAAACGCGTGGACCACCGGTTGGGCCAGCAAGAGCTACTGCGTAGTCTTGGCCG
>RFZJ01000167.1 GCA_009920765.1 Planctomycetota bacterium | reverse complement strand
CATTTAATTTCAATTTATGAAATATCGCTTTTTTATAGCAGTGAGAACTCAGGTTTAAATATTATAAAAGCAAATCTGATGCTGCAGGAAAAACACTGGATTAGTAATTTTGATTTATAGTAATATCGATCATCGCAAAGGTTTCTCAGTAATAGGAACACCATTGGTCTCTAAAATTTGAAAATGATGAATACTTGAATTTTTTGTATTTGTGTAAGTCCAAACAATTTTCTTTTCTCTGTTAACTTCAATAAGTTTGATTTCGTTTGCTTTTGCATGATGCGATGTTATCACGGTATTTCCATTTGGTAGACGATGACCGCCACAAGCATCATTGATTGGTTTTCCTGGTAAATCATCATTTGATAAAGACCAAACGATTTTTCCCTTGGGGTCAACTTCAATTACTAAATTGCCTAAAGTGCAATTAATTAAAGTATTTCCATCTGGAAGACGGATGGCAGTAAATGGCCAATTAGGAGTTTTTACTTCCCAAACGATCTTGCCATCCGGACTATATTCCCTAACTACTTTATCAAGTAACTGGGGTACGAGATAATTTCCATTTGAAAGTTTGCGAGCCATTCTTGTTTGTAAATGATGATCCTTGGTTTGTGCTTGAATAGGCATATCCACTAATATCTTACCCTCACGAGATACCTCAACCAATCGTGGTTTTGGCCCGGCTTCTGTAAACATTATGTTGCCATTATCTAATGGCATAACTGTATTTACTTCGGATTGAGTGCCTTTAAATTCAAAAACAGTTTTGCCTTCTTTAGTAATTTCTAGGACAGCACCGCCGGGATATTCTTTTCCTTTTGAAACAGCCAGTAAAGCGTTTCCGTTAGGTAGCAACCAGCCATCTCTCGAAGATTTTGGAATTTGCCAAGTTATTTTGCCATCGTTATTTACGACAAAAGTTTCATTACCAAATGCAATGAAAGAATGGTTTATATCTCCCGTGAAAGCGAAGTTTATGTTGCACAAAAAAAGAGTAGTCGAAACCAATGAGAACAACAAAACATGAAGTTTCCGGGAAAGATAATTCATCATAAATCCTTTTTCTGAATTTGAATAAATATTATTTACACCCATTTCTTCCCAACACCAACCCATTAAATCAGATTAACTATTGAGAATAATCTAAAGGACTAATATTTGTTAGTATATTTGTTGTTTTGATTGAAAGCTATTTGTAAATGGGCTTATACAAATTAAGAGCTAATTATTTTAAATCTTTAAGATTTACTTTTTGTTGAAGAACTACACCACCTTTTTCATCACAAACTTGAAACCGAATTAATGCTGAATCAGTTGACCAATTAATTTCAATCATCCCAAAATTAGTATCAAAATAGGTCAATCCTAATCGATAAGAATTGATTTCATTTGAGAATCGGATTCCTGCCTTTGAAAAGTTTCCGCTAGGGGCATTTAAACTGCTTGAAGTAATTTCAAAAATTGGGTAATTAATTCCATAAGATTTAGCCGGAAGTTTCATTACTTCAGCTAAATGCCTGTCTCCACTTAAAATTACTAGCCCTTTGGCCCTAGTTTTGCCAATTAATTTGAAAAGTTTTTCTCTTTCGAGTGGAAAATTTCCCCACATTTCAGACCCATGTTCATCAGGAATTGCTTGTACGCTGGAGCATAGTAATCTAATTTCTGCCGGCTGTGATAAAACCTTTTCGAGCCATGTCCATTGGTAGGTTCCAAGCATAGTAGAGTTTGGGTCAGGATTTGAGGCATATTTTCCACGAAAACCCTCACCCGGTTCACCAACCTTGTAACCGGTTTTAAGGGGGCTGCGAAAATAACGCGTATCAAGAAGAATAATTTGAACTCTTTGCCCAGGCTTACCAATAATTTCTGAATGAAAAACACCTTCTTGTAATCTTCTTGGGCTATCTTTAGGAACTTCAAAGAAATCAAGAAATAATTGTTGGGATTCCTTTTTTTTGGGGTATTCCGCCCCTGCATCATTTGCGCCGTAATCATGGTCATCCCAAGTTGCAAGAATTTTCGTTGTTTTTTTTAGTTTGATATATCCAGGTTGTGAACCAAGCATATCCCATTTTTTTTTCAGTAAATTCATATCTTCCGTGTCACCATAAATATTATCTCCAAGAAAAAGAAATAATTGTGGATTCCGTTCGATTATTGAATCCCAGATAGGCTGGGGCTTATCTTGTTTTGCACAAGAACCAAAAGCAATTTTAGTCAGGGGTTCTTGAGCAAATAGTTTTTGGATATTCGTAAAAAAGATTAGAGACAATAGAAGGATTTTGACTTTAATATTCATCAATTAAGCCCTATGACTAATTTAATTGTTATTTGATGGGTTGCATACACTAAGCAAAAAGGCAGTCCATTACTTTGCCACGATTTAGTTGGGAAGGCCGCTTCTGTTTATCAACAATTTCACAATCGGGCTCAATTCCAAGTACGTTGTAAACTGTAGCGCCAAGATCATCGGGTGTAAAAGGAACGGTAACGGGATAAGCACCAATTTTATCAGATTTACCTATCACATTACCGCCTTTGACCCCAGCGCCGGCAAACAATGTAGTATAACAGGCAGCCCAATGGTCCCGGCCATTACCACTTATTTTAGGTGTTCGGCCAAATTCTCCAGTAACAACGACTAAAGTTTCATTAAGTTGCCCTGTAGATTCTAAATCATCAAGTAAGCATGATAAGGCCCGGTCTAGAGGCGGTAGAAGTTCATTTTTCAAACGAGGAAAATTATTACCATGCGTGTCCCAATTTTGAACCTTTCCCATATTTGCCTGAACTACAGGTACGCCAGCTTGGGAAAGTCTTCGTGCTAAAAGCAAAGATTGACCAAATGTGTGATTTCCATAGCGGGCCCTACTGGCCAACGGTTCGAGATTTAAATCAAAAGCCTTGGCAATTTTTCCAGAAGCCAAAACTGATAGGGCAAGGTCTTGCTGATGTGCAAGTCTTTTGGTGGACGCAATCGAATCAAAATTTTTTTGTTGATCGTTTACTTGCTTTAATAATAGATTTCGTTCATTAACGCGATCTATAGCAATTCCCGGAAATAACGAAACGTTATCAACTTTAAAATCAGATTTTGCGGGGTCTTGATTGATTTGCCATGGATCGTGCTTGGGTCCAAGAAATCCAGCATGTTGGCCTGGCCAAGTTAACGGGCCTTCTAGAAGAAAAGTAGGAAGGTTTACTCCACTAGGTATACCATCGGAGCGAGGCCTTAGATAATCTAAAGCGGAACTAAAAGAGGGCCAGTCATCCCTTGAAGCTACTTTGTCAAAAAAACCGCCCGGTTGTTGATGCCCTGTAATCGTGTGATGGGTTGCAACAAGGTGGTTATTTTCTTTGTGAGCCATACTTCTAACCAAAGCGTACTTATTGGCTCGCATTGCCAGCTTGGGGAGGTGTTCAGAAATCTGAACACCTGGAACATTGGTAGGGATAGGTTTAAATTCTCCTCGAATTTCCATTGGAGCTTCTGGCTTCATATCAAACATATCAATATGGCTTGAAGCACCAGTTAAAAAAACAAGAATGACAGACTTGGGCTTTTTAGTGTTTGATGAAGAAGTAAATCCCGGATTACCCATTCCCAAACCAACTAACCCGGAAAACCCAACTTGAAGTAATTCTCTTCTTAAGATGCCCGTAGAATGCAAATGTTTGTTCTTCTGAGTGTTCAAGGTTGAATCCTTTAAAAGGAATGTATTTATATTTAAAGATTAAGCTTTTATCGGCATTTCTGGAAGACTTTTATTTAAAAAACAAGCAAGAATTGGATTAGGATTTGTTTAAAGGGCATTAAATGATGATTAAATATGAACTCTTAGCCCCAAATGTTTTAATTCTTTAACAACGGATTCGTTTTGCAATAAATTAAGAAATGCTTGAATTTCAGGCCGTTTAATTCTATTTTTAGGAATTACGAAATCGTATTGTTCTTCAATAATAGGTTTAAAACCTAGATCGGTATTTTTAATTACAGATTGTATCGCAATTCCCCAGTCTGATCGCTTTTGAATTATGGAAGCCGCCACAGCGGTATGTGATTTTACTTCTGCAAGATAACCACTTGGGCGAACATCCTTAAGTAAGCGGTCAATTAGAATTCTGGTACCACTTCCACGGTTTCGATTTACCATAATTAGGTCATTTTGGTGAGATGCATAATAAATTGCTGTGGGTAAATCTTTATTTAAAAATCTTTGGTCATCTGCCCTAAATATCAGTCCTTGCATTCTCCCGTAACCTTTAATCAATTCAATCTTATCATTAAGAAACGGTTTGTTGTAAGTATTTGTTTTTTCATCTAAAAGATGAATACCTGCAATATCGCACTCATTTCTTTTTACAGCTTCCAGACCACCGGTACTACCCACGGAAAGAAATTTTGCGGTAACTCCGATGCCCCTAAGTTTCCCAATCAAAAAATCTAAGCCAATGCAATGACTTCCGATAATCACCAAATCAGCAGGCTCGATTTCTTTACCAATCAACTGGACATCGACAATTTCATCTGCTTCGAGATATTCGTTTTGTCTTGGTATAACGATAAATCCGTCTGCTTTTGCAAAAGCAGTTACAGAGCCTGATCCTTTACCCATAGGGTAGGCAGAATAATGGGTACTATTATTTTTATGATCTTTGCTTTTAAAATTATTTTGTACCAATCCAACTAGAAGAAACTCTGTTCTTCCTCGTTCGGAATTGACTCTAAAAGGAAGGGTTGCTTTGATTGTCTTTTTGTTTTTAACGAGGTTTCCAGCCATACATTTTAAAACAGGTGCCACGAATTCTTGAAAAGTAAATATTGCCGATGTAGGGAAACCCGGCAACACTACGACCGGTATTTTTCTCTCTTGATAATTTACTACAGCAAGACATAAAGGTTTACCAGGTTTAAGCGCTATGCCATGTGCTACAATTCCAGGTTTACCTAATTCAGCTACAGCTTTATATGAAAGATCCCCCCCACCTTTTGAAGTTCCACCTGAAAGAAGTACTGCATCGTATTGGAGACACATATTCAGCGTGTTTTTTAAATCCTTCAAGTTATCTTTTACAATGCCCAAATAAGTAACTTCGCAGCCCAATTCTCGTACAGCATCAGCAATTACGATGCTATTACTGTCATAGACGCAACCAGGTGGTAAAGGTTTTCCTGGTTCAATAATTTCGTCACCGGTTGAAAAAATTGCAACCATTGGCTTTCTTACAACTGGAACTAAATTAATTCCAAGCGCAGCAAGCACAGCAGTTTCTCGAGATGATAAAATATCACCTTTTCGCAAAACAACTTCACCCTTGCTAATATCAGTTCCCGAAAAACTGATATTTGATCCCGGAGCAATAGCTTTGCTTATCAACAATCTGTTATTTTTAAAATCTGTATGTTCTATCATCACAATTGCATTGGCGCCTCTGGGCAACATACCCCCAGTCGCTATTGGTAAAGCCAAATTATTTTCTATTACTGATTTTGGTTGAAAACCAGTAACAAT
>RFZJ01000166.1 GCA_009920765.1 Planctomycetota bacterium | reverse complement strand
AAGGAAAAGCTCCTTGATAAGATTTTCCGCAACCGCCTTTGCTGCAAGAATCCTTGCGAAGATAGCTGCGCTCCAGCAAAAGTCGAGGCAAAACCTGCCAAGTAATAGCTGAGCGAGTCAAAATAAAACCGGCTTCAGGAATGTTCCTGGAGCCGGTTTTTTATTTCCATTTCTTCTATTATCATCGATCTATGTTTTGATCATTTATATTCATACATCCTTGTGGTTATAATAATCAGATACATTTGGCAATCATGCCAAGTCTCTGGGGGATTTGCGATGACTAGTAGATTAACCGGCTTATTGTTGATATTTACTTTGGCCCTGCATTTGGGTTGCGCTAAGGAAATAGAAAAACCTGCAGCCAAACCGCTTCCCAATGATGCTAAAAAGGTGGAAGCCAAGAAGGTTCCAGTGGGGCCCAATATACTTTTTGAAGTTGATGGCGAAACTAGAAAAGTATGGGTCAGTGCAGAAGTTTGCAGAACCATGGGCCCTTTGGAGCAGTTTCTTTGCAGGAAAGGAACCAAGGAGCATGAATCTGTTCTTTTTGCAGATATTGATGCACGTGATCTTCATAAAGCACTGATACTTGCAAAGGGCGAACCAGGCATGCCAGTTACCTTTCGCCCGGAATACAAAGCTGCAACGGGCTCTGTAATTCGCATTACCTTGATGTTTGAAAAGGAAGGTAAGAAACTAACCGTGCCCGCACAGGATTGGGTGCGTGATACCAAATCAGGCAAGGCGTTGGCCCATGATTGGGTTTTTGCTGGAAGCAGATTTGTTCCCGATCCACTTGATAAAAATAAACCCCCCATCTACCTTGCAAACGAAGGCGATGTTATCTGTGTCAGCAATTTTGAATCGGCCTTGCTTGATCTTCCAATTGAAAGTAGCAAGCAGAACGCAGAGGTGCAATTCGAGGCCTTTACTGAGAATATTCCACCTGATGGCACCAAGGTTGCTGTCTGTTTAGAAGTGATACCTCCCAAAACAAAAAATCCTTGAGTAATTGTTTTTGTTGCATTTCCCTATGCTTAAGGTTAAATCAGAGTAGTTGTATTGTTGTGGCCATTGCCACATAGGATAATTCCCACCAGTTCAGGAAACCCAAGATGAACAGCAAACTTAAATTGACCCGTCGTAGTGCAGTCAAAACCATGGGTATAGCGCTTACTGCGCCGATGGTTTTCAAACGATTCACCCAAGCCGCACCCAGCGAAACCCTGATGCATGCCAGTTTTGGTGCGGGTGGCATGGCTCGTGCAGATATCAACTCGCTTACTGCAAGCAAAAACCTGAAGCTGGTTGCTGTTGCAGATGTGGATAAAAGCAGACTCGAAGAATTGAAGAAATCATTTCCCGATGTGAAAGTTTATACCGATTGGCGAGAGTTGCTCGACAAGGAAAAAGGTTTGAACTCTGCAAACATCTCCACACCCGATCATATGCATGCCCCAATCACCATGCGGGCCATGCAGCAGGGTTTGAATGTTTACACCCAAAAGCCCCTGACTCAATCCATTTATGAATCGAGACAGCTAACCAAAGTGGCTGCTGAGAAAAAACTTGTCACCCAGATGGGTATTCAGATTCATTCGCACGAAGTTCACAAGACCGTGGTGAATGCCATCCAAACCGGCGTTGTAGGCAAGGTTAAGGAAATCTATAGCTGGAGTGGCAAGCAATGGGGAGATAAAGGCCCCCGACCTGAAAAAACAGATGCTGTTCCTGCCACTCTGGATTGGAATGGCTGGCTAGGCGTTGCTGCTGAACGACCTTATATCACAAACTATTATCACCCCGGTAACTGGCGTAAACGACTCGACTTCGGTACAGGCACTTTTGGAGATATGGGCTGCCATATCCTTGATCCTGTTTTTAGTTCCGTTGCTTTTACCTACCCTAATTCAGTTATCTGCCTTCAAGGCAGCACCGGCCCTGATAGTTGGGGTCTTGATAATCAGGTTCGATATACTTTCCCAGGAACCAAGTTTACCACCGATACGGTTACACTTAATTGGTTTGATGGCAGCCTCAGGCCTGGCAAGGAAATTCAAGCCTTGCTTGGTGATCGCAAGATTACCGATCAGGGTTCCATATACATTGGCACCACTGGTGTTTTGTATTCTCCCTATATTGGTGCCCCTGTTCTTTTCCCTACGGAAAAAGGCAAGGATATTCCAATTGTTAAAATCCCAGGCGATAACCATTATCTGCAATGGGTGGAAGCTTGCAGGGGCAATGGTGCCACTTCAGCTCCATTCAGTTATTCCGGCCCAATGACTGAATCCGTTCTTTTGGGTACCATGTCTACCCGCTTTCCCAAGCAGGAATTGACTTGGAACGCAGAAAAGATGGAGATCACCAACTTCAAGGATGCGAACCAATTTGTGCGTAAGACCTACCGCAAGGGCTACGAAGTTGAAGGCTTGTAATTGATTCATAGATAAAACGAAAAGGCTCAATGAAAAGGCTCCTTGTTATCAAGGGGCCTTTTTTATTTGATGAATGATAGAAGGTTACCAGATATCCTACAATTTGTGTATAGTGTTAAGGGAATCGATAGGTTTCTAGTTTCTGGAGAATTGTTAAATGCGACTGTTGATCCAAAAATTCATGGCTGTGCTTTTAGGCGTTACGATGGTTGCAACATCTGTTTTTGCCTGCTCACGCGCCTTGTGGAATATCAATGGCCAACCCGTGACCGTTGGTAGAAACATGGATTGGATCAATAACATGCCGGTTGATTTCTTTGTCATCCCCCGTGGAATTGAGCGGGATGGGTTGGTAGGCCCAAACTCTGTCAAGTGGAAGTCCAAGTATGGGCAGTTGGCATTGGTGCGCGAAGGTGCGGGGGTCGTGGATGGTGTTAATGAAAAGGGCCTAGCTGGGCATATGTTGTGGCTTGGTGCCTCGGACTATGGTGCTAGGAATAAGTCGCGACCTGCAATCAGCCTTGGTGTTTGGTTGCAATATTGCCTGGATAACTTTGCTTCTGTTGCTGAGATTGCCGCTGCATTCGAGAAAGATCCATTCCAAATTGTTACCACTAAATTTGATGGAATGAAGGCAACTACACATCTGGCGTTTGAAGATTCGACCGGTGATTCTGTAATCATCGAATATCAAGCTGGCAAACCAAAGATATACCATGACCGGAAGAATATCGTTATGACCAATGACCCGGTTTATTCAAAGCAACTGGAGAAATTGGCGAACTATAAAGGCTTTGGCGGGAACGATCCCCTGCCTGGAAGTAATGCTGCAGCAGATCGTTTTGTTCGGGCTGCCTATTATTTGCAGGGATTACCCAAAGCTTCTAATAATCGTGAAGCGGTCGCTTATGTTTTTAGCGTGATGCGGAATGTTTCCCAGCCTTTTGCAGAAATCGATCTCAAGGCAATGGCTTCTGGCCAACCGCATACAAGTCCCACCCGCTGGCGCACGGTCATTGATCTTACCAACGGCAATTTTTATTACGAGTCCACCCTTTCTCCTGATATCATCTGGGTTAATTTTAAAGAACTTGATTTCAGCACAGTTTCGGGTCTGCGGAAGTTGGACTTGCAAGTAGACAATTTGATAGGCGATTCTACAAAAGGTTTTAAATCAGCAAAAGATTTTTCAGTCCTGAAGCCAGAGTAAAACCGACAATGCCGTTGTTCGAATGCTTGTCGTCCGTTTTTAGCTGAAAGGCATAACGATAATGTGGCTCATCAAGGCATCTCTTCGTAATCCATACATGGTTGCAGCGTTTGTCTTGATGCTGATCATTTTGGGTTCGCTTTCAATTTTAAGTGTTCCCATTGATATTCTGCCTGTATTCAAGGCGCCTGCAGTACAGGTGCTTACTTATTACCCCGGTATGCCTGCTTCTTCGATAGAAAAAACCATCACCAATCGAATCGAGCGTTGGGTGAATCAAGCTCCTGGTGCCAGATTAGTGGAATCAAGATCTGTGCCCGGTGTAAGTGTGGTAAAAGTATACTTTAGGGATGATATTGACCCTAATGAAGCTTTAACTTTGACGAACTCGCTTGCCTTGGGCGCTTTGCCTAATCTGCCTCCGAACACGCTTCCGCCAGTTGCTCTGCCTTTTGATGCCACGGGCACATTGCCTGTTGGCATTCTAACGGTTAGTAATCCGTTTTTGGATGATGCCAGGCAGAAGGATGTCGCACGAATACAAGTTCGAAATATGCTGGGTGCTGTGCCGGGTTGTATTTCACCTGTGGTCGTTGGTGGTCGCGATCGAAGCGTGATGGTTTATCTTGATCCTGCAAAAATGGAAGCCCGCAATATGGCTCCCCTCGATGTGGTTGCAGCTTTGCGTAAAGGCAATCTCATGGTTACTCCGGGAACCGCTTATTTTGGATCAGACCAGTTGTTGCTTGATAGCAATGCAATGGCTGAAAAAGTTCAAGACTTCAACGATATGCCTCTCACCTTTGGCGGAGTTTCAAATGTTCTTTTACGAGATATCGGCCGTGCGGAAGATTCTTCCGCCATTCAAACCTCGAGAGTGCGCATTGATGATCGCAATGAGGTTTTTGTACCTATCTATCGCCAGCGGGGTGCGAGTAGTTTGAAAGTGGTTGATGGTGTGCGTGATATTATTCCAGCAATGGAAGAACGATTGCCCAAAGGTACGAAGTTAGATCTGGTGATGGATCAAACCGTGGTGGTGCGTTCTGCTCTTAGTTCGTTGGTTGAAGAGGCGGTAATTGGTGCTTTGTTGGTTTCCATCATGATTCTTTTGTTTTTAGGGAATTGGAGGATGACTCTTATTGCATCTTTTTCAATTCCACTCGCACTCATGGGAGCAGTGATTGGCTTGCATATCACAGGCAATACCATCAATGCGATGACCCTGGCAGGCCTGGCCTTGGCAATTGGGCCTTTGGTAGATGATGCAATTGTTGAACTTGAAAATAATCACCGGAATTATCACATGGGCAAGTCGCGGGTAAAGGCAGCCCTCGATGGTTGTTCTGAAGTGATGGTGCCTGTATTGGTTGCAACTTTCACCACGGTTTTGGTGTTGGCGCCACTGGCCCTGATGCCTGGGATCGGAGGATTTTTATTTCGCCCGCTAACCCTGGCTGTAGGTTTTGCAATGTTAACATCGTTTTTATTATCGCGAACTTTCGTGCCTATGATGTGCGCAAATTTCTTACCTGATGAGCATCTCCATCAAAGTACAGCACAGTTAGCCAAGAAATCGGGAAGACTATCGCAGGCTCTGGATCGCTTTCAAAAAGTATTAGATCGTTTAACGCAAAGGTATTTAAGCCTGCTTGATTGGAGCTTAGAGCATCGGGTTACGGTGATTTTTGCCGTGGTGCTACTTTTTGTATTTTCGCTGGGGCTGTTGAGGGGAATTGGACGGGAGTTTTTCCCTCAGGTAGATGCTGGGCAGATTACCCTGCACCTTAGGTCGCCTTCGAACCTGCGACTTGATGCCAGCGAAAATCGTGTGAAGCAGGTTGAGCAGTTTCTCAAAGAAAATATCCCCGCCTCTGAACGCGAAATGATTGTTTCCGAGTTAGGCTTAAACCCTGATTGGTCTGCTGCATATACCACGAATTCCGGCCAGCAAGATGCGGTGATCCGAGTTCAATTGAATCAAAAGAGATCGAAAAGTGCCCAGGAATATGCTGCGAAGTTAAGACATTTGTTTAATAACACCCCTGAGTTTAGTGATCTGCGGGTTGATTTCGATACGGGTGGGATGATTTCCACCGCGCTTAATCAAGGTGCTTCCTCTCCCATTGATATTGAGAT
>RFZJ01000165.1 GCA_009920765.1 Planctomycetota bacterium | reverse complement strand
TTTTTTTACGGTTTATGAAAAAGGGAAGCAAGTTGACGACCTTCAATTAAATGAATTGGAAGTTCTACATTTTTTAGAAAGCGGTATGTTGTATTTTTTGGTCGCAACATGCCTCCCACCTTGATATAAAAAAAGCAGACAAAATAATTATTGGAGGATGATTTGTGCAAATTCCAGCAATGACACTTGTGAAACAAATTGCAAAGCAGCCAGAAGTTAAAGATGTGGCGAGGGAAACACTCTTGCAATGGAAAAATTCTGGTTTGGAACAGAAAATTAAACCAGGCGCCAATGTTGCTGTTGGTGTTGGGAGCAGGGGGATTGCAAACCTTCAAGCGATTGTTAAAGCAACAATTGAATATTTCAAGGGGATAGGGGCAAAACCTTTTATTGTATCGGCGATGGGTAGTCATGGTGGGGCTAATTCCAAGGGGCAGAGGGAATTATTGGGAGAGTACGGTATTTCCGAAGAGAATCTTGGAGTTTCCGTGAAAACTGACATGGATTCAGTTGTGATTGGAAAGAATTCTTGGAATGAGCCGGTTTATTGGGATAAAAACGCATTGGAGGCAGATGCGGTAGTAACTATTTCGCGAATAAAGCCCCACACCGATTTCCGCGGTCGCTTTGAAAGCGGCATTGCCAAGATGATTGTGATTGGTCTTGGAAAACGAGAAGGTGCATCCCAGCATCATCGGTGGGGTTTCAAGGGATTGCGCGATATGTTACCGGAAACGGCAAAAGTTATCCTTGAGAAGACGAATTTTCTTGGTGGGCTGGCTGTACTGGAAAATGCCCATGAGCACACCGCTAAGCTTCAGTTTGTAGCAACTCAAAATCTGATGGAAATTGAACCCAAATTATTGGATGAAGCCCGCCAACTGCTTGGTAAGTTACCATTCCATGACATTGATTTGTTGGTTGTGGGAGAAATAGGTAAAAATTACAGTGGCGCAGGAATCGATCCAAATGTGGTGGGCAGGCTTCTTATCGAAGGCCAAAACGATTTTGAATCCCCTAAAATCATTCGAATGTGTGCACTGGATCTTTCGCCTGAAAGCCATGGTAATGGGACGGGTGTTGGTATTGCTGATCTTACCACGGATAGATTACTTGCTTCGATTGATCCGGTACCTTTTCGTATGAACAATCTTACAGCTTGTTTTCTTTGGCGTTCCAAATTGCCAATTGCTTTTCCTAATGATAAGGAATGTATTCGTACTGGGTTGGAAACATGCTGGCAGCCTGATTTAAAAGCCATTCGCATGGTTATTGTTCCAAATACCTTGGAACTTGCTGAAATGTATGTTTCTGCACCCTTGCTGGAAGAGGTTAGGAAAAATAAGGATCTTGCAATTAGTGGTGATTCGTTTGAGCTTCAATTTGACGGCAAGGGTAATTTGAATCAAAGGGCACTTTTTCCGCATAGTGCCCAGGGTCGAAGGGTTACTGGCCATCATTGATGACATTTGGTTAATTAATTCAGAATGTAGCGAATAGGCGGGAGTTGCAAAATGCTCCTGTCTTTTTGTTTTTAATGGCACCATCGGCTTCTTTAGCCATGTTTTGTAAAAATTGATTTAAGAAACGGCTTGACCACTTTCAATTCCGGGGTAAGAGTCCATTGGATATAGGTGGGGATCGTCTTTTCATTTTTAATGGGAAGGCTTTTGGGGGTTCTAATTTCTATAGGTTGGATAGTTTCCCGCACGCTGGTAAGGATACAGGTCGCCTGACTTTTGGCGCATCGTGGGGATGAGGTGCTCGGCTGTGTTTCGAAATATATTTACAATGTTAGGTATGGCTCTTTTACTTTCCGGTTGTAGTTCCTCCGGGAATAAAGCTGATTCAAAAGATCCAACACAACCTTCGTCACCATTTGGTATGTTTCAGAAAAAGCCTGACACTAAAAAAGATTCACCCACAAATTCTTCTGCTGTTTCCTCTAATCCTACCGGTAAGCCAAGTGGCGTTCTTGCAGGCCAGGTTATGGATCGGAATAACCGCAGGCCTGCAGGTGTTATTATTCAAGTTGTAGATTTGCAAAAAAACACCCCGGATGGAAAATTTGATGTTACTGCTGATTCACAAGGTTATTTTACCATCAACAATCTTCAACCAGGCAGGAATTACCAGCTTGTGGCCCGGGTTAAGGATGGGGAAAAGTTTTATAGCGGCACCATACTTGCAACTCCTCCTAATCCAAGAGTTTCGATTTTTGTAAAGGAAGATGTTGCCGCATTTCCTTCCACACCGAATCCTACGGATAAAACAACGAGTCCTGAGCCCAATGCTCCTGCGGCATTGGAAAAGCCCAAGGGTGCTGAGTCTGCCCAAGATGGGAATGCCCCTGCAAGCACAACTTCGTTACCTAATGCAGATAAAATCGCCCGTGATAACCTTGCTAGCAATTCGATTCCTGGTGCTATTCTTTCCATTCCGCCGCGAGGCAATGACCAAGGTGGGTATTCCCTGCCTGCCCCCCCCTCGTTGCCTCAAATAGGTAATGTGATTTCAATTAATTCTGCAGTTGCACAAAACCAGCCTGGGTTTTCTGGTATCGGCAATTATTCGGGATTGCCCACGCCTGTTCCGTCTTGTGTTTTGGTTGGCCAGAAACTCGATAACTTCAGCCTTTACGATATGAATGGTCAGGTGTGGGAATACAAGAAAAATAAGATTGGCAGAATGGTTCTGCTCGATTTCTGGTTTAGTTCTTGCGGGCCATGTTTACAATCGATTCCACATCTTGTTGAACTGCAAAGAAGGTATAAAAACTTTGGTTTGGAGGTTGTGGGGGTTGCTTATGAAAAAGGAACGCCTGAAGAAAAGGTTGCCAAGGTTCGACCGATAAGGGCAAGATACCATATGAATTATACGACGCTATTTGGTGGAAGTGGCCCCGAGCCATGTCCTGTGCGCACCCAGTTTGATGTCACCAGTTTTCCTTCGTTGGTACTTTTGGATGAGGAGGGAAATATTGTGTGGAAAAATCAAAAAGATGAAGGTGTGGATCAAAGACAATTGGCTGAGTTGGAGTTAGAAATTCGCAGGGGCTTGGGGATCCGCACCAAATAACCTATAAGCTATTTTGGGGTTTGAACTTTTCAGTTTGTCTCTTTTCTTTTTGCTTTACTTCCAATGGTTTGTTTTTTTTATCTCCTGTTAATCTTCATTGCTTGAATTCTCAAGGAATTGGAAAATTATGTATGGAATCGTTGGACATACTGGTTTGAAGCAGGCAGGTTTAGTTTTGGTTCCATAATTGCAAAAGCTTGAATATCGGGTTTACGATAGTTAAGAATTCGAAATGGTCCATCAGGGGCGGATTATACTGCGATAAAAGCAGGGAAATTTAAAACCTACTGGGATCTTTCCGAGGCTTTCCCATTCTTGGTACGACATGATTTCTCACACCCTTTAGGCAATTCATGGCACTGCAAACGGGCCATTTTTCTTGATGATCAACAAATATGCCTTTTTATAACTGATTTCTGATTAATTCTTGATATGAAACAAGTTCAAAAGGAATCTAGGAGAGGTGAAATCCGGAGGCGGTACTGTAATTGCGGTGGCACTTGGAAGGATTTCGTAACTTTTGAGAAAAGCTAATGAAGTTGTCGTTGTGCTAAATGCTACAGAATATCTTCAAACTGTTGGCAGCAATTCCAATTCAATTATTTGCCTACTACATGGCTTTACTTCGTGGCCGATGTTGATAAGTCAAGAAATCTTGCCAAAAATATAACGGTAGAATGATTTTTAAATATTGTTGAAATCGTGGTATGCAATATGATCGTTGTTCCCTGCAGGTTTATTGCCCGGTCTAATTAATAATCCAGTTCCCATACCTGCTGTTTTTGCTGCATCAAGTTCCTCGGTTACATCGGAGAGGAATAATATATCTGAAGCCTTTGCATTAAGGTTGTTGGCGATGTTTTCGTAACTTGAAGAAGTTCTTTTCGGCCCGGAAGTTGTATCGAAATGATGCGTGATCTGGGCCCCAAGGTTTCCATAGGTGGTGTTAGCGAAGTATATTTTCTGTGCAAGAATGCTGCCTGAAGAATAAATTGCAATGGTTGTTCCAGCACTTTTCCATCGATTGAAGGCATCAGGGACATCGTGGTATATGTGTCCTTTTAATTCTCCACTGTTGAACCCTTTGCGCCAAACCAAGCCCTGCAGTGCTTTTAGGCCCGTTGCTTTGCTGTCTTCTTTCATGCGCTGGGTAGCTAGATTAACAAGTCGGGTAATTTTTTCGGCTTTGGAAATGGCGCCATCTAAAAAAGCAGAAAGGGAAGGGTGGTTTTCATTTTTCGCGAAAACTTCAAGAGTTTCGCTGGTTTCTTTGGTTTCAAAACTAGAGGAAAGAAAACTTTCGAGATTGTTGCGTGCATAATCAAACATTGTCGTATGCACAAAATCAATCGCAGAAGTGGTTCCTTCGATATCGAGAAGAACCACTTTGTACTTCGCGCTAATCATACGGATAACTTGGTTTCCATGTTTCCTTCGCCTTTTAAATAAGCTGGGCCCCAACATAAAGGGGCATAATTCCCGTGGATTCCGTTATCGATGTAATGTGGAGTCCAGCCTGATTTATCCTGGAACAGTCTTATTGCCCGAATGGTTTTATCTTCGCATAGTCCAAACCAGTGTTTTGTACCGCGAGGAACATTAATAAGGTCACCAGCTTCAACTTGGATGGCAAAAATGGGGCCATTCGTGGGGTGTATGTGGAAAAGTCCCTTACCTTTTAAGATGAATCGAACTTCATCTTCAGAATGGGTGTGCTCCATCTTGTATTTAGCCATCATTTCATCGAGGTTTGGGGTTGCAGGTGAAACATTCATTACATCTGCCGTCACATAACCACCCTTTTTCTTAAGTACCTCGATTTCGGGTTCATATGCTTTTAGTATTTCATCAGCATCCGCCTCAGGGTTAACTCTCTCTCCAAGTGGCCATTTTTCATAAAAGATTCCATGAGGATTGATGAATGCTTGAATTTCTTTTTCAGTTTTCAAAGAGCGGTTTTCATCGGGTATAAGTACTACTGCCATTTTCTTCCCCTTAATAATTATGGTTAGTCTTGAACTAGTAAGCTTCGGCCTGTTACTTCGAAAAGAAATTCTAATGTTTCAACATGCCTTTGTGCTTCTTCGATGTTTGAACCCCAAGCATACAAGCCATGTTTTCGAATTAGAAACCCAAAAGGCACAAATTCTTTATCGGAAAAGGTGCGCTCATTCACTTTTTTGGCCAAGGAGGTTATATCTTGGCTATTAGGGTAAATATCAATCCAGATGCGAGTTTCATGGCTTTTGATTCCTGAAAGCCCCTTGAGCATTTCGTACCCCTCCACCCAGAAACCGCCGGTTGCACCGTATTTTTCAGATAGCAAGGTTCCCCAAACTGAGTGGACATGCAGTACCGAATTTATGTTTTCTTTCCCCGTTAACATAAGGTGCAGGGCTGTTTCTGCAGATGGTTTCTCATCCGTTTTTTCTAACGGGCTGCCTTTTTCATTTACCACCAGAAAATCATTCATGCCTAGATTTTCTTTGTGTTTCCCACTTGCAGTTATAAGCAGTTGGAAAGGTTTTCTGCTAATCAGGGCACTGTAATTGCTGCTGGTAGCAAGTGACCACCCCCTGCGATGAAATTGCTTCCCAAGTGAGATGATTTTTGACTTGGCTTTCTTAATATCCTTGTTCGGAGAAATTTTGGTCGCTACAGAGTTTTTTGTTTTCTTTGGTGCTGTATCTTTGGCTGATTTTTTCATGATTTATCCACGTTCATTGACTAAAGAATCCATCATTTAATCTAATGGATAGGTCTGAAAAATCAAAAGAAATGATTGTTAAATAAATATCCTATGCAGCAATCTCTCGTGTTTTACTGCTAATTTAATGTTTATTTTCCAGTGCTTCTTTTAGTTCGCAAGTTTCTCCACTGGATTCCCCCCCACGATATCTTGCAAGCAAATTTTTAGAACGCTGTGCCAGCATTCGCCTTACTTCCCTTCTTTTTCCTCTTATTTTCGCAATGTTCATCGAATCATAGGCAGTGGTTTGGTGTCTCATCCA
>RFZJ01000164.1 GCA_009920765.1 Planctomycetota bacterium | reverse complement strand
CGCGGCAGAGTAAGACTGCCAAATCAGTTTGCTACGCACGTAGACGCCGGCATGGAAGGGCTTCGGGACCGGGGTTCAATTCCCCGCGCCTCCACTAAATAGAGGGGTCTGATTATTCAGATCTCTCTTTTTTTATTGTCATTGCTTTTTTTGACGCACGTCAGGCATCTTGTTTTAAATAAAAGTCATGATGTAAAAGTGGGAAATTAAACGATTGCAACCCTACGCTTCATTTAATATTTTGGTTGATGCTAGGTGCATTGACTGCCTAAATTTTATTTTGATTATGTTGTTTGTTATGACAGACTTTTTGCCTGCATGATAATATTCCAAAAGGAAGTGCAATGACCCAAATTCGATCTAAGCTCATTAGGCCATATCTTTTTCTCATAGTTTTTGTAATGTTCTATCAAAGGTCCTTGAAGGCCCAAGACTTTGTGCTTCGTGAACATCTGGGGAAAAATTGGACGCACGAACTTGTAACCTTTCCTTTAAATGCTGGACAACTTTCTGCAGTAAAGCAAGGTGCACAAGTCGTTGGCCCAAACAACATCGTATTGCCTAGCCAACTTTTGGAAACTGATAATCAGCCAAGATTGGCCTTCCAGGTTACCTTGCCTGCGGGAGCTTCTCAGTTTTATCAACTTGATAAAAATAAAAAAGCACCATCCAATGCTATCAAGGTGGAAGAAACTCCAGATCGTTTGCAGCTTGGCAATGAACATATCGGGATTGCCATTCGAAAGAAGTTGGAGGGCAACGAAGCCCCAATCGCTGGAATTCGGCTGAGATCCAATGCTTTTACCACGGGATCAACGCGGTTAGGCGGCGCTGAAGTTGTCAAATACTCGGTTGATGTGATCGCTCGTGGTCCGGTGTTTGCCGAGGCTGCTTGTCAGGTTACTTTCGCAGATCAAGGCAAATGGTCTGTTAATTTTCGGATCTTTCATTCGGAACCGGTCATTGTGGTCAAGGAGTCTTTTGACTCTCCTGCAGGAGGCTTGATAAAGTTGCCTTTAAGTGGCCCTTCGTTTTTACCCACTAATCTCTTGTATCGCAAGGGAATGGGAAATCTTGGTCAGTTTGATTCCTGGAAGATTGCCCCCGGAAAAGCTTTTGCGCTTGAACCTTGGCTTCATTGGTGGGTGAGTGAGCGTCAGGGCAATTGGTTTGCAATCCACAATTTCAAAGATTTGCTGATGATGGGGGCGATAACCCCGAGGCAATGGAATGACCCGGAATGGAAAGGCAAGGCAGAACAACCTGCAGCCATGGTGCCAATCATGAATGATAAGGACGGATTGGTTGCCGAGATGGCACTAGGTGGCGGTTCCCGCACCTGGATGCTAGGAACTCCAGCATATGAAGAATCTGTTGCCCCACTAACTGGAAAAAACCTGCGTGTTGCCCCTTTGCCTCAACGTTATCTAATCAAACATGGCGATTTCCCCTTGGATCTTGTGAAGGATTATGTGCTCGATTGGAATGGTGATCACGATAATTACCCTCGTCTGTTCATTGGGAAGTCGGACCTGCCAAAGTTGCGGGCCCAGTTGAAAAATGATCCCTCGGAGGTAAAACGCTGGGTCGGTGATCAGCCTATAGACAAATACAACATTGACGCGCCCTTGAATGCCTATTTTGCCTCTCAAAATCCACAGCTTGAAAAGGCGATTCTTCTTAAGAATTTGGAATGGCTGCAACTCGTTGTTGATGATTTTCTTGAACAAAACAATCGTGTTACACTTGGCGTTGCTCCACATATGCAAAGCGTCTTTTTACTTCCCACAATCAATTTGACTGATGCCATGCTCGGCGCTTCCGGAGTTACGGTTGATCAGCGCAAGCAAATATTGGCTAAAATAGCCTTTCTAGGTTATGCGGTTAATCGTGATGACTATTGGTCACCCTCGAGGGGTTTTGCAGCAAATCCCAACATGACAACAACTGTAGCTTTGTACCAAACAGCTCTTGCTTCACTGGTTCCCTCGCATCCGCATGCTAAAGCTTGGGCCGAGCGTGGACTTGCCGAATTACGTAGGCAGCTTTTCTCATGGTCAGATGAGGATGGAGGCTGGCTCGAGGCTCCCCATTACGCCATGGTTGCTTTTGATCACATGATAGGGGCTTTCCTCATGGCAAGGAATGCCGGCTTTGGAAATTATCTTCATGAGGATCGCATTAAAAAAGTAAGTGAATGGCTTGCAAAAATATCCACGCCACGGGATCACCGTACAGGCGGTTTTCGTCATTATCCACCGATAGGTAATACCTATATGGGCGAGGGGACAGGTATGTTTGGTATCATTGCCGGTCTTTGGAAAGATCGCGACCCTGCTTTTGCTTCACAGATGCAGTGGATGTGTGATGAGCATGGTTCACCACCAATTGGACTCTTTGGCCCGTTTGGAACTTTTTCAGGCTATAAAGGTATGCTTAAAGCTCATAATGTTGTTCCGAAAGCTCCCCAATATGGCAGCGCTTGGTTTCGCAATACTGGCGTGGTTCTTCGAAATAACATTGGTTCGGAACGTGAAACCTACCTTCACCTCATCGCTGGTTCACAACATGACCACTATGATGTAGATTCGGGTAGCATCGTCATCTGGGGTAAGGGGCGACTTCTTGCAGATGATTTTGGCTACATCGGTCGTCATGCTGCACAGTGGCACAGCATGCTGACATCAAGCGCTGTTAATTCTGATTCAAATATGGAGATCGACACATTTTCTCCAAGTAAAGGATTTGATTATGTTTCTGGTAGGAAAGGTTCTTGGCAACGTCAAATTGCCTTCATTAAAGATTCTGATCCTCTTGGCCCTACTGGTTTTTTTATTCGAGATGACCACAATGCTGAAGATGATGCAACTTGGCGTCTTTGGCTGATGGCAAAAAAAATAAATATTCACTCTCAGGGCGCAACCATCGAGGGTGAAGATGATGTGGATCTGGATGTTTATTTCTTTGAAGCTGCTAAATTGGGGCTTAAGACGGAAGCAACTGTCCAAAAAGGAATGGGCAGGCGCAATAATAAAGAAGGTCCGATTGAATTACCCCAGACCGCTCTTGTTGCAACACTTAAGGGCCGAGGGCCAATATGCGCCTTCCTTTATCCACGATTAAAAACCGAAGCTGCTCCTAAAGTCTCGTGGTTTGCCAAGGGCGCTGGAATCCAAGTTGAAACTACATCTGGGACTGATTACATATTTCTTAACAATTCTGGGGAAGAAGCGAAATCTCCCGATGGTAAGGCGGGATTCAAATGCCATAGCGGATCAATTCAGATTCGTAATAAGGAACTCACCATGGCTCTTGGGACCAAGGGGAAAGTTTTTTATGTTGATCGGATTTTGGAGGGTGCCAAAGCCTCTACCCTTACTATCCCTCGCTGAAAGGTAATTTTGGTTCAAGCTGGCTTTGCAATTTGAATCCACCAGAGTGAACGCGGCAGAGTAAGACTGCCAAATCAGTTTGCTACGCACGTAGACGCCGGCATGGAAGGGCTTCGGGAAACACTCTGCTTTGTTAAAACCTCACCCCAGTAATTCTTTCGAAATGTAAGAATTTTGACACATGTTTGTGTTTCTGCCGTTGTATTAGGTAGGGAGTGAAAGTATTTCTTTGTTTAAGGAGTTTGTCATGGTTTTTAAATGGGTTCAAAGTGTCTTCAAAAAAAGTAATCCATTGAAAATGCGCAAGCACGGTTGTAGTGAATTACTGCATCATGGGATGTCTTGCGCTAGCTTGGTGGCAATGGAGAGTCAGGTTATCTCTAAACCTCATCCAGCTTTCCCTCTTTTCAATCCCAAGTTGGGAATGGTATTAAGATTCCCTACCAAGAATTCCGCCTGGCATCTTCCCAAATCCCATTACCATCCGTGGTGATGTTTTTGATCATAAAGTTAACATCTTTGTTTTATTGAGTATCTTGTTAGTAGTTTTAAGGCCTGCTTGCATTTTTAGTGCAAGCAGGCCTTTTTATTTATAGGTAGGAAATGCGAATGTTTTTTGTTAACCATACTTTTGTAGAAAAACTAATAAATCTTCAGTTTTGTTGCCATGTCGTGCGTGTTTGCTCCGTTGTATGGTTAGAGGTTTTGGTTTGAATTTCACATCGAATTTAAAAAAGGCATCGGTCGCAGAACCTTTCCAATCTTTTTTAAGGTGTCTGTGAGTTGCCTTAATACAAAGGAGCAGAACATGTTTACTTTTCGCAAATGGTTCATTGAAAAAGGCCTGTGCAAAGCTGTCAAAACGCCAAGGCGCAAGCCTGCAAATTCCAGGGTGCGCTTGGAATCGTTGGAGGAAAGGGTTAATCCAGCACCCGTTGTCTCCACCGATTTACTTGATTACGCGCCGGGGAGTACAGCGTTAATCACTGCCGATAATTTTAAAGTTGGCTCTGAAGTGGTATTTCAGGTTTCGCACATGATAAGTGCTGGAACCGATGGTGCCTGGGGTACTTCTGATGATGTTGTTGATGCCGAAAAGAATGTAATGAGTCCGGATCATCAACCTTGGTCTGTTACCGATGGTGTCTGGTGGATGGTAAATGCAGGTGCCGATAATATCGAAGGAACTTCAGATGATGTGATAGCAGGTGACTTGGATAAGTGTCAAAACGGGTCGATTAAAACAAATTGGTTTGTGAATCCGGATGATTCGATTGGTGCTACCTTTAAGTTGACTGCAACGGGTCTTGACCCCGACAACGTCAGTGTATCGGCCATGTCTATGTTCACCGATGCGATAAAAACTGATTATCGTGGTTGGGAAAATATTGTATCGGCAGGAGTTGATTGGACTAATGGGGGGATTAACTCAGGGCAGGGTTTGTATTTGGAAGGGGATTATATTCCTCATGCAGTTAATTTTAGTGGGTTGACTATTAATGCTGTATATACGTTTAATATTAGCTTTAACTATTTTCAAGCTTCATCTAATTCCGGCGGTTTTGTAGAAATAGGTGCTTACAATCAATCAGTAACGCCAACGTTGGTATTCCCTGTGGGCAGCGGTGCTCCTCTTAGTGATTCAACACTAATGCCTGATTCCGGGGGGACTTTTTATATTTCCAGCGGTGGAAGTATTTCTGGTATTGATGCTGATGTAACTAATGTTACTAAAAGCCTTGCGATTTCAACAACCGAAAAGCAATCCACTGTTACCTTCAAAGCCTTGGATACTTCCGCAACTTTTTATTATGGCCTTAAATTAGCTGTGCCAGGCGAAGTGCTTGTTCCAGCAGGGGTAACGCCTAATACAAATCCAACCAACGGGGCGGACGGATTTACAGGGTTGTCATTACAATCTTCCGTAGAAAACGGGCCTGATGGGCCTGCGATTGGGGGAGGGGGTAAGGTTCAAGTTGCTCCCGGCGCAGTTGTTCAGGGATCTATTTCAGGTGTTAAATGGAATGATTTAAATGGCAATGGAATTAAAGAAAGCAGTGAGCCAGGATTGGCTGGGTGGACAATTCAAATTTATAGGGATAATGGGGATAATGTTTTTGACGCTGGTGATACCCTAATCACATCAACAATCACGGCTGATGGTACAACCGATGCAAATAAGGATGGAAAAATCGATGCGAATGATTTGGGGTATTATAATTTTGCTGTTCTTCGAGGCACCTACTTTGTAAAGGAAGTCCAACAATCTGGCTGGATGCAGACTTCCCCTAGTAATAACCTTTATGGTCCTTTGACTATTAACGAGACTACTCCTCAATATGGAAATGAAGATTTTGGAAATTTTCAAATTATAACCCTCAGCGGTTACAAATGGGGCGATGCTAATGGTGATGGTGTTTGGGATAAAGGTGAGACGGGACTTCAGAATTGGACCATCCAACTCGACAAAGACAACAACGGATCAATTGACTTCACTACAACGACCGATAGCAATGGCAAGTACACGTTCGTCGATATCAGGCCTGGTACTTACAAAATCACTGAGTTAAACCAGACTGGCTGGACCCAGACTTACGGTGTTGGGGGTTATGTATTTGCCCCAATAAGTGGTAAAAATTTGGAAGGACCGTCTGGTGCCGCTGGAACATATAACTTTGGCAATCAAGCAATTATCAAGACGTTGCATATTGAAAAGGACATGACGGT
>RFZJ01000163.1 GCA_009920765.1 Planctomycetota bacterium | reverse complement strand
CAACCAAGCCCCGGACGGCTCCGCTCCCAACTTTTCCTTCAGCCAAGAGGCCATTTTGGTCAGCTGCCCGTCCCGATCGTCCTCCGACCACTCCACCAAAACCGGCTCAAAAAAACCTCCCGACATCATCTCCACCCTGCCGGTGGCCACGAGCTCCTTGATTTTTTGGATCAGATCCGGATGCCGGGCCGACAACATCTCCAGAAGACACCCGCTGATATGAAGGTTCACCGCCACTCCCGGATGTTTTTCCAAGACCCCAATGACGGGGCGATAGACCTCTTTGGTGATGCGGTCCACCACGTCGGGCAGGTTGCCCACCGGCTGATGCAGGTGCAGACAGAGGACGAGGTTCACGTTTTTCATCAGGTCTAGACCTCAGACAAACCAGTTCTGCAATTCCTTGGAGAGATTGGGGCCGCAAAATTCGATCAGACCCCGGTCCGGATAGCGTTCCACTTCCGCACCCCCGCGAATCACCCGCACCAGAAAGCTCACCTCACCGCCCGCTTTTCTCCAACCCAGGGCACAGAACGGAACCCGGAGTTGCAATCCCTGCCCCCCCACCGCCTCCCGTGTACTTTGATGAATTCGATGATGACAACCCAATATTTGATGTTGTGCAATTGAGTTCGGCGGAAGGCCAGGAACTTTCAGGGGCGATAACCTGGAAAAGGCTGTTAAAATCAAAGAAAACCATTTTGATCATTGTCATAGCATTTTTGATTGGTTTTTTAGCTGGTTTTACCATTCATTATCTCTCAGTAGCAAAGACTGCTTAACAAAACAACGTTTAAAAAGAGCATGCTTGCGACAAAAAAGTATAAAATAAAAGGGTTAAGGCAAAAATAATCAATGTATCAGGAATGTTGATTAGTTTTGTAGGGATTAGGGCATTTATTCAAACCTTATATTAAAGTTAATTATTCAAGAGAAATGGCATCATTGTATTTTTAGGGCAATATTATGTATGAGGGTTAATTTTTATACTCTCAACGATTTTCAGAATTTTAAATAAGGTGTGGTATGCAAATACAATCCTGCTCAAAAAAACAAATTTTGTTTGGAGTACTTTTAGCTTTCTACTTGAGTTCATTCGTTCAAGCAGAACCGTTCCCAATTGACTCCACGGAATTATTTAAAAGAACTTTTTTAAATCGTGGTGATGAAGACCGAAAAAACAAACTTTTAGCCATTCTTAATAAAACAAATGCCTTAGGTGATTTAAGCAAAATAATTCTAATGCCAGAATGGCAATACATTGAGGGAAATAAGAGAATTGCAGATATTAATGGAGAAGTCCGAATAGCAGTTATTCAAAAATTCAAAACCAACGGCCTTCAATTACTTAAAGAAGGCCAAGACGATGCAAAAACCGACATGGCAATTTTAATTGGTGAAACAGCCTCGGCTAATCTTGTTGACGAAACATCGGAATCATTAGACCAAATTGCCCAAAGAAGCCGTTTCTTGAGGGCAGAACTCAGCACCCTAGCACCACAGTTGGCGTTACTTACCAAAAGCAATAATACAAGGCTTATAATAGCTTCCGTAACGGCATTGGGAAAAATAGAATCCAAATCGGATTTATTTGCATCAACCATTTCAGATTTATTGGAAATAAAACCATCAAACACCTTGGCGATTCGTCGAGCCGCTGCAGAAAGCCTCAAAATAAGACTTAGCACAGTAAGCCAATTACTTAAACAAATCCGTGTAGTTCGCGAACGGGATAACTTAGATTTGATAAATGATCTATTAACAACAAGCAGACTTTGCTTCCCCCTTGGGGTTCGTGCGTTAAAAGACAAGGATTTTATTGTAAGGGAACAAGGAACACTGGCTTGCAAGCAGGCCACATCAACCTTGGCTGATGTGGATTATATTATCCCAATTCGCGAAGCAGAAATGACAATGCTGGAAAGGCCCGATATTATTGCGCAACGGACAAAAAGCTTCCGTGATGGACTCGCATTCGAATTGCCATTGATAAATGCCTTCCGCAATAATATGCGTGAACTAACAGACCATTCAACAAACTTCGAAGCAGACATTTTAGTTCGAGTTGCAAGTTTGGACGTTGTTGAAGATCTTGTGGTAATTCGTAAAAAGCTGATCGAGTTTGAGTCCGTTTTAAACAAACTTGATGTTCTCGCCGGGAATGCTCCAAACCCAAATCCTAAACTTATAACATATGACATTATTCCCGAAGGAAATGAATTCAAGGAAATTGTTCAAGATTTAATAATGGTTTTGTCAGACCCCAATTTACGAATCCGATTGAATGGAGTGGATATTATCGAAGGGTTTCTAAGTATGCCTGACATTACTGCAAGAATTATAAATGAAAAAGAACTTTTTCTATTTAGAAAGTTAGCGAGTGTCGCAACCAACGATCCAAACCTGATGGTAAAATATGCCGCTGTAAGGGCACTCGGCCGGTCTGCACCATTAAAACCCGAAATTGCTGTCCCAGTATTGGCAAAATCGCTTCTTGAAGAAGACTTAGACATTCGAATCGAAGCTGCAAAAGCTTTGAACAAATATGGAAAAGAAGGTGTAAAGGCGATTCCATCTCTTGAAAAGATGATTGCCCATGGTGATTCTGATTCCAGAATTGCAATGATGAATGCTGCTGTAAGTTTAGGAACTGATGGGTATCCAACCCTAGGAGCTGTAGCAAAAAACCTTCAATCAGAGGAAGCAAAAGTGCGAATCAAGGCAGCAGAGACGTTGGGCAAGTTTGGAAAATTAGCTGAAGCACAAATACCAATACTGCAAAAATCACTAAAGGATGAAGATTCAAATGTTAGAAATGCAGCAAGTTCAGCATTACTGAAAATCCGATTTGGTTCGTAGTCGAGAAAATTACAACCAGCCTAAAACGAAGGCTCGATGATTGCACTCATCGAGCCTTTGCAATTTTTGCTGCTAAGAGGATCAGGGCCAAAAGCATGGATTTGATCACGCTTAAACTCGGCATGCTCCTTCGAGGTGGTAAACACGATTGCCCTACCCTTTTTATCGACTTCAAGCGCAAGCTGAAAGCCTTTTTCCTGGGGATGGCCGAACAAAGTTTGAAGCATATGAATAACATACTGGTAAGTATGATCTTCATCATTCAGCAAAATAACATGATAAGGAGGTAAAATCCTCGTATCATTTACAACTTCTGGTTCAGTAAAAGTGGGCATTACTATCCTGAATAAACAAGTTTTTGCAACGGCTAAGCTTTACGATGAACTACAACAATCGTGATGTCATCGTGTGGATAAAGTCTACCCACCGTATGCTTTTTAATTGCTTCAACAATACAATTTAACACATTTTTGGCAGAAGTATCTGTTACACCCATGAGACAATCTCGCAAACCATCCCTGTTTCTTTCCTTACTGACAAACGGAACATCCGAAACACTCATGGCATCGGGAACACCATCAGAATAAAGAATCATGCATTGGTTGGGTTCCAACTGAAACTCAGCGAATTCGTAGGGAAACCCATCAAGAATACCCAACATAACGCCAGCAGTATCAAGGCTGACGGAATCATAGGGAGGTGACCCATCACCCTTTATAATTATTGGTGCCATATGACCTGCATTAACTACTGTAACCTTGTGATCAGGATTAAGAACAGCAAGAATTAAAGTAACAAAGCGGTCAAGCTGACTAGTATGGGGATATAAAACATCATTGAGTTTTGAAATAGCCTCTGCAGGGCTTGGTTCCATTAAAAGGGCCAACCGGGTTTCCGATGAAAGCTTAGCCATGAGAAGAGCCGCAGGTATACCTTTACCTGCAACATCACCAACAGCAACCCCCATGCGATTATTAGACATGGGAATAAATCCATAGTAATCACCGCCTATTTCCTGGGCAGGTTGATAATGAGCAGCAAAATCATAACCGGGAATGACTGGATACCCAACTGGAAGAAAGCTTTTTTGAACTTGATTGGCAAGTTCAAGATCGCGCCTGATTCTTTCTTGCAAAAGGGAACTTTGATGAAATTTGGCGTTTTCCATGGCAGCGCCAGCCTGATTTGCAACCCCCCAAAGCAATTTAAGATCGTCTTGGGTAAACTTTTTGCTTCGATCCTGCGTATCGACCTGAATAACCCCAAAGGCCTGTCCTGCAACACCACACAAAGGCACGCACATTACCGAACGGATTTTAAAATCGACAATACTCTGGCTGGTTTGCATTCTGCTATCTTGGCTGGCATCATCACTCAAAAAAGCCTGCTTCTGCTCCAGACATTGTTTAACGATACTTTTGCTGAATCGTGCACTGCTTTCGTCTTGGGGTCTGCGGGTTTTAATAACCCGGGGTATAAACTTGTTCGTGTTTGTATCACCCATGATGATAAAACACCGATCTGCCTGCTTGAATAACTGAAACATACAATCCACAGTGGTAGGCAAAAGCTTATCCAGTTCAAGCACTTTGCTTAGCGAACTGGTAATTTCAAGCAACAGCCTAAGTTTTTCAGCAGGCTGTGTTTCAAGCAACTGCTGGCTACTTGCATTAATTGTGGCATGAACTGTGCTGGAAGTATCTTCCCCCTTATCTTCTTCCATATCAAAAGCAGCCATATCAGCATTTGGTTTGGACTGAAAAGAGGCGATAAAATCACAGATTCGAATTTGATCATTGTTTTTAAGGGGAACTCGTCCTGTGACCTGCTGATCATTCAAAAAAGTACCGTTACGGCTTTTATTATCCTCAAGAAAATACTGCCCCTGAACTCTAAGAATAAAAGCGTGTTCCCTACTTACAGAAGTAACGGGAATGATGATCGCACAATCGGGATTCCTTCCAAGGGCAAACCGATCCCCATTCAAAGAAATCTCATTGCCTTCGTTGTGACCCTTTAAAATTTTCAACACACTCATGAAGTCGTCCCTGCTTAAAACAAAAATCAAACAATAATAATATTATAGAGTACTTGGAAACCAACTCTTTTGCAAGAATTGGATCAAGAAACCACGACGACTCATATTGGACAGGTAAAAGCTAAAGCGCATCAAGCTTGACGACCAAATCTCCACCATCAACCTGGCCCCCGGCAGAAACGGTAATAAGTGATGCAATTCCTGATTTTTCGGCACAAACCGTTGTTTCCATTTTCATGGCCTCAAGGACAAAAAGTTTCTGTCCAGGGCTGACTTCTTCACCAGTAGCAACAAGCAATTTAGAAATAACACCGGGCATGGGGGCTGCAATTTCCAAAGGATTACCCGGAGTGGCCTTGGGCCTAGCCGCTGTTTTGGCGGTCAAGGACTTATCAAGGGTCACTACTTCACGAGGTTGCCCATTAAGTTCAAAAAACACTGTTCTTGTGCCATCCGCATGAGGTTCTCCAACGGTAAGGAACTTAAGAATAAGAGTTTTACCTTGTTCTATTTCTATACTGGCTTCATCCCCTGGATTCATGCCATGAAAGAAAACCGGAGTTGGCAAAACACTGGTGTCAGAATAGCGTTTTTGATGTTCAACAAATTCTGGGAATACTTTTGGATAAAGGATAAAACTAAGAACTTCCAGAATTCCATGAGAGATTCCAGTGTTCTTTTCCAATTGCAACCTGGATGCCTCAAAATCAGCTGCGGGAAGAGATGCACCGGGCCTGCCTGAAATCGGCTTCTTTCCCTTTAGCACCTTTGCTTGCAAGGCCTTGGGAAATCCGCCCAAAGGCTCGCCCAGTCTTCCTTCGAAGAATTCCACCACTGATTCAGGGAAAGAAAGTTCTCTCGTACCATTTTCAATATCTTGTCTGGTCAAACCATTGCCAACCATGAATAACGCCATGTCACCAACCACCTTGGAAGTTGGGGTAACTTTCACAATATCCCCGAACATAAGGTTGACTTGAGTGTACATTTCACAAACTTCACGCCAGCGATCTCCAAGGCCAACCGCTTTGGCTTGTTGAAAAAGATTGGTATACTGCCCACCTGGCATTTCGTTGATATAAACATCTGCAGTAGGTGCCAATTGCCCGGTTTCGAAGGGAGAATACATTGCACGAACTGCTTCCCAATAAAGCGAAACTTCATGGAGGGCTTCACCATCCAAATTGGGATCACGATCTTGAAACTTAAGCGACTCGACCAAA
>RFZJ01000162.1 GCA_009920765.1 Planctomycetota bacterium | reverse complement strand
TCAACAGGATCAGGCACGAATTAAAACCTCAATGTCTATTGGCATTTGCTCCACAATAGTAGAAACCACATCGCCCTTAATGATCTGGGCTATTGTTGATCTGTTGGCAATTTGCAGGAAAACGCATTTAACTTTTAAATCAATGGCCGCTTTAATGATTTGCAGAGAAATCGAACCCCCTGCACGATAAATAAACTTTAGTGGAACCCCCAGCCGATAAGCCGCTTCTTGGGCTTGGGCGAATATTTCCCCAGCCTCTTCATCTTCCTCCAAATTATAATTCCCCGCGATTGCCATCAAAGGAAATGCTAACTCCCTGACATAAATAATCGCTAAACCAAAATTTCTAGCACGGGCTTCTTCTATAACGGATCGAATCAAAGGTGAAGGCTTTGAAACAGAAAGCAGGTAAGTTGCCTTCGGTGTATAATCGCCTTCAAGATCTGCCAACGAAACCTGTTCCAGTTTTTCGGGAATCTTCGCAGATACTATCCGGCCCAACAACATCAATAATACAGCCATCCCTGCAGAAATAAAAAACCCAAGGGCACCAACTCCAACAGGTGCATAAATAGTAAATAGCCCGATACCAAAAAATCCAAGACCGCTGAATAACTGCCCTAGCTTTCGGTTTGTTGGCCGCAAATCTGCTCTTCCTAGAAGTGAGAACAGCCTCGCACACAACCCCATATTCAACACTGCCATCGAAAACACCCGTGCCGACGGTTTGTTCCAAAGCAAGGTAAGCAATATGCATGCCATAACAAATCCAACAGACCGAAGAAGCACTTTCTCCCAGCCAAGCAACTCAAATTGCTTCGTGAAACCCGCACAAAAAAGATTGATGGTTATTGCAGAAACCACTCCCACAGAATAGAGCCCGGCCAAATCCTCTAGATTAGAAAAAACCATTAAAAGTATTGACGGAATTAACATGGCTACTCCAAGTGCATACCCCGGAACACCATGTTTGTTCAACTTGCACAGAATCGAAGGAACCTCCCCATCACGACCCATCATGTATTGAATGGCTACTAGATCGATGATCGCTGTATTGACAGCCGACAGCAATAATGCTCCAAAAACAAACGATCCTATAAAGCTAAAAGTTGGCCCAACATAATTAACAGCAAGAATGTTCATCATGTCATCCGTACCAAGATAATGCCCCTCAACATCAACAAGCTTTGAATCAGGCAATGCATTCATAGCGGCAGTCAAAACAAGGTTAAGTACCACCACCTCAAAAAGTACAGGCAAAATAGCCCTGCGAGAAGTCTGCCTCACAGTAAGAACCATGACACCCGTCATGTTGGCAATTGCCTCAATACCGGACAAGGCAAGTACAACCTCTGTAAATGCAATCCATGCATCACCCCATGCTGCAAGGCTGTAACGCTCGCGGACAGGAAAATCTATTCGCATGTGATGCAGATGAGGAATCGAAAAAACGGCTATGACCAATGTTAAAACGACCGTTGCAACAGCAATCACTAATGCAATATTCCCCATGCCACGGGGACCAAACCAATTAATTCCACCAATTAACCCGATCGCAACAAGCGTACAAATTAAATCAATGTGAACTCCCCATAACTCACCGCCGACTCCTAGATAACGGAATGCATCCAGGCAACTCATCGATGCGGTGACTGTATAATCCGCACAAAGCATCAAACCACCTATCACAGCGAGTGCCTTGCTGGAATTCTTGGCAGAAGAATAAACACCACCACCATCAGGATATTTTCTGCAAATGATCAAATAACAGGCGCCGACTAACATCAGAATGATGTTGACACAAAAAATATGAACGAAGGAGGCATGACGGGAAAAGAAAAAAGCCAAGCCTAAAACATAAAGCCTGCTGGTACCCAGATCGCCAAAAAGCATGGGGCCTGCATGGTACCAATGAAGTTCACGTGGCCTGTTAGATCCGATTTCAGCCATTATAACTTTTGCCAATCAACTGATATAACGATACACTTAATTATAATTTCTTACATTTTGATTTTAGGAACATTTCACCATAGGGCAAAAGATTTTCACCGTATAATACCATCGCAAAGAATTCGTGGGGAACCCACCCACACCTTTCAGAGCCGGAAGTGTTAACGACAGTTATACAAATCCCTTAATCCGTAAATATACCCATCGCGTGTTAATTTGCGTCGCTAAAACCTCCGGCTCTCAAAATACCGCTATAATTACTTTTGTCATTCACACTTCCAGCGAATATTTTAGAAGTTTAAAAAGAATTAATGGAGAATTATTAATGACCCCCGATCCAATTGTCGAGGAAGTCCGAACCATCCGCGAGCAACTAGCTGCCCAATTCCACTTTGATATTCGCAGAATCATAGAAGACACACAAAGGCGACAGGCGTTATCCAACAATAAAATTGTTTCTTTTGAACGGCCCAAAATCACCTTGCATCAAACCGACGAAAACAAAACGTCTTCCTAAAAGTATTATTATATCCAGATTTAACCCCTAAAAACCAAGCGACAAAAGAACTAAAATGCCATTAAGAAAGAGGTAGCAACCATTTTGGAAGGCCGATACCTACGACTTTTAATTTCCCTAGGTAAGCTTGGGCTTCAGGATTTTGAAATCCCGTTTTAGGCGTAACCATCGTGGCGGTAATAGTCGCTTTGATTGTTGGATCCGAGGCAATACCTGTATCCGCTTCCATTCCTGAAGGCAAATCCACCGCAAGAACTTTCACACCCGATTCATTAATATGCCGGACAACCATATCAAAAGGAGTCCTTAAAGCCCCCTTCTGCCCAGTACCGACCAAAGCATCCACAACCCAAACTGCATCTTTAAAAATACTTTTCAGATCTTCTTCACTAGGGGAAAGTAAAACCTTCATGGGAATATCTGAATGAGCAATAATTGCATGATTCATGCAGGCATCACCCATCAGTTCTTTGGGATCTGCAAAAAGCAAAACCTGAACATCAACCCCCGCTGCATTCAAATGGCGGGCGATTACAAAACCATCCCCGCCATTATTACCCCTGCCACAGCAAATAACCACTTTCCCCTTTGGATTTTCTGCAAGGAGGATATCTGCAATTCCCCTGCCTGCGTTTTCCATGAGAACAATTCCCATGATATGCCCCTGACTCTTGGCGAGCCAATCCACATTACGGGATTCTTCAGCACTTAGGTAACGCATGGGCTTGCTCCGTTTGGTTATCTACTGATACGAAGTCCACCACCCTTGAGAAGAGCTTCAACTTCCTCGGGGCGAACCCAGGCAAAATCGCCTGGTATTGAATGTTTGATCGCACTGGTTGCAACGCCCCAATCCAGGGCATTCTGCACATCGCCACCAAGTAACCCGTGAATCAACCCCGCAGCGAAGGAATCCCCTGCACCCAATCTATCTACTATTTCAACCTCATAAGTGCGGGTTTTGTAGACCTTGCCTTTTTGGTAGGCCATTCCAGTCCAGGTGTTACGCCAGACCAGGGGATTTTCCCGTAAGGTGATTGCAACGATATCAAGCTTGTATTTTTCTGCGACCTTCGCTGCAACTTCTTCGTAGTTGGAGCCAGTGATGCCAAACACTTTCTCAACATCCTCTTCGGTGGTGATAAGCACATCGCAGTATTGCATTAAATCCGAGAGGCATTTACCCGCTTCGGTGGTAGTCCAAAGCTTGACACGGTAGTTGAGATCCATGCTGGTTTTTACACCAGCGGCTTTTGCAGCCATCATGGCTTCGCGTGTAGCCGCAGCACTAGATGCACTTAACGCTGGTGTTATCCCGGTAACATGAAACCACTTGGAACCTGCAAAAACCTTGGCCCAAGGAACCATGCCGGGCTGAACTGCTGCAATGGCAGAACCCTTGCGATCGTAAATAACGCTGCTTGCGCGAGGTGCAGCACCAAATTCCAGAAAATAAAGCCCCAGCCTTTCGTCCTTGGAATACATTACATGGCTGGTATCGACACCCGCTTCACGAGCATGATTTGCAACCAACCGACCGAGTGGATTATCAGGCAGGCGGGATATCCATGAGGCACTATGCCCCAAACGAGAAACCGCAACAGCGGTGTTCAACTCTGCGCCGCCAACTTGTAAATCCAGACTTTTAGCCTGCTCGATCCTTCGAAATCCCGGAGGAGAAAGCCTGATCATTGCTTCGCCAAAAGTGATCACTTCAAAAGCCATGGTTATTTTCCTTTCAATGTGGAGTTACGAAAATTCTTTACAATTTCGACATATTTGGCAGCAAGCTCACGGATGCGATCAAAGTTTTTCTCAGCCACGGCTTTGGGCTCTACCAACTGGCTTCCGATACCAAGGCAACATGCACCTGCTTCTAAAAATTTCTGCGCAGTGTTGAGGTCAACACCTCCGGTTGGCATCATGCGAACCTGGGGAAGAGGGCCACGCACCGCCTTAAAAAACATGGGCCCCAGCACATCTGCGGGAAACACCTTGCAAACATCCGCACCAGCTTCCCATGCCGCCATGATTTCCGTCGGGGAAAATACGCCAGGCATGATTGCCTTGTCATAACGCCTGCACATCTTGATCAAATCCAAATTCAGCACAGGCGAAACCAGATATTCAGCCCCTGCAAGAATTGCGCTACGCCCAGTTTCCGTATCAAGAATAGTGCCCGCCCCCAACATTATTCGATCGCCCAATGCATGGCGAACCTGCTTGATGACATCAAGTGCATGAGGGACGGTCATGGTGATTTCAATAACTGTTACGCCACTATCCGCAAGCGCACGGGCAACTTCAACAAGCTGCTGGCTATCCTGCGAGCGAACAATCGCCACGATTCCCGTCTCCAAGACCTGTTTGACGCATGCATCACGACTCATAATATTTCTCCCTGGATAAAATATTCATCCAGCTATTGTGATATATATTTGGCCAAGGGCAATAAAAGAATTTATCTTCGTTCGAAAAGAGATTGTGTTTTTACAATCGTAAACTCAGCAGGAAAAGTGTGAAATGTATTGGTGACAATGCAACCAGGGCGGGCATCTGCAGTAATAAATCCTAGCGGAGGCAGAGAAAAACGATGGGTATTTTTGAAATGATGAATCAATCCACGCTTTAAACCATCCTGCAATATTTCCTTGTGAATCTTCAGAAAAATATCAGGAGCAAGTGTTTCTACATGAAAACACATTTCATAATGAATGTTGTTGACACAAGTCAATCTCTTGGAAAGCCCCTGCTTGAGCTTGAAACCCATAAGACGCTTGGTTTCGGGAAGCAACTGGGTGGAGGAAGCAGCAATTTCTGTCAAAGTTAATTCAGGATGATCAAAGGTAATTTGATGCCCCGTGGAAGTTATGTCCACACGCAGTTTATAATTCTCCCTCTCGACCGTTTTCGTCGCGAGAATCTCAAACAACTCCGGATGTAAGTGCCTGCCATATACTTGGAACACCAAGTCTTGCACCGGCGGCCTCGATTCCAACATCATACCCTATTGGTCCCTCATTAAATGATCGTGCTATAATAGTATAGTCGTTATAAAGAAGGTCCACAACCTTAGTCGGCACTTACTTTAATCAGATGCAGTTCCTGCAGAATTCATCTTCATTCCAACTTTTGGAAACTGCGTTATGTTTGCAAATAAGAACCTATTAAAACAATAAAGGCGACCAAGGTTTTGAACCACTGAGCACCTATATTAACATTTTGCCCCTTGGACTGCAGTTTATCTACGGAAACCGTTATTGAAAAGCTCTTATAATCAAAACGTTTTATATCTTAAGCTTACCAACATCTGCCATTTGAACTTTCGCCATACATCAACCAAGAATAGATTGGATGGGTCTGCCGCCATGCGATATTGCAGTGGGCCTTCCCAAAGTATCATGAACCACAGCTTCTGAATCAATTCCCAGAAGGCTGTATACCGTAGCGCAAAGATCACCCGGTGAAACAGGATGATCAACAGGATAAGCAGCCTGCTTATCTGAAGTACCAAGTACAAAACCTTTTTTAACACCCGCTCCAAAGAGTAGACAAAACCCGCATTGGGGCCAATGATCGCGCCCTGCACTGCCATTAATCTTTGGCGTGCGGCCCATTTCGCCCGTGACAATCACCAAGGTTGAATCGAAAAGTCCGCGCGTTTCAAGATCATCCATCAACGCGGTAACCATGTTGTCAAGAATCGGCAGATTAAATTTGAGCATGCCGAAGTTATTACTGTGCATATCCCAGTGCCCGCCATGAGAATCGGCACCACATTCCCAATTGACAGTTACAAAGGTGACACCCGCTTCGACAAGCCTGCGTGCTGCGAGCAAGCTGGATCCATAAAGATTTTTGCCATACCTTTCAC
>RFZJ01000161.1 GCA_009920765.1 Planctomycetota bacterium | reverse complement strand
ATGACCACAAAAGAACCTTTTACTATCAATGGCTTTCAATAATTCCAAACATAAGTCCTTCGCTTTAAGCCACGCACCCCACTACAATTCAATCTTGTTATTTATTAAAATCGGAACCGGATTTCCTCGATGGCTTATTCTCATACAATTCGTGGCGAAAAATATAACTTCGCAAATCTTAAGGAACTTTTATCCAAGGCCAATGAACCCAAATCCGGAGATTTACTTGCAGGCATTGCTGCGAATAATGAAAGAGAACGCATCGCTGCAAAAATGTCACTTGCAGATCTTCCCCTTCGAGAATTTCTTTCCCACCCAATTCTTGACCCCGATGCCGATGATGTCTCCAAAGTAATATTCAACACCCATGACCCCATTGCGTTCACCCCCATCGCATCACTTACTGTAGGCGAACTGCGGGAGCTTTTATTACAAAACTTACCTCAGGGAGTAGAACTTAAAAAGCTTCAATGGGCGCTTACACCGGAAATGGTTGCTGCGGTCACCAAGCTTCTTGCCAACAAGGAATTGATCTCTATTGCAGCCAAGATTAAAAACATTACCCGCTGCAGAAACACCAACGGCGTCCAAGGAACTCTGGGAGTCCGCATTCAACCCAATCACCCCACCGATAACACCTCAGGCATTGTAGCTTCCTGTATTGATGGCCTTCTAATGGGAGCGGGTGATGCAGTGATAGGCGTCAATCCCGCAGTAGATTCCGTTGATTCTGTTTCATCAATTTTGAAATCCATCGATCATGTAATCAACTCGCTGAATATTCCGACCCAGGGATGTTGCCTGGCACATATCACCACCCAACTTGCAGCGATGAAAAAAAATGCTCCCATCGATCTTTTGTTTCAATCCATTGGGGGTACCCAGAAAACCAATGAGAGCTTTGGCATCTCTCTCGCCCTGCTTAATGAAGGCAAAGAACAGGTGCTGGAACATCATGCAAGCCGCAATATTAATTGGGTTGGCAATCAAGCCATGTACTTTGAAACCGGCCAAGGTAGTTCGCTTTCTGCAAATGCCCATCATGGCATTGATCAACTTACCCTCGAGGCCAGGGCTTATGGCTTGGCTCGAACCTTCGATCCGTTTCTTGTAAACAGCGTGGTCGGTTTCATCGGGCCGGAATATCTTTTTGATGAAAGACAGATCATTCGTGCAGGGCTTGAAGATCACTTCATGGGCAAATTGCTGGGCCTACCCATGGGAGTTGATGTTTGTTTTACAAACCATGCCGAAGCGGATCACAACTCGCTCGATAACCTGCTTCTTTTGTTGGCCAATGCCGGGGTTAATTACATCATGGGGGTACCATCAGGCGATGATGTGATGCTTAGTTATCAAACTACAAGCTATCACGATGCAGCCATGGTAAAGTCTTTGCTGGATTTAAAAGCTGCACCCGAATTCCAAATTTGGCTTGAACAAAATGAAATCATGAAAGGATCTTCGCTTTGTGGCAAAGATCGAGCTTTTACAGTGATGAAAAATATTCTTCCGCTTCTCGAAAATCCCAAGGATGCCTGATGACCAATAACAACAATCATTCTACTAATGATCAAAAAGATCTTGCCAGAATGGGTTATGAGCAAGAGCTTTTCCGTGGTTTCAGTGCGTTTTCCAACTATGCGCTTTCCATGTCCATCATTTGTATCCTTGCAGGTGGTATCACTTCTTTTCATATGGGATATTGCGCTGTCGGCCCCGCTGCAATTGGAATCGGCTGGCCTGTTGCCTGTATGTTTTCATTTGCAGTCGCTGCAGCCATGGCACAGATAGCTTCTGCGTTTCCCACTGCAGGCGGCCTTTACCACTGGGGCTCTCTTTTGGGCGGCAGGGGTTGGGGCTGGGTTACCGCCTGGTTCAATCTCGCTGGTATTGTCATCATTCTGGCAGCAATCAATGTGGGCACCTGGAACTTTATCGAAAGTAGTATTTTCGGCAGCGAAGATCTGGGAGACTTCGCCCAGGTTATTGCTGTTTCTGTCATAACTTTTTCACAGCTTGCCATCAACCTTTTTGGCATGCGGATAGTCAACCCCATGACCATCTTCAGTGGATACTGGATTCTAATGGTAACTGTTGCATTGGTTGTTTTAATGTTGATTTTTGGCGGACCTGTGCATCCCGAAAGATTATTTCAATTTGAAAACTTCAGTGGCCTTCCTGAAGGTGATAAACAAGTATGGCCCAAAATAGAATCAATAGCATGGCTTTTTTTCCTGGCAATGCTGCTTCCTGCCTACACTATCACCGGATTTGATGGCTCCGCACATGCCGCTGAAGAAACAGTAAATGCTTCATCCGCCGTACCCAAGGCAATCATGCAGGCGGTCATAGTTTCCAGCATCTCAGGGTACATACTGCTTGCTGTTGCAATCCTGGTGATTAATGACCCAAGGCATATTGCAATGCAGGGGGACCGGGCGTTTGTGACCATCGTAGAACAATCCCTCCCCAAACTTTTACAAGCCCCGGCATTTATTGCCATCGTTCTTTCCCAATACCTTTGTGGTATGTCGGTGGTAACTGCAGCTTCGCGAATGGCCTTTGCCTTTGCAAGGGATGGTGGCTTACCTTTTTCGAACTTCTTTAAACAGGTTTCCCCTAAAACCCAAGTCCCCGCCAATGCCATCTTTCTAGTCTGCATCACCGCCATCTTGTTTACCCTTTATTCGCATCTTTATGACACCATTGCAGCAGCAGCAACCATCCTGCTTTATCTGTCCTACATGCTTCCCATCCTTGCAGGATTTTTTGTACATGGCAGAAGTTGGAAAAACATGGGTCCCTGGCATCTTGGAATCTGGTTTAAACCAATGGCATTATTAAGCACGATTGCATCGGTTGGAATTGTTTGCATAGGCATCCAACCCCCCAATGAAAAGGCTGGTTATGCTGTACTTGCAATCACCATCTTTCTCGTTGCATTCTGGTTCATATTCGCAAGGCACCGCTTTCAAGGCCCACCCATTTCCTTGAAACAAATGCAGGAAAAATAATTAACTAGCTAATCCTAAAAATAGCGCAAATAAAAAGGCTGTATTTGCATATAGAACACTAATTAGCTATGATTTTATTACTTGTATTCAAAACATGATTAGTGGGGCTATATATCTTTGGGAAGACACGACAAAATACTTCAGACTATTTTAACTGGTAGATCTGATGCCAACATTCGATTTGCAGAAAATAGTCAACTTGCTTCTTAAACTTGGATTTTTTGAACGAATCAAGGGCGATCATCACATCTTTACCAAAGATAATGTCGAAGAGATTTTGAATATTCAACCAAAAGGATCGATGGCAAAACCTTATCAGGTCAAACAAGTACGAAATATAATTCTAAAATACGGACTAGGGGAGTCTACAGATGAGTAAATACGAGTTGATTTTATTTTGGAGTGAAGAAGATCAGGCATTTATAGCAGAAGTCCCCGAACTTCCCGGGTGCATGGCTGACGGCGCTTCTTATGCTGAGGCAGTAGCCAATGCTGAAAAAGTAATTCAAGAATGGATTCAAACGGCTCAAGAAATGGGTAGACCAATTCCTACGCCGCGAGGCCGACTAAGGTTTGCTTGAAAATAATCATGGACCATGAAGCGGCACTACAAACGATTTGTAAATCCTTAACTTCAGCAAGAGTATTTGCAGCCCGAAAAGGCACTGCCCTTTCCACCAAGGATTGGCTTTTACTTCGTGCAGATCACGCCTTCGCCCGAGATGCTGTTTTTGAATCCATCGATTTGGAACGCGATTTCCGCAGCGAACGAATCGATCAAATGGGACTATTTGAAGTCGCTTCCAAAGCCAATAACAGACATGAATATTTACTAAAACCTGATCTGGGCAGACAATTAAATCCCCCTGATCGCAATCGCATCCAGCAGCAATGCACTTTCCAACCGCAACTCCAAATCATCCTTGCGGATGGATTATCCCCCGCAGCTTTAAAACTTCAAGGACCACCACTTCTCGACTCCCTCTGGGAACTTGCACTTAATCAGGGTTGGACTCTGGGCAGGCCTTTCCTTGTTCATCAGGCACGCGTTGGGATTCTTAACGAAATTGGAAATCTACTCGAACCAGAAATCGCAATTCTTCTTGTTGGCGAACGCCCCGGATTAACCACCGCAACCAGTCTTTCCGCATACCTGGCCTACAAACCCAATCTTGGACATGATGATGCAAACCGCAACTTGATCTCAAACATCCATGGGAACGGTGTGGGGATCAAGGATGCCAGTGTTCGAATCATGGCGCTGGCACAATCGATGAGAAGCGCAAAAACTGGTGGTATCACCATCAAGGAAACTTTGAACCTAGGGGTAAGAATCTAATTCATCTTTTCATGGTTTCTTAGAAAATCAAAAGAATATTGTTTTTAGATGACTGCACATTTATGGTTTGTTAAGCTTTTCTAGAGGTAAGTATTCATCAAGCGCAATTAACTTTATCGAAGGTCATCATGTCTAAATTATCAGGATTGATTCTTTTCACTTTTGGATTGGCACTTTTATGCCAGCCACTTGCAACAGCACAGGAAAAATCACAGGAATCTAAATCCTATTATCCACTTAAGGCTGGTAACAAGTGGACTTATCAAATTGAATCCGATGCAGTTGCCAAGGGTAGTGCCAAGCTTACCAACCAAATTGCCAAGATCGAAAAGATCGATGGTGTATCCCTGGCCCGGTTGGAAACAATAGCTAGGGGTACCGTGGCCGCAACCGAGCATCTAAACATAACAGAAAAGGGTATTTTCCGTCACCGTTACAATGGTGGAGAGATCACCCCACCCATTTGCCTGCTTAAATTTCCGATCAAGAAAAATGATTCCTGGAAAACCGAATCGATGGCTGGGAAAGAAAAACTCAATGTTGCCTGCAAATCAGATGAAGAAGAAATCGAGGTTCCTGCAGGTAAATTCAAAACCGTGAAAGTGGTAATGGATGCAGAGGTGGTTGGTGCTGGCATCATCGTTAGCACAACCTACTGGTTTGCCCAAGGGGTAGGGCTTGTCAAGCAGCATGTTAATATCAACAGCATGCAGTTTACACTGCTGCTCGAAAAATCTGAAGAAGGCAATTAACCCAAAAGTTTGCTAGTTCTACTCTGGGCTTTTTCTTAAGGTTCTTAAACCTCTTCGAATGATGTAAGCAGTCTCCTTCGTGGGAGACTCTTTATCCCAGCGCTTACATACATCTTGAACCCAACCAGGATTTGTTTTACTTGCATCATTAAGCCAATTGCCCACCGAGTTTCGCACATAAATCGAATCATCGCAGCGCAAAGGTTCGAGTAAAGGTAATCCAAGTTCAGGGTTATCTTTCAATGCTGGAATATGATTACACCAAACTCCTCGGGGCCTTGTTATCTCGCTTGCAAACCGCCTGATGTTAGGATCTTTATGCAAGCTAAACGCTTCGAGTATTTGCAATGATTCTCCTAATTTCATCACGATTCTGGGCCTTATCGCAAGCCATGCTGCCTCTCTTACACTCATGTTTTTATCTGCAGCCAATGAGTGGATACGCTTCAAACTTTCTTGAAGCAAGATTTCACTTCGTTTGCCAATCATGAAACAAGCCCAAGAGCGAACAATATCCGAGCGATGCTCTTTAAGGATTCTGAGTGCAGTTTCAAATTGTCTTTTAGCGGGAAAACCCTGTGCCAGAATCTTCCCTAAAACTTCCATCTTCTTGGGCGCAGTTTTGATTTTTAGCAAACGAAAAGATTCTTCCAAAGGTTGCAGAAGGAAGTTCCAGTTTTCTTTTTGAAACAGATTTCGAGCCAGTGACTCTTGATCCACCACCAGCCATTCCGCAAGATTCACCGTCTCGATAACGCCCATATCAAGCAGGTTGCGAACCTCTTCAGGAACCCCCGACGTCGTGGTCGAGCCCTTTCGTGTTAATACATGCGCTGGAATCTGCAATTCAAAACGATCTCTTTGAATGTTTATTTCACCCTGACGGTGATGCCACTTGGCATCTCCGGACTTCGGTAAACTTTGTGTGTTTGTATGGAGAAATCCGATTCGAGTGCACTATAGATATCGCAGAATTTTTGAGGATTCCGATCCACCAGGGGAAACCAAGTGGAATGCACCTGCACCATGAGCTTGTGGCCCGGCCTGAAGGTATGGCAAATATCAGGCATGGTGAAACTCACCTTGGTAGGCTTGTTAGGCTCGAAAGGTTCGGGCTTGGAAAAGCTGTTACGGAACTTGCCCCTGAAAGGTTCGCCTCGAATCAACATCTGATAGTTGCCCATGCGTACCCCTGCGGGATTGGGTTCAAAATCTGGGTAATCATTCGGGAAAACATCAATCACCTTCACCACCCAGTCAGCATCTGTTCCCGTGGTGCTAACCCATAAGTCAACTTTTATTGGCCCCGCAAGGG
>RFZJ01000017.1 GCA_009920765.1 Planctomycetota bacterium | reverse complement strand
AACACCGCTTCGGGCTTTTCCTGCGTGAGTGAAAACGACCCTGACTTTGCTGGCCTTCACCGTGTTAAAGGTGATATGGTTAAACTGCCCGCCAATGGGTTTTTCGGGAAACTTTTTGGGAGAGAGAACTTCTTTCCATTCTGAACCATTCCAGAATTGAACATCGTAATTGGTTGGGGGTTGGACGCCGCCACGATCATCGTAGATTGCAAGTTCGATTTTATTGAAGGATTTTTCTGAACCAAAATCGACTTCAAGCCAGTCGGAAAGATTTGGGGATTCGTAGCTGGTCCAGCGATTGGTGGGGGAGGGGAGGAAGTTGGTTTTTCCATCGATTGCAGAAGCAGGTTTGCCTCCAAAGCGGTCAGCGTAGGATGCTGAAGCTTTGGGAAAGGGCTGATTGCCCGGATTAAAAGCGATATTGCCTGGCGGGTTGATTGGTTGCGAGATTGGCAGAAGTGCATCGCCCCAGATTTCGATTTCCGAAAGACCGGACTTGGAGTTGTCTTGGTGATGCAATGTAATGCGGATCTTTGTCAGATCCATTTCAGGGAAAGTAATGGTATTGGCTTTTCTGCCCACTGGTTTACCTGTGGAAAGTGTTTGGTTGGGGATGAGTTTCCAGGTGTTATCAACCCAGTGTTCGAGAGTGAGTTTTGCAGGTGGTGTAACATTTTTGCCATCATCGAGAAGATAAAGTTTAACAGAGTGAGCTTTGCGTTTGCTGCCCAAGTCGATGGAGACCCAGTCAGTTGAGTTTGGGGAACCTTCGCAGGTCCAGCGGTTGGGGGGAGAAATATGGTACCAATAGTTTCCATCAATGAGCTTTGAAAGTGGAGTTTTGGGGTTAACGTAAGAAGAAGCTAACCTGGGGTAATAATCACCATCGTTATTGACTGCATAGTTGACCTGGGACAGATTAGATTTGATTGCGTTTTTTTCAAGCAAATGGAGTTTTGCAGTTAGTGGACCAAGATCTGGGCTATTGGCGATCTCCGTGCCATTTGCAAAAAGCCTAAGCCCCTTGCCTTTGTTATACCTGCTGCCGTCTTTGTCCCAAATAACACTAATAAGGTGGTCTTTGTATGGTACATCAGAAAGTGCGAAGTAAGGCCAGGATGTGGGAGCCAGCGGTTTGACTTCGAGTGTATTGTCATCGCGTGGGATGATGCCTACCAGGCCGGTGATCAGAAGGTCGTTGAAGGAGGAATGAAAATAATGCTCGCTATGGTTATAGCCATCATGTCCTTCGAAGGATCCGGTGTCAGGATTGCAGGCCTCTGCGAGGTAAGGCACGCCATTTTTTCGATGGGTTTTGGAAAAGGTTTTGAAGAGTTCAAAGTAGTCCGATGAGTTGACGATGGTTTGGGGATAGTTTTGAAGAAGGTTAGCCATGGCTTTGAGGGTTTGGCTTGTTGCGTAGGGCCATGACTGGCCACTCCACCAGCAGCAGGATTTTTTGAGAAGGAACATGGGATCGTTTCGTTCGACGGTGCTGGGGCCGAAAGGGGCTTTGAATCCATCAGCTTGGAGAAGTTTCCCCCATGCTGCCTCGAATCCTTTATTGGGATCTGGCAGATTGAATTGCCAGGGTATATAGCCGATGAGTTCTCTGCCGTATTCGCTTCCTGCATATTTTCCTGATTGGTAGGTGAGGGTAAGGGCGTTAATTTTGAAGCCATCGGCTTCTTCATCGCGTTGGGAAAGAGGGAAGAAGAATTTTCGTTTGGGGTCCCAAAGCTGTTTTTGCAGATTATCCTTGATGCCTTCTGCTTTGGTGCGAAACAGGGTAGAAGTATTTTTGTCGTTTGCGAGGTCTGCGATTTTGGCGATGGCGATTGCATCGGCGTACATGTAGGAATTGATGGTGGGCCTGAATGCAGGGGCGCCCCGAAGGATGTCTTTTGTTTGCCTGCTATTGATGTTGAATTCCATTCCATCATCATGGCCATTTTGCCAGAAGAGACCGATTTTCGGGGTGAAGAATCGTTTTTCCCAGCCTTCATGATTAGTTTTAAGGCTGGATAAAAGTTCGGTAACGAAGGAATGGCTTGGGTGGATTTGGTGAGTGGCCCAGACAGAATCGGCAAGCCAGGTGCTGTAGTTTCTGGGTTGAGCGCCCGGGGTTTTAAGCCAGTAGCGGCAATAATCAAGCGAATAGCGGTTGTTGCGTAGCCAGCGGGCTTCATAAAGTTGGTGGCCTGCAGGGCAGGAGATGGCACCATAGGTGCCCGACCAAAAAGGGCGGTCGATGAATTCCGTGAACGAGTACCCCGAGTTGGGGGAGCCATAGGTAAGATGTTTGGTAAGTAGTTCCCAGCGATAATAGTAGGTGGTTTGAATTTCGGAATCGGGGCACTCGAAAAAAGGGATGTTGGATTTATACCAGTCCCAATCTTTATTATCCCAGAAGGTTTCTTTTTCGAGTAATTCTTGCTGGGGAAGTAAGGACGTTTGTGCCAAGGTTGATGAAACGAAGGCGAGGAAAAAGGTAATCGCAACAGGGAAGATGTTATTCATGTGCGCATATAGATTAGGGGAGTAATTAATAACCAACTCACAAAAAGCCATCGTAGTTTATTTTTGATCAAAATCTACTTAAATTAGATTGATGTATTGTTTCGGCCAAGAGGGATTTTATTCGGTACGAATCACACGCTTGATATCAATGGGTTTGATAAACGCATCAGCCTTGGCCGGACTAAAAAGAATTTTTGTGACAATTTCAGGGTTTTTTGTCACCTTGCCAAAGGGGATGAAGTTAAGGCTGCCTGGGGGCGGGGACCCAATGAAGATGACAAATGCCCCAGGGTTTGCATCATTTTGAAGAAGTGCGATGGTGCCATCGTTGGGTGGCATCTTGAGAGTTGGGAGTTTTTTGACATTGGCATGGGTCGCATAAGCAGAAGTCGATGACTTATTGGGGATGGCGTGAACCCATCCGGATTTTAACTCCTGATTGTGAACATGGCCTAGGGAAAATTGTCCGCTGTGATATCCACCCTCGAGGGCGATATTTAGAAAAAGAGCAGAAGCCTCTGGTGCGGTTTTTGGGTCAAGTGCGATTTCAAAATCGCCAATATTTGTTTGAATGGTGGCCTTGGGTTTATCACTGAGGGGTGCGTTACGCCATTGAAACTTTGGCAGTTTTTCAGGATCATACGCGGTTAAATGAGCGAGGTCCTTGGCGGGCCTTTTATTTGGCCGCTGATAACGCCAATTAAAATCATCAAAAACTTCTTTACAAAGTGAAGCAAGGTTGGGGTCGTAGGCGATTAACTTTTCTCGGGTTCGTACCTCGTTGTGAAGGGCATCGGGCGGGGCATTGTCATCAAACCAGCATTGCACGCCTTCGGCCCAGTATTCCGAGTGGTTGGTGGCGGCGTAGGTGTTCTTCCATAATCCCCTATCGATTGCAGATTGGAAGGCGAGCATCAGTCGTTTGTCGAATGTTGGATCAATTTTGTTGAGTCCAGTGCCATGGATTGCATGGGCAAATTCATGGATGAATATATTTTCGTTGGGGTAGGGGTCGCGATCGAAGCCAAGAAGATTTTCTTCGCCACAACTTACTGCGGGGTTGCTGGGTGTTGCACCCAAACCACGGGCTCTTCGGTCCCAGAATAATTTAGGCGTAAGCTTGGAATGCTCGGGCACATCCGTTGTGTATTCGCTTGCAGCCATGACTGCCACTCGAACCTTGGTGTCTTTCATTGCCTGGAGGATATCTTTGCGATGCCCGAGCATTTGTCTTACAATCCATGCGGCTTCTTCTAGGGCATTGCTGGAGACATTTTTGGAACCAATGATGGGCAACCCCATGGCATTGGTGTACTTTTGGTAAAACTGATCAAGATTATTTTCCTTGCGAATGAATTCGGGCAGGGTGTAGGGGCTTGCGTCTTGTGCCAATGATAAATTGGAAAAATAAAAGACAATGATGATTATGAGATATCTGAGAATGTGCATGGCTGAACTTTTTTGGATTGAAGCTGGTTTATTCAGAGGGCGTGAAATCAAAGTACATGATTAGATTTGTAGCATGAAAAGGAACTGGGTTCTTCAAAAATTTTCCTGTTGGATTTGAATCGGGGTGAGATTTTTGTACTCGATGAATGCAAATTTGTTAAATATGAGGGTGTTGGTGGTTTGGTGTTGAGCGTTTTCCATACGAAGGTAGCAAAATCATGTTTGATGAAAAAGGGGTTGTGATCACAGATACCCTTTTGAAACTGCCCAAGCAGACGATAGCTCTTTCAGGGATTACATCAGTAAGAAGTGGCAGCAACCCGGTGTACCCGGAGGCCAGTGGTAAAAAGGTTCTGATCTTTATTATTAGTTTCACCCTCTTGGAGAGTATTTTCTTTTTAGTGATGGTGGCTAATTTTGGCTTTTGGTTTATGGGGGTAAACCCCTTGGCTGTTTTACGGGGTGTCGGAGCTGGGAATGCAGAAAGCGTTTTAGGTTTTTCTCTTGCATTCTTCCTAACTACCATACAGGGTTTGGTCTTATGTCAAATGTTGCGGTGGTGGATTTCGCAAAAACGGAGGCAATGGGTACATTATATTGTAATTATGACGGCATCGGGAGAGTCGAGGCCTTTGGAGGATTTAGACCAAAGCTTCATCTTGAGGGTAGTTTTAGCGTTGGAAAAAGCTCTGGGTAAAACAACTTAAACATTATGCATCTTCTCGGATGCCCTCGGGATTTCTATAATTTCTTTTTGAGTTTCATGCTATTGTTTATCGAATGGTAATATTTTCCGCATACTTTTAAAGCAGGTTGAAAAAGAATGATTGCGCCAACCTTTGCAATGTTTGAATGGCTCCCTCCCGTATTGAACATCCTGATCTGGTTAGTCAGTGTGTTTTTGATCCTTTTAATCTTGATCCAAAAGGGCAAAGGTGGTGGTTTGGCTGGAGCCTTCGGCGGGCCAGGTGGACAAAGTGCATTCGGTTCAAAAACCGCTGATGCCTTCACCAAAATTACGCTTTATGTCGCTGGAGTCTGGGTGGCGCTAATCATTATTATGATTTGGTTGGTTCAGCCCAAAATTACCACATTAAATCCCACAGGAATACCACAAATAAGCAAAGAAGGAACGCCCACAGAGGGTGCTCCTGTTGATTCTACTCCCAAATCGGAGGGCGAATCCAAAGATAATCCTAAGGTAGAAACTAAGGACGATAAAAAAGAACCAATCAAGGATGCCCCCAAGGCAGAGCCAAAGGGCGATGCCAAGGATGATAAAAAAGAACCAGTCAAGGATGCCCCCAAGGCAGAGCCAAAGGGCGATGCCAAGGACGATAAAAAGGCTGAAACTAAAAAGAACTAATAGAGGCACAGCCTGTTAAAAGGCATGTGAAAGCCCGTGCTCTATAGCATGACAGGCTATGGCGAATCTTCCCACCAAGGGAATACCTTGGCGGTTGCGATCGAGCTTCGTTCTGTAAACAATCGATATTTGAAGGTGTCCTTACGGGCCCCAGAATCCTATCAGATTTTGGAACCCGAATTTGAAAAAGCCGTGCGTAAATTGGTGCGCAGGGGAACTGTTCAGATAAACCTTCGTGTGAACCGGGTCAGGGAAACGCAGGAACATTCATTAAGATTGGATGTTCTTCAAGGTTATTTGAATCAGGTATCCAAGGTGGCTCAAGAAAGCAACCTGCCCCACGAGGCTCGTTGTTTTTTAATGGGAAATGTTTTGCATCTGCCCGGGATAGTTCCCGAGGGGCAGATAGGTGCAAAAACTTTGGATGAAGACTGGCCCCAAATTGAAAAAACCCTTGAAATCGCCCTTGAAAAGCTGCAAGCGATGCGCAGTACCGAGGGCGGGGTCATGGGGCTGGAGTTAATGGCACTTAGGAATAAAATTTTTGAGCATCTTGGCTCGATCAAAGTGTTGATTCCCCAGGTGATGGATGCATACAAAGAAAGGTTGCTTGAGAGAGTTCGGAAATTGCTTGAGAGCACCGAGGCACATGTTCAGCCATCCGATCTTATTCGCGAGGTTGCAATTTTTGCAGAGCGCTCAGATATAGCAGAAGAAGTTACAAGGCTGGATAGCCATTTGGAACAATTTGGCAAAGTATTGGAGCAGGAAGAAGGGGCTGGCCGAAAACTCGAGTTCCTTACCCAGGAAATGGTGCGTGAAACCAATACCATGGGGTCGAAGGCAGCCGATGTTAAAATCACTCGGCATGTAGTCGAGATTAAAGGTGATTTGGAGCGCATTCGGGAGTTAATCCAGAATGTCGAATAGTACAAAGCAAGCTTTTCGGGGGCCATTGATTATAATATCCGGGCCGAGTGGCAGCGGGAAATCGACGCTGGTCAAGGAATTGCTCAAAGATAAGTCTATGCCGTTGGAGGGTGCGATTTCTGTAACAACCCGCAAGATGAGGCCGTTTGAGGTGGATGGTGTAGATTATTTTTTCTGGGACAAGATGAAGTTTCAGGATGGAGTCAGCAAAGGATCTTTTCTTGAATGGGCCGAGGTTTATGGCAATTATTATGGTACGCTAATTTCTGAGGTAGATGCGCGCAGGACGCGAGGGATTGGAGTGGTGCTGGAAATTGATGTTCAAGGAGCGGGCCAGATACGCAAGACGGGCGCAATCAGTAAAAGTATTTTCGTGGTACCTCCTGATATGAATGCTTGTGAAGCCAGGCTTAGATCCAGGGGCACAGAGACCGAAGAAACGCTTGCCAAAAGGTTGGCAAGTGCGAAGCAGGAGATGGAGCAGGCTGCAGAATATGATTTTAAAGTAGTCAACGACGATTTGGAAAAAGCTGTAGTCAAGATCAAGGATTTAATCAGACCGTTATTTATAGAAAGGTGATGCTATGCTAGATGAACTTAAGGAAGAAGCCATTGTTAATCGAGTTGGAGGCCGTTTTAAGCTTTCCACCATGATTCAAAAAAGGCTTGCAATGCTTAGCCAGGGTGCAAAGCCTTTGGTGGTTACCCGCCATTCCGACAAGATGTCAATCGTGTTGCAGGAAATTCTCGAGGACAAAATATTCCTTGATAAGACAGGTGCAATCCAAGCTCGTGCCAACAACGAAAGCGATGCTGCCCGTAGGGCAATGGCTGGCGATATTTCCGGTGAATTAGGTGTTGATTAATGGGGTTGCTTGATGAGTGAGTCGGGCGAAAAACCGGTGGGTCCATCAGGGAAATATTCTTCTTTCCCCGGTGACCCTGTTTTTGCAGATTCTCTCCCGGGCGATCAGGATAAAGGCTATAAGCCCATATCGATTCTTGCGATTCTAGGAGCAGTGCTGGGTGGATTGTTTGTACTGACCCTTTCCGGGGGTTTTGGTGCGGCATTTTTCTTTGGCACACCTTGGATCATGTCTCCTTGGGTTATTTTCTGGCCAGCTTTTTCAATCCTTTTAAGTTTCTTTGCCTACACCCGTATAAAAGCTTCCGATAACACCATTGGTGGCGAGAAACTGGCACTTTGGTCGATGCAAATCACAGCCATTTTCATTTTGTGCTACTTTGCAAATTATGCGGGCACTTACTTTGCGGTTAGAAATCAAGCAGATACTTTCGTCAAGCAATGGCTGGGTATCATCGCCAGGGGTGAAATAGACAAGGCGTTTTTACTAACCTTGAAACCGCCCCGTCCGTCTGAGGAATCCAACCTCCGTACCACCTTCGAAATCACTTACAATATTGCCCCCGATCCCCTCAGCAAAGGCGCTTATTCCGCTTTTAAAGCAAAGGATTATGTGCGGTTGATTCAGTTTGCCGGTGATACCGCTGCCAAGTTTAGTTTGAAATCCGCCAGCTCCCCTGTTTATGAAATGGGAGGTTACCTTGTAAGGCTTGTTTATCAGTTGGACTTACCTGATGGCACCATAGATGTGGCGGTTTCTGCCTTGGGGCAGGAAAGCCCGACCGGTGGCTTTAAAGGCCGACAATGGCAGGTTCTTCTTGATGGATCTGGTTTGACTCAAAAGCTTAAAGTCAATGAAGAGTCCCGCAAAAAATTTGAGCTTTCTGTCTCTGCAATCGAGTTTGCTTCCAAATGGTGCATGGCAGTGGCAAACAAAGTTTGGGAACCTGCGGTTTATGGCTTGGCAGAACCACAAAACCGAGAGCAAATAATCAAAGGTTTCACCCCTTCTATTCCTCCTGGTTTAGGTGTTGTAGGCGGGGCGATTGTTCAAGCTGCTGAATCTCCAGAGCGTCAGGCTTTTCTTGCAGCCGCACAACAACTATTTGATGGGAAGTTTGTTCGCATTGGTGACAATTTCTGGTCCGATCCAGTCATGAAAGTTGGAATTCTAGATCTTCTTGCCAAGGCATTCAGGCCAATGACAGATCACACTCCCTCAGCTCAACTTACAGGCGGATCGGATTGGATTCGGATAGAAAACGGGGTTGTGCCACGTTATAAAAATGTGGGTGGAAAAATCGAATTTGAGTTGGACTGCTTGATATTACTTTTTCCAAAGTACCTGGTGCAGGCGACTTTTGTGGTTGTAGGCGAAGAAAAAGCAGATCAAAATTCCCCTCCGGATTGGAGGGTCAAGGAAATCGTACTTTACAGGGGCGTATCCATGCCTGTTTCTGCTCCCAAGCCAGGTGGACGTTAATCTTTATTCATCTTTTAAGTTCATATCATCAAAAATGTGACCTAGTTTCGATTTTTTCGTTTCAAGGTAGCGCCTGTTATTTTCGTTAGCAATTATCTGAATGGGAATACGCTCGGTGATTCGAAGGCCGTACCCGTCAAGGCCCACGACTTTTTTGGGATTGTTGGTAAGCAACTTGATGTCTCGGATACCAAGATCGTTGAGAATTTGGGCCCCAATACCATAATGCCTTAAATCAGCTCCAAATCCTAGCTTTTGATTGGCTTCTACCGTGTCCAAGCCTTCTTCTTGTTGAAGTTTATAAGCTTTTAATTTGGAAAGCAGGCCAATGCCCCGGCCTTCCTGCCTCATGTAAAGCAGCACTCCTTTGCCAACTTTTTCTATTTGGCGCATGGCATGATGCAACTGCGAACCACAATCACAAAGCAAGCTGTCAAAAATATCGCCCGTCAGGCACTGGCTATGAATGCGAACAAGCACAGGTTCTTCCTGAATTGCCACTTGGCCGTTGGACATTACACCAACTCCCCCAGCGCACAACGCAAGGTGAGGCTCAGTATCAACGACTGAGGAGTAGGCTATGAGGTCAAAATTACCTAGTTTGGTGGGAAGTTTGAGTTCGATTTCTCTGCGAATTAATTTTTCGCGTTGTCTGCGGTATTTGATCAGGTCCTCGATGGTACACATTTTAAGACCATGTTTTTTGCAGTAAGGAATCAAATCTGCTACTCGGGCCATGCTGCCATCAGGGTTTACCACTTCACAAATAACAGCGGCTTCTTTCATGCCTGCAAGCCTGGCAAGATCAACACTACCTTCGGTATGTCCTGCCCGTACAAGAACGCCTCCATCGCGTGCCTTAAGGCCTGGCACATGTCCTTTTCCACGAATCAAGTCATGGGGGGTGGAATTATCATCGATTGCAACTTGTACGGTGCGGGCCCTGTCAAACGACGAGGTTCCGGTTGTTATACCAGTACGGGCATCTATATATGGGGTAAAAGGGGTGCTTATGCCTTCTGAGTGTGGGGAAGGCAGGACGTCAAGGTTAAGTCGGTTGCAAATAGTGGTCGACATAGCCAGGCAAACCAAGCCACAACCATTTCGCATCATGAAATTGATGTTTTCTGGAGTAGCTTTTTCAGCAGCAATCACTAAATCGCCTTCATTTTCGCGATTCAGATCATCAACTACAACAATAAGGCGACCTTGTCGAAGTTCTTCGATTGCTTCATCAATCGAACAATATATCGAATTATCTGCAGACATTCGTAACTCCACAGCAGGAAAAAGACTATCTTATGATTATTGTAGCACTCCAAAGATTATTTCATATCATTGATCATGCTTGCCCTATGGGTATGCGGTTCTGATAATAACACTTAAGTATTTGGAAATGCTTGGCAGGCTGCCACTTTAACTATCCTTCCTTTTGATAATTAAATCATCATTGGAGCTGAATTTCATGGCAAAGAAAAAAGTGGGTCTGTGGTTGATAGGTGCATGTGGCGGTGTTGGAACAACTGCAGCACTAGGCCTTGCTGCCATTCGCAACAAGCTTTCTGATACCACATCGCTGGTTACAGAACTGCCACTCTTTGAAACCTTGAAGCTGGATGCTTTGGACTCCTTTGTGGTGGGAGGCCATGAAATCCGCAAAGGTTCGTTTGTTGATACTGCCAGGGAGTTACACCTTAAAGCTAGAATATTTGATGCAGCAATGCTTGCGGGTTCAGAGAAAGATCTTGCAGAATGGAGCAAGAATATCAAGCCAGGCTCTGCGGTTGAATCGGGATCAACCATTGCCAAGATGGCTGATTTGGAAAAAGCGAATGTCAGGGAAACTCCGCGTCAAACCATTGAACGCATTCAAGCCGACCTTAAAAACTTCCAAAAAGCCAACGATCTTGAACATGTGGTTGTGATGAGTGTTGCTTCCACCGAGCCGCCTTTTCAAACCGGTATTCAGCATCAAACTCTAAAAGCCATGAATGCCGCCTTGGATGCAGGTGAAAATGTTCTTCCCACCAGCTCGATGTATGCTTGGGCCGCAGTTGATCTTGGAATGCCCTTTGTTAATTTTACCCCATCGCTTGGCGCTTCGTTCCCTGCAATTCAGGAACTCGCAAAAATCAAGGGGGCACCTCTTGCAGGGCAGGATGGCAAGACAGGCGAAACCCTGATGAAATCTGTGCTGGCCCCTATGTTCGCACTGCGCAACTGGAAGATTCTTAGCTGGGTCGGCCATAATATCTTTGGCAACCGCGATGGTATTGTCCTTGATGATCCAGCCAACAAGGCTTCCAAAATCAAAACCAAGGATCAGGTCATTTCCTCAATCGTTGGCTACAAACCCCAGACCTTGGTCACCATTGAGTATATTCCCTCGATGGATGATTGGAAAACTGCTTGGAATCATATTCATTACCAGGGCTTTCTTGGCACGCCGATGATTCTTCAATTCATTTGGCAGGGATGCGATTCAGTCTTGGCTGCGCCTTTGGTGATTGATCTTGCCAGGTTCGCACTGTTTGCAAAGCGCAGGGGAGAATCGGGCATCATGCGTCATCTTTCTTGCTTCTTCAAGGGCCCCATGGGCGAAACCAACCATGATTTCTTCCAGCAATTCGAAATGCTTCGAGATTATGTCGAAGAAACCGGAGAAAAATCATGAAGCTAGCTTTTAGTAGTAATGCTTATTTGCGATTTTCCTTTAACGATGCTGCCAAAAAGATCGGTAAGCTGGGTTATCAGGGAATTGAAATCATGGCGGACGTGCCACATGCCTGGCCTGCCTTCATGCTCGAGGAACAAAAGCAGGGTATCCGAAATGCCCTTAAGTCCAATAACCTTGCCATTTCCAACATTAATTCCTTCATGATGCATGCTGTCAATGATTCGAGGCAGCGTTATTGGTATCCATCTTGGATCGAACCAGATAAACATTACCGCCAGATTCGTATCGATCACACCATGCGTTGTTTGACAATGGCGAAAGAATTGGGAGCACCTTGCATCACAACCGAGCCGGGTGGCCCTGTCGAGGCTGGCGCTTCATGGAATGCAGGTCTTAAGTTGTTTGTGGAAATGCTAAAGCCAGTGATCGAACATGCTGAAAAAGAAGGTGTTTTACTGCTTATAGAACCTGAGCCCGGTTTGTTGATCGAAACGGCGGATCAGTTTTTGGAATTTATGGGTCACATTAAGTCTCCCATGGTTGGATGTAACTTTGACATAGGCCATTCGTATTGTGTTGGCGATGACCCTGCCTCCACGATTCCAAGGCTGGCAAAGTATATCAAGCATTTTCATCTGGAAGATATTGCCAATACTCGCGTGCATCATCACCTTATCCCGGGCGATGGAGCTATTGATTTTAAATCTGCAATCGAAGCCATTAAAGCAATTGGTTATAAAGAATGGGTGACGATTGAGCTTTATCCTTATGTTGAAGATCCAGATCAGGCAGCAAAGCTTGCCCGTGAGCGAATTGCGCCCCTTCTTGCTTAGTATTGATTAGGCACGCACGCGAAGGTTGATCATTTCCACGGTAAACGAGAAGCCCATGGCAAAGTAAATGTAGGCTTTGTCGATGTGCTGGCCCATGCCTTCCGCCATCAAAACCACCCCTATAAGAATTAAGAAGCTAAGTGCGAGTACTTTAAGGGTGGGATGCTTTTCAACGAAGTTGCTGACTGGGCCTGCAAAAGCCATCATCACAAATACAGTAATAACCATCGCAGTGATAATGACACCTATTTCTTGAACCATACCCACTGCGGTGATCACTGAATCGAGTGAAAAAACAATATCGAGCAATGCGATTTGTACGAGTACCACTGCAAAATTACTTTTGGTGCCTGGGGTTTGATCTGGATGACCTTCGGGGTGCCCTTCAAGCTTGTGATGAATTTCAAATGTACTTTTTGCGATTAGAAACATACCACCTGAAAGTAGGATAAGGTCTTTCCAGGAAATCTCCCTGGCTTCCTCTGTTTTTGCGACCCAATCGGGAAGGGTTAAAATAATTTGCTGCAGGCTTAAAATCCAAGCTATGCTGAACAGCAGTAACAAGCGGGTTCCCAATGCAAGAACAAGGCCTATTTGCCTGGCGTAGCCACGTTGTTCCTTGGGAAGTCTGCCTGCAAGAATAGCTAGAAAGATAATATTGTCGATTCCTAAAACCACTTCCATGCCGGTCAGTGTGACCAGGGGGACAATCCATTCCATTGCTTCCTGCCTCGATTAAATATAAATATCTTTCCTAGGATACAAATGACTTAGAAGGCATTATCATAACAAAAATAGTTTTAATGCCAGCCCTAAGTTGAAAAATTCGTTTCTTTGTTGGGTGCCGGGAAGAACTGAGAATGACCATGGATTACAATGATTTTATCGTGAATGTATATTCGGCGCTGGGCCTCGGGTTACTAATCGGGCTAGAAAGGGAATTCAGGCAACATCCAGCGGGGCTTCGGACCAATGCCTTGGTTTGTGTTGGTTCTGCTTTATTTATGTCGCTCACTTTTTTGCTGCATGATGTTGGCAGTCCAACCAGAATTGCATCTTACATCATTAGTGGGATTGGGTTTCTTGGTGGTGGAGTAATCCTCAAGCAAGGGGCTAATATTCGTGGCATGAACACTGCTGCAACGCTTTGGTGCAGTGCAGCGATTGGGGCGTTATGCGGTTCGGGGCATTGGGGTTTTGCGATGGGTGGCACTGTTACCGTGCTGCTGGTGCATTTGATTTTCCGCCCTGTTTCCAATTGGGTGTTGCGCCTTGAAAAATTTTCTGAGGAAGAGTTGAATTTTAAAATCAATGTGGTGATAACTTTTGGAAAAGACTCAGCCATTCGTGAGGTGTTTGTAAAATTTTTGGAATTAAACCGAGCGCTTTCTTTAAAGTCACTTGCAACTGTCAAGCAGGAGGCACTAAAGGAAATAGAAATTACCGCCCAGATTGTTTCTCCCATGAATCAGCAGAAAGCCATTCTGCAACTGGTCAATATCTTGAATGAAGAGCCTGGCGTCCGGGTGGTGAGTTGGGATAAAGAACCGAGAATCAATGATTAATAAAGGATTGTTCAAATGAGTATTGAAAATACTGGTGGAGCAAACGGTGTTGCCTGGGATCTAAAGGACTTGTATTCCAATATTCTTGACCCGAAGTTAGACAAGGACATAGCAGATGCCCAGAGGCTGGCGCAAGAATTTGAAGCGAAATATCGAGGCAAGATCAGCGCCCTGAAGCCTACGGATGCGGCATTTCTTTTACAAGCCATCCAGCAGGTTGAATCCTTGTATGAAATCATGGATCGGCCAGCGATTTATGCCTCGCTGGTGCATGCTGCCAAGACGGATGACGCCGCACATGGGGCATTGGTTGCAAAAACTCGAGAGACCCGAACTAAAATCAACCAGCACCTTCTCTTCTTTGATCTGGAACTCATTGCAATTCCTGATGATATTGCAAAGGGGCTCGCAAAAACTCCACAACTTTTGAAGTATGCCCATTTCCTGGAGCAAAAGCGTGCATGGAAACCCCACTACCTTTCTGAACCTGAAGAAAAAGTAATGGATGTCAAAACCCTTACTGGTAGGTCCGCATTTGTTAGGCTCTTTGATGAAACAGTTGCTTCGATGACCTACCCCTTTATCCAAGATGGGGTGGAGCAGAAGCTTTCGTTTCAACAAATCAATGCCAAGCTTTATGATGCAGACCGGAATATTCGAAAAGCAGGCGCTGAGGGAATTACCAAGGGTTTGAAAGAGCAAAGCAAATTGCTTTCCTATCTGTTTAACACCCTGGTGCTGGATCATCAAAATGATTGTGAAGTCAGGAAGTTTCCCTCACCCATGGCTTCAAGGCATCTCGCCAATGAAACATCTGCTGAAATGGTTCAAGCCCTTATGGATTCGGTTGAGAAACATGGAGCAACAGTTCATCGATATTACAAATTAAAAAAGCGTTTGCTTGGCTTGCCTTCGCTTGAAGATTACGATCGTTACGCCCCTATTCAAGGTGATATGCCTTTGGTTTCATGGCAGGATGCCTCAAAACTGGTAAGGGAGAGTTATCATGCACTTTCGCCGGAAGCTGGGAAAATTATTGATCAATTTTTTGATGCAAACTGGATTGATGCGGAGTTAAGGCATGGTAAGCGGGGAGGAGCTTTTTCTTCCAGCGCAATACCTTCCGTTCATCCGTATATTCTCATGAGTTATACAGGGAAAATGCGTGATGTTTCAACACTGGCCCATGAGCTTGGGCACGGGTTGCATCAATACCTTTCACGAAAAAATGGCTATCTGCAGTGTGACACACCCCTTACCACCGCCGAAACTGCCAGTGTCTTTGGTGAAATGCTTGTCTTTAAAAAGCTACTCGAAAAGTATCAAGATCCCAAAGTCAGGCTGGCGCTGCTTTGTGGCAAACTTGAGGACAGTTTTGCCACGGTTTTCAGGCAGGTTGTTCTCACCCGGTTTGAACAGAAAATGCACAAGGCTCGTAAAGAAGAGGGCGAGCTTTCGTCGGAAAGGTTCAACAAGCTTTGGACGGAAGCCAATCAGCCGATGTTTGGTGATTCGGTGAATCTTTCTGAAAACTATGGTTATTGGTGGTCTTATATTGGCCATTTTGTTCATGTTCCGTTTTATTGTTATGCCTATTCCTTTGGTGAGTTGCTGGTCCTAGCTTTGGTACAAAAATACGAGCAGGAGAAAGAGTTGTTTGTGCCCAAGTACATGGATTTATTATCGCGGGGTGGTTCGGAATCTCCCGTGGATTTGCTTGCCAGAATGAACATAGATTTGAACGACCCGGGTTTCTGGGAATTAGGATTGAAGTTGTTGGATCGCATGGTAGTCGAGGTTGAAGAGCTTGCAACCCAATTGGGAAAGTAGGGAAATGAAGCAGGAAATGGTTGATGTTTTGAATCATGAAGGCGAGGTGGTGGGGGTTGCGACCAGGCGGGAGATGCGCATAGGTCGGTTGCCACACCGCTGTGTTTATATTCTTGTGTTTAACAAAAATGGTGAGATTTTTATTCATTTAAGAACTGCGACCAAGGATGTTTTCCCTTCGCATTGGGATGTTTGTGCCGGTGGAGTGGTGGCTGCCGGAGAGGATTTTGAAACTGGGGCCGTCCGTGAGGGGTTTGAGGAGCTAGGAATCTTGACGGAACCACAATTCTTGTTTCCTTTTCGATATGAAGATGAGCATACCATTGTTTTTGCAAAAGTTTATCGTTGTAATCACGATGGCCCTTTTATATTGCAAAAGGAGGAAGTGGTGCGGGGTGAGTTTGTAAGTATGATGGAATTAAACAAACGAATAGCCATTGAAAAGTTTTGCCCTGATGGATTGAAGGTGTTGGAAGAAGCGAAAAAATCTGGGTTAATCTAGCTGCAATAACTTGGGAATAAAATAAATAGTGTTGAATGCCCTTGCTAGAATCGGCTACTTTTAGATAATTACTTTTAATAAGAAAATTAGATTATCGCTCTGATAGGAAACTCCGAAACATGGCATCTGATAGAACTGACCTTTCGAACAAAGACTTTTCGATGCAGGACCTTTCGAATACCAGCCTTGTTGGGGCTTTGCTGGTCAATACTAATTTCCAGCAGGCGATTTTGTTTGAGACCAATTTTTCCAAGGCTGATTTGACGGGAAGCAACTTTGTTGATGCCAACCTTTTTGGTTCCAAGATGATTCAAGCGATCCTGGTCAATTCCAAAATGAAAGGTGCGACCCTTGTTGGCGCCAATTTTTCCAATGCCAATATGAGCGGTGCAGACCTTTCCAATGCGGATCTTACCCGTGCCAACTTTTATAAGGCAAACCTTTCCGGAGCCAACCTTTCTGGTGTTAAGCTTGGCCAGGCAGACTTTTCTGAATGCAACCTGACTGGTGCCATACTCCCGCCTAATTTCAAGTCTTGAGTTAAGTTTAGATTTTTTCTTTGCCAAATTCCCACAAATGTATGAATCCTGCCATGTCAGCAGCGGCAAGGCGGGTTCCATCATGAGAAAATGAGAGGGCGTGAAACCAGTCTTTGAATTGTCCCCCCCTTGGCTTTCCAAGTTCTTTTATCATCTTGCCTTCTGAAATATTCCAAATGCGCACAACTGTATCCCTGCCGGTGGATGCGAGGTGTTTCCCATCAGGGTGAAAGCAAAGGTCAGTAACACCATACTGGTGGATGGGGGAAAGTTCGCGTAATTTTTTGCCTGTGGAAGGATCTATCAAGAATATTTTGCCTTCGCCTTCTCCGCCCCTTCCCAGTGCCAGTATTTTACCATCCATTGAGTAGGCTGCAGAGGCGATTTGCATGTCCTTGAATTCTTTGCTTAAGTCATGTTGAACAGATGAGGTTGCAACATCCCAAAGTTTTACTCCGGTATGCCTGCCTGAATCAAATACCAGTGGATATCTTTCGGATACCAAAGCCTGTTTTAAATCTGGAGAGATTGCAACAGCGAAAGCCCAGCCTTTAACCTGCCAGCTTTTCTTTTTGTCTCCCGTAACCCGATCATAAATAACTACCTGTCCTGAATCATCTCCTGTAATCAGAGTGGTTTCATCCTGACTCATGGAGATGCCTACTATCCATTCCCTGCCTTGGATTGTTTTTGTGGAATCCTGGGTGTGGACTTCCGTTTCTAACGGAGGTGGAGGTTTTCTACCCGAATTTTTGTTTAGAGTTATTTCCTCGATCGTGCGGGAGTTTAACACTATCTTGTTTTTGCCCTCGGGCTTTTTTTGAATATCCCAATATCTTACAGTGTGGTCATTGCTTGCACTTATCAGCCAGCGGTTTTCTGCGCATAATAACCGGTTAACTATGTTGGAGTGCCCAACCATTTGCCTGCTTGGTTTAGGGGGCTGATAAAGTGGTCGTTCTGATTTTTCTGCAGGTTTGCTTTTTTCTGTGGGGGATTCACTCAATGGTTCGGGCTTATCAGGGATTTCCCAGGTTAGGATTTCTCCAAGGTTATTACCTGCAGCAACATGTTTGTCGCCAATAAAACTTACCGCTGAAACCCAATCTGCATCCCAGATGAAAGACCAAAGCAATGTAGCTTTTTCAAAGTTTACGCTTTTGTTTGCTACTGTAATTTTCATGGCAGAAGGTCCTTGATTGGTTTAGAACCCTCGGGGGTGGCCCAAATGGGTCTGGTTCCCACGTAATGTTTTGTGCGGGGGTTGATACCCAGAGCCGTGTAGATTGTTGCAAACAAATCGCCCTCGCTTACAGGGTTGGTTGCAACATCACGGCCATCGGCATCTGTTGATCCGTAAACAACACCACCTTTGATACCCCCGCCTGCGAGAACGATGGTCCATCCCCGTATGAAATGATCCCTGCCTGCCCGGTTGTTGATTTGGGGCGTGCGACCTACTTCACCCATCCAAACTACTAGTGTGTCTTGCAATTGTCCTGTGCGTTCCAAATCTATCAGTAGCCCCGACCACGCAGGATCGAGTATCTGCATGTTAGCCTTATGGCAGACAAAATTGTCGGCATGGCTGTCGTAGTTATCTTGCCCGATTTCGACGAAGGGAACCCCAGCCTCGGTTAACTTTCGAGCGAGAAAGCAACCCCTTCCAAAATCACTTGCACCATATAACTCCTGATGCTTTGGCCATTCCTTGGTGGTGTCGAACAGTGACTTTGCTTTCAATAATCGCCATGCTCTTTCTTTGGCTACACGATGGCTTTCATAGGCATCTGCGCTGTTTTCTTTTTTGTGCTCGGCTTCCATGAAACGGAGTAAATCATTTCTTCTCGATTCATTTGCAGCGGGTAGATACGGACTGGTGAAATAAGGCATGTTGCCATTTCGCTCGATTCCGAAGGGTTCATAACGAGGTCCAAGATAGCCTGATCCGGCGTTTCCAGTCGGCCCCATGCGCACGAAACTGGGAAGGTCTGCATCGGTTTGGCCAAGGTATTTGGCGATCATCGCACCCAATTCTGGATGTGGCATGCGCTCAGATTGTTTATAGCAAGTGTGCATGTGATAAATGCCATCGGGGTGGTCAGGGGAAGCGGTTCGCATGCTGCGAATGATGCCTAATTTGTCGACTTGTTGAGCCATCTTGGGTAAGTATTCGCAGACTTTGTAGCCAGGGAGTTTGGATTGGATTTCGCGGAAAGGCCCCGCAGTGGGTTTGCCCGGTTTCATATCAAAAGTATCGATCTGGCTGGCCCCGCCATTCATCCAAAGCAGGATACAGCGTTTGCCAAGTTTTTGTGCCATTGAGGCAATGCTCTGGGAATGGAAAAGCCCACCCCAGTTAGGAATTGCCACGCCTGCCCCTGTTGCAAGAGATCCTTTTAACAAGGCTCTGCGGGAGAAATGCTCGCTCTTTTTGCATTCACCAGATGATTTATGATCGTTCATTTTAATACCATTTGATAATTGGGTTAGTGGTTGAAACGAAACTCGCTCATGTTCATAAGCACCCAGATTGCTTCCTCTACAAGGTTCTCTGATTTTGGATCGCTTTGCAAATATGCTGTAAACTTTGCTCTTTCTGATTCTTTGGGATATCTGGTCAAAACAGAAATGAACATTTTGTCAATGCGCTGATTCCATGGTTCTTTGGATGCATTGATGGTGTCTGCCAAGTTGCCTTTTTTCCGGCTGATAAATGCCCGGACATTGCTGCTGTTGTTAAGAAAAAGGTGTTCGCTCAGGCTGCCTTGGAAATCGCCCAAGCCATTGGTGGGTTCACCAAAGTACCTTCGAAAATACTCTCCTGTGGAGCCTTCGAGTTTCTGTTCAGGGTCTCCCCCAGCTACTTTCATTGCTGATAAAATTTCTTCAGCAGAAAGTGGCCTTATGCGTGCTCTCTCAAAATGCTTCGGAAGGGCGTCTTTATTCTCGCCTTTACTTCCCAGTTGGTAAGTCTGGCTGCTGACTAATTCTCTTATCAGCCATTTTGTGTCGAATTTATGGGCGATGAATTGTTCGGTAAGATTGTCCAAAAGGTCAGGAAGAGTGGGTTTGTTATCTGAACCGAAATTGTCAACAGGGTGAACAATGCCACGCCCCATGAATTGACTCCATATTCGGTTAACCGCTGCCCTTGCGAAGAAAGGGTTGTCCGGTGCAGTTGCCCATTGGGCTAATTTTTCTTTGCGAGAAAATAGAGGTTTGGGCAATGATTTCGTTCCGCTTTTGAATTCAGGTTCCTTGAAGTCTGAAGGCAGGGTTGGTTCCTCGAGAATTGCGCCAGAAAGAAATTTAGGTTTTACAGGTTCACCTTTTTTGCCCGGCTTCAACTCTTTTTGATTCCCGGAAAATAATACTTCCCCGCTACTCTTTTCACCTATCTTGAACTTTTTAACTTGCTTCTCGCCATTGCCTGAGGATCCTTGATCCATGACCACCAGTCTTACAAAGAAACCAGTCATTCCATAAAAATCTTTTTGTAATAATTCGGTGAAAGGATGGTCATGGCATCGTGCGCACTGGATTTGAGTACCTAGGAAAATACGGCTGAACGATTCGGTAAGGTCTTCGGGTTTGTTGTTGAATTGAGCGTAGAACAATTCCGAGCCTTCTTGTTCTGCAAGTATCAAATCGCGAACCCAGTGATCAAATGGTTCATTCCTTGCAATTTTGTCAGAAAGCCATTGTTTGAACAAGGTCCTGTTGCGTGTGGCTTCCTGGTTAGGAGGATTGCGCCCGAACAGGATCAAATCCCAAAGTGTCGTTTGATTTTGTGAAAATTGTGGATCATCTAACAAGCGCTCGATCAACTTGTTGCGTTTTTTTTCATCCTTATCGCTGAGAAATTTTATGGCTTCGTCATGGTTGGGGATGGTTCCCAAAAGATCGAGATAGATTCTTCGTAAAAAGGTGGCATCATCACAATTCTCTTCCGCCTTTATTTTTTCCTTCTTCCAAGATTCTTGTACCGCTCTATCAATCGTTTGCCTAAGAGTTGTAGGTTCCTTAAGGTTTTGCTTGATTGGGTCCCCAGCAATACCCAATGCTCCAATTGCAAGAACCAGAAGGCAGGAGATATTCATTCTGAGAAAGCTTGAATTCGGCATCATGGTGAGCCTGAACTATTGGTGAGATTTTTATGAGGCGGGAACCAAATTGGAACTCCATTTGGCATTAACTATACATTATCAACAAAGCTTAACCCGGATTATTGGTAAAGTCAACTTTGTATGGGTCTGTGTTTACTCATCGTTTGTTAATCTCTAGGGGAATGATTTTATCTTATGCTTTTAATCTCCGATTAATTTAACTAGAATAATAGGGTGTCTGCCAATTAGTTTTAAAGCGAACTTTAAGAATATGAACTTTTCACGCTACGATCATTTCTGGCTTGGATTAAAGATAACTTTCTTTTTGTTGATTTCGTTTCAATTCGGCAGGGTGCAAGGCGCGCCCAATGGTAAGAAAATATACGAGACCAAATGTCTTTCCTGCCATGGTTTAAATGGTGAGGGGGTCAAGGGTAAATATAATAAGCCTCTGTCAGGGGATCTTACGCCCAATCAGCTTGCCAAAATCATTGAAGAGACCATGCCCAAGGAAGATCCGGGCAGTCTATCAGAGGCCGATGCGCTTGCAGTGAGCGCTTATATTCATGAGGGGTTTTATTCTTCCATCGCCCGCGAAAGAAATCGCCCCGCAAGAATTGAGTTGAGCAGGTTGACGGTTAGGCAATATCGCAACAGCATGATGGACTTGGTTGGAAGTTTTCGACCAAATGCGGTTCCTTCAGACAAAACCAAGGGACTTCGTGGGGAGTACTTTAAAACTAGAAACTTCAACAAGGGCGACCTGGCCGAATCTCGCATCGATGCAGAGGTTGATTTTGACTTTAAAGAAGAAAGCCCCATTCCAGGAAAGATGGAACCGGGGGAATTCACCCTGCGCTGGACAGGTGCGATTCATGCCCCAGAGACCGGCTATTATGAATTTGTTATTCATGCAAGCCATGCAGTTCGTTTGTGGGTTAATGATAAAAACACACCGCTTATCGATGCGTGGGTCAAATCTGGGAAAGATACCGAATACAAGGGCAGTATTTATCTTATCTCGGGTCATTCTTATTCTTTAAGATTGGAATTCACCAAAGCAAAGCAAGGTGTAAACGATAATAAAAAACCCAAGGTTGTGCAGCCTGCGTTTGTCAAATTGTTGTGGAAAAAGCCAGGTGGCCCAGTTGAAATTTGCCCGGGGGAATATTTATCGACTTTGGCCCCTCCGGAAATGTTTGTTTGTAGCACGCCCTTTCCTCCAGATGATGGCAGTCTGGGTTGGGAAAGAGGATCCACGGTTTCTAAAGAATGGGATCAAGCAACCACCGAAGGGGCCTTGGAGGCTGCGAAATATATTACAAGCAAGTTGCCCGAGTTCACCAAGGTTAAAGATGGAGATCCACTATTCCTTGAGAAAACCGAAGAGTTTCTGAAAAAGTTTGCATCTAGGGCTTTTCGGCGAAACCTTCAAGGTGCCGAGAGTGAGTTTATCAAAAAGGTTTTAAAAGAATTTAAAGATCCCCAGGACGGTGCGTTGAGAGTTCTAGTTTGGATTTTGAAATCGCCCAACTTTTTATACCGTAATGAAGGGCAGGGCGGTGCACTTGCTAGCCAGCTTTCCTACATTCTTTGGGATTCAATCCCAGATCAGCAATTGCTTGACGCAGAGGCTTCAGGGAAGCTCAAAAACGTTGAAGGCTTAAACCGGGAAATAGATCGGATGCTACTCGATAGTAGGGCCCAAGAAAAAATAAGGGTTTTCTTTCACGACATTCTATTGCTTAATCAAACACACGAACTTAACAAGGATGCCTCGCGTTTTCCGGGCTTCGACTCCAAGCTTGAATCCGATCTTCGAATATCCCTGGACAAATCAATTGAAGAGGTATTCTGGGAAAAGGATAGCAGTTATCAGCGCCTGTTTTTAGAGCAGGGATTGTTTATGAATGAACGAATCGCCAAGTTTTATCAACAAAATACCAAATCCAAAACGGGGTTCGAAAAAGTTAGTCTTGATGCTGGGCAGCGTGCTGGAATTGTAACCCACCCCTATATGCTGAGCATGCTTTCCTACAGTGCGGAATCTTCACCGATTCACCGTGGAGTTTTTCTGGCCCGCAGCCTCTTGGGTGTTTCTTTGAAGCCTCCACCCGAAGCTGCAGCACCTTTGGCTGCCAGTTTGCACCCTTCCCTTACCACCAGGGAAAGAGTTGCCCTGCAAACAAAAGGCGGCGCATGCATGACTTGCCATGCTACAATTAATTCTTTGGGTTTTACCTTGGAGCGATTTGATGCAGTAGGCCGTTTGCGTGAAAAAGATAACTCAAAATTGATTGATAGCAGTGGTTGGTATGTGGCAAGGGATGGGAAAAAAATTGCAATTGAAAATGCGCAGGGATTGGGGCAGTATCTTGCCAGCAGTCCGGATGCACACAGAGCATTTGCCGAACAAATGTTTCATCATTTGCTAAAGCAACCCACCCGGGCGTATGGTGCAGAAACCCTGGAACAACTGACACGGTACTTTGAGAAAAATTCGTTGAACATGCGCAAGCTTGCTGGAGAAATGGCACGAATGGCTTGTACAGAAAAAACAGGTGTAAAATTGCAGGAAGTTGGCAAACAACCTTAGCAAACACAAGAATAGAATGGTAAAATACAATAAAACTTAGGAGCTGAATATGGCTATGAAATCATTCGACAGGCGTGCTTTTATTAAGAATGCTGGGATTAGTGCCGCTGCCTTGCCTTTTTTGGGCAATCTTGATGCGCTTGCATTTTCCGGGAAAAATATACAAAAGCAGCGCATGGTGATTTTCTTCTCTCCTAATGGTGTGATTCCTGATTCTTTCTGGCCCAACGAAGATGGCGAAAATTTTCTTCTTAAGGAAATTCTTTCTCCGCTCGAGCCTTTTAAAAAACAAACCATTGTTATGAATGGTGTTTGTGATAAAGTTCGTGGTGATGGTGATAACCATATGCGTGGCATTGGTTGCCTGCTAACCGGAATAGAGTTGTTGCCCGGAAATGTTCAGGGTGGTTCGCATACTCCTGCTGGTTGGGCGAATGGCTTGTCTATTGATCAGGAAATCAAAAAGCACCTCCAGAAATCTGAAGCAACCCGCACTCGATTTGGATCTCTCGAGCTCGGCGTTTTGGTTCCTGATCGTGCTGATACCTGGACTCGTATGTCTTACAGTGGTGCAAACAAGCCAATCACTCCGATTGACGACCCCTACCAGTTGTTTTCGAAGCTTTACGGGCAGGCGAAAGATAAGGAAGTTCTTGGCAGCGTGCTTGATCCAGTCATTGCTGATTTAAAGAAAATCACAGCATTGGTTGGTAAAGATGATCGGAAAATACTTGAAGAGCACACGGGTTTTGTTCGAGAGATGGAAAAAGAACTTCGGGGTTTGAAAGTTTCGCAAGGTCATGCAATGCCGAAGCTTGATCCCGGTATTCGGGAAGAAAACGATAACCTTCCCAAGATTAGTAGGATGCAACTCGACCTATTGCATAACAGTCTAGTTGCTGATTTCAATCGTATTGCAACTTTTCAATTCACCAATTCCGTTGGTGGTGCACGCATGAAATGGCTGGGTATCGAGGAAGGGCATCATCAATTATCCCATGAACCTGATACCAATAAGGTTGCTGTCGAGAAGTTAGTAAAGATTAACAAATGGTTCTGTGAGGAAATTGCATACTTTGCCAAAAAGCTCAAGGATACACCTGAACCCAATGGCCAAGGTTCAATGCTTGATAACACACTTCTCGTTTGGACTAATGAGCTTGGGAAAGGGAATTCGCATACTCTTGATAATATTCCGTTTGTGATGGTGGGAGGCAATTTGGGTTGGAAGGCCGGGCGGTCGTTAAAATTTCCCCGTATTGCCCATAATCGCTTACTGATGGCTATGGCTCATGGCTTTGGCCACAACATTTCATCTTTTGGTAACCCTGAATATTGCAAAGATGGTCCATTGGTTCTTTCTTGAAATTGCCAAAGGTTATCTCGTTCTGGCTGACTTGGGTTTCTAGAATTTTCTTTCTACCGGTGTTTTTCTCCAAGGAAAATCGGCTGTACCTTGTTGTTCCTGTAGTTTAAAATTGTCTTGGCGTTTGGTTGTTTTAAAAGTTATTCAGGTGAATCATGAAAAAAATATTAGGGATGAGTTTGGTGTTTAGTTTGGCCTTTTGTTTGTCTGTAAGCGCTCAAGGGCCTGGGGTTAATAAAGGTGCGGTTGAGGCATTTAATAAGGGTGTTGCAGAAGCTAACAAGCGTAATTTCAAGGAGGCAATTACTTTTTATTCCAAGGCCATCGAACTTGATCCTCAATATGTGCATGCTTTGCATAATCGCGGGATCATTTACTACAACATGCGGAGCCAGCCAGAAGCGATTGCAGATTTTACCAAGTTGATTGCTATTAATTCCAAAGATTTTGAATCTTATAATAATCGTGGCTTAGCATACGCAGACCAAAAAAAATATGTAGAATCAATTGCTGATTTCACCAAGGCTATCGAATTAAATCCTTCTTATACTGCTGCTTACAATCATCGTGGCAACTCTGCCTTTGCCATGAAAAATTACACTGATGCAATTAAGGATTACACCAAGGCGATTGAACTTGAGCCTGCTGATGCCAAGCTTTTTAATAACCGTGCCAACACATTTAAAGCAATGGGCAAAGATAAAGAAGCCGAAGACGATCTTGCAAAGGTTAAAAGGCTTACTAATTAATGGTCATTGTAAATTATTCAAAATATTAATGCTTTTACGATTGGTTCAATTGGAAGAAGGGTATTAGTGATAAAGCTCGCTAATACCCTTTTTTAATTCAAATAATTGTTTTACTTCTGCATCATCCAAGGCACGGTTGAATACTCCAAGATCATCCATGTGCCCAACATAAGCCGCCCCCAAAACTAGCAATACTTGCGCTGGATCCCAACCTAGGGTGAGATCCCAATTTTCGATGCTTCCTTGTAGTTTGCCATTGATGAAAAGTTTGCCCCTTGGCTTCTTTGATTTGTTGTTGATGTTTTCGAGAGTGAAGACTACATGAGTCCAATCAGTTCTTGAGAAAGGTGCTTTTTCCACCTGAACCATGGGTCTTTTATTGAAGGGGATATCAGCCCATTGAACATTCGTTGGATTCCAAATGTTGAAGAGAGGGCGAATGGCATAGCGGAAATAACGGGGCGATTCGTCCTTGGACCACTCCAGAAAGATGAAGCCTTTTTTGGTGTCGTTGCCTACGATTTGCACTGGGTCGCAATAACCAGGCTCCAAATCCTTGTTGGGATCAAGCTTAAGCCAGATTGATACCGTGCTGCTCCAATTCTTTTCATTGTAATCCAGCACATTAACGTTGTTGTACTGCGGTCTGAAGTTCCCTTTTTTGGGAAACCAAAGAGCCCCCCCAAACTTGCCCACGCCTTGTAGGATTTTTCCTTCATCATTGGGTTCTGCCTTCACATTCTCTTTGCCTTTTCGGGTATATCCAAACCGATCGCCTTTGGAATAGTCAGCGTGCAAGTCTTTGTCGAATGAAACATGCATTGTCAGTGCAGTGCTCAAAGGTTGTAGTGTTTTTGGTTCTGCTGCGGTTGCTATAAGTGCAACAAATGTGGATATGAAAAGACTTAAAAAGCGCATGATAATACTCCGTAATTGTTGCTTGAAGAATAGAAAACTCATGAAGACTCTTTTACTTTTTATCGGGCTTGAATGATTCAAAAACATCTGCAAGAACTTTGTCAGCAAGGCGACCCAGTTCTGCCAGTATCAACGGTTCTGCTTCTGGAAGCAACGGTGACATGTTGGGTTCGTAGCCACCGTACTTGTGCGATTCTGCAGTACAAATATATCCCAGATTTCCATTGGCGTACCCTATTATGATTGGGGTTGCACGATCTGCTATGGCTTTTTCAATCTTAAATCCGTACTCAACCATCGGTTCTCCGGGGATGGTCAACAATAAAAAGTCTCCCAACTTCATGGCTTGCATTTCGCACTGCAATTTTTCCTTCTTGCCTGGAAGTTCTATTACGCTAGTTGCACATTTTAGCGGGTAAATGCTTTTTCGTTTTGCAAGTTCTTCTCTTATCACGCTTTTGTCGGCTGCACGAATAACGGCGCAACCCAGACTTCGGCCTGTCCACTTGATGTCGGCTTCGTCGCCACAACGGTAGGGAATGCCAGGCAGATTGGGGCGGATATCGCCTGCACACCCCTGTAGAAACATTGCTTGGGTTTTTGAACCGTAGACTTTCTCCACAAAACTCTGGGCTTCTCCCGGGAAATCCGCACTAATCTTTGGAAACCCCTTGGGGTAAGGTGGTGTCAGTTTGTCGCCCCAGGTGAATACGCATGGGTGGCAAACCGCATGCATTAAAATGCCCATGGGTTCAAGAGATTTTCCATCATCAAAGCGAAGAACTTTTACCCGGTGATCACAGGGCCCGTTTGGATCTAGTCTCACCAATGCTCTGCCATCAATTACTTTTCTTCGATTGATATTAAAGTCGATGCGATCTTCCCCGTAACCGATGGTTACTGGCCGCATTGATTTTGCAGCTTCTTCAGATGCAGCAGCTATTTTTGCAACTGCATTACGACTCCATGCCACTTCAGTAGTCCAACCGGGGCCCGAGTGGTTGTGGGATGAAGCAACCATGATGTTTTTTTCGGGTGTTTTTGTTCGGCTTGAAATTGCTTCCCTAATTTGGGTGACCATTTCTACCGGGGTGCTGATTAAATCCAAGGTTACAATTGCAGCTTGCGTTTCACCATTGTTTAATAGCAATACCCCAGCACGAATCGGGTCGCGTATGCCGTTGGTTGGCCTTACATGTCCAACCACCGGTGTATCTGCGGGAGGGGTGATATCCACTTTGGCGATCCCCGCACGCAAATTCGATTCGATAGCAAACCTAAAGTCTTCAGCATTAGCAAGAACTCCCCCCATGTAAATTAGAAGCATCAGGAGCAGTGCAAGTATTCTGGGTAATGATTTCATAAGTTTCCTTTTTATTTGTGAATCAAATAACAGGTTCCAAATTTATTGGGCTGGGTCAAACCTTCAATTATCTCGTTTTGAAGTCAAATGGAATGATGGCAGTCTGTCAAAGATAAGCTAACACTATCGTTCGTTTTTGTAAAAACATTAACCAATAAATAAAGCATGGATAAAAGGGTGATGGCTATTTTAGATAAAAGCCATGACATCAAAAAGAGTGGGGCTACCTGGATTCGAACCAGGAACCAAGGAATTATGAGTTCCCTGCTCTGCCGTTGAGCTATAGCCCCGCTAAATTGCAATTGTATTGCTTATTAGGATTGATGTCTTGTCTTGTTGATCAGACTATTTTTGGATTCAGTGATTCATTTCTATTTCTTGAAGATCCGGATACACGATTGATCTCACTTTGTTTTGACATAAGTCTTTTTTTGATTGTGGTTTACAGCTTTATGATGACCCTTGTTAGCGAAGGGGTAGTGACGGGGCCAAGCTAGATTTAACTGAGGCATGGGCGGCTTTAATATCTTATTATCAGGATGAAATTAGGATCGATGTCACAACTTATTCTGGTCCGATTCTTTATTTGTGAACGTAAAAGGTGGATTTCATGGAAGTATGGTACCTCTTTATAGCTGCAGCGTTGGTTGGTTTTTTTAACGGAATCAGCCCTACAGGAATTACCTTGCTGGTTTTGAGCCTTAAAAATCAAAAAAACATTGTTCCTGCACTTGGGGTTTCAGCATCATTTTTTTTGGTGTTTGTTGTGCTGGGAGGGGTGGTTTACTTTGGGCTTGCAACTTGGTTACAAAATATTCTGCCAAAAGATTCAACTGTTGATCATGTTTTGGAATTGATACTTGCGGTTGTGCTTTTTTACTTTGGAGTCAAAATTAAGCTGAAAAACGATGACCCAAGGGAATTGACAAAAATCACCTTTGGTGGCGTTTTCGTCGCCTCTTCCACCGTTGCAATTTTAGAGTTTCCTTTATCTCTGCCCTACTTTGCAATGCTACAGCAAATTCATCAGGCTCGTGTGAGTTTGGAAAACGAATTGATAGCCCTTGCGGTTTTTAATTTATTTCATGTGGTACCATTGCTTCTTCTTACTTTTATTTCGTTGTTTATACCTGATTCTTATCGTTGGATTTTTGATTGGCTAAGGCTGAAAATTATGGTTTTGGGTATATATCTGGTGAAATTTCTGCTTATCTTGGTGAGCTTGATAGGTTTGATTGACGGAGTTGGTCATTTGGCCGGCCATCCATTGTTACCTTTTTAATTATTTTATTTGGGAGTCATATTTTGCAACCAATCGTTGGGTTTGGAGAGATTCTTTGGGATATGCTGCCTTCGGGAAAGCAGGCGGGCGGGGCCCCATTTAATTTTACTTTTCATTGCCATCAGTTGGGCTGGCCTGCAATTATGGTCAGTAGGGTGGGAAAAGATGCTCTAGGCGAAGAGTTGACAATCAAATCCAAAGAACTAGGTTTGAATCCTGTGTTTTTGCAGGAAGATTCAAGTCATTCAACAGGAACTGTAGAAGTACAAGTCGATTCACAAGGCCAGGCGGAATACGAAATCAAGGAGAATGTAGCCTGGGATCATCTTGAGTGGAATGATGGTTTGAAAAATTTAGCGGGTACTTGTGCTGCAGTTTGTTTTGGGACTCTTTGTCAGCGTAATATTGTTACCCGAAATACTTTAAAAAACTTCCTGGAGTGCTGCCCCCAAAAAACCATCAAGGTGTTTGATATCAATCTCAGGCAAAACTTTTATACCCGGGAAATTCTTGAAGAATCCCTTTATAAAGCCACTTGGGCCAAGGTGAATGAACAAGAGCTGGAAACCTTGACGGATCTTCTGGGCTTGAAAGGTGATGACTTAAAAGAGTCTCTCGAAATATTGCGCAGACGTTACAAGTTAGATCTTGCAGCTTTGACTCTGGGAGAAAACGGCTGCTTGGTTAATACGAAAAATGAAAGGATTTATTTGCAAGGCCATAAAATTGAAGTGGCAGATACCATTGGGGCAGGCGATTCTTTTACTGCAGGTTTATTGGTTGGGCTTTTAAAGAAAAAACCATTGCGACGAGCAATTGCCATTGCAAATGATTTGGCTGCCCAAGTTGCATCAAAGCCCGGTGGAACACCTTTGATCGATTTAAAGGAGAAATCTTTTGTTCATAAGTGATTATATTGTAATAGTTTAAAGCTTAAAGTTTACGTTTCCCATACTGTGTATTTATCCTAATATATTAAACTAAACAGCATGTTTAATATGATACAATCGTTAAATAGATCCTATAGTTCCTAAACTTTTTAAGTTTTTTTGCTTTAATTTCTTGCCTAGAGATGAAATCTTCTCTAACCTATGTGGACTGGGGAGGTTTATACATCCAATGTTTATTTTCTGGGAGATTTGTAGATGAAGAAGTTTTTGTTGTCCGTTGCTTTTGTAGCGATTGCTGGGTTGGCCATGTTGCCAGCCGATGCCAAGGCCTTTGGTGGCCGTAAGTCTTGCAAAGATTCTTGTGCTCAACCATGCGAAATGACATGGGAAGAACGCAAGGTAACTTGCTACAAGACTGTTACCAAGGAAAAAGAAATCGAAGTCACTGTCTGCAAGCCAGAGTATCGTGACGAAGTTCGCAAGTCCACTACCACTGTATGTGTGCCAGTTTGGACTGAAGAAAAGAGAACTTGCACCACTTATAAGCGAGTTGCAAAGGAAGTTGAGCGAGAAGTAACCAAGTGCGTTCGCGTACCAGTCACCACTTGCGATCCATGCACCGGCCGTACCCGCACTTGCTGCCAAAGGCAGATGGTTACCGAAAAGGTAAAGTGCACAGTTTATGAATGCGTTCCTGAAACCAAAGAAGTAACCGTAAAGGTTTGCTCATGGAAGAAGGAAGAAAGAACCACTGAATGTAAAGTTCGCGTTTGCGAAATGAAGCAAGTTAAAGAAAAACGCAAAGTTCAGTATTGCGAAAGAGTTCCTTACGAAACCACCATCAAGGTATGTGTTCGTAAGCCAGTTGAAGCTAAGAAGGTTGAAGTAGCAAAGCCTGCAGAATGCAAGCCTGCTTGCGAAAAGGCTGCCTGCTGCGAAAAGAAGTGTGGCCGAGGTTTAAACCTTGGTAGCCGTCTTTCTTGCCGTAACTCTTGCAGCTAAACCAATTTGGTTTTAAAAAAATCAAAAGACAGGGGGGTAATAATTTACCCTCCTGTTTTTTTATTATAGGGTGCTGAAAGTTGAGGTTCTTGTAAGAAAATCTGTTCAGCTTTATAATAAGTTCTTTGATGGAAATATTGTCAATTTTGAATTAAACTTAAAATAATGAGTTGATCAGAAAATAGGACAGACGAATCAAGTTTATGAATCCTCAAGACCCAGATGAAAAAAAATCCGATTTCGTTGAAACCACATTTTTGGTTTCCAGTGATTCTGAAGATGTGCTTGCAACCAGGGTTGTTGAAAATATTGTCAAGCACGATAATTTGAAGATTGCACCTAAACCTACCACTGGAAATTTTTTGTTGAATCGGTTTTTAGTGCTTAAAGTTTTGGGTGAGGGTTCATTTGGTAAAGTTTTTCTCGCCAAGGATGAGCAACTAGGCAGGTTGGTAGCAGTCAAGGTTTTCAAGCATGCCGTACAGGATAAAAAACAATTTGAAGTCTTTCTCTCGGAAGCAAGGATGCTTGCGAAGCTGGATCATCCTAATATTGTCCCCGTTTATGATGTTATAAACTCCGAATCTGAGGGAGTGTTCATCATTTCGAAATATTTGGATGGTGGTAGTTTTTCAGGGATAATTTCCAAGGGCCCGCATTCCTATTCAAAAATCGCCAAATGGATAGCTACGATTGCAGAGGCATTGCATCATGCCCATGCCCGTGGCCTTGTGCACCGTGATATCAAGCCGGATAACATTCTTCTGGATTCAAATGGGAATCTTTATATTGCAGATTTTGGGCTAGCCCTTAGTGATGAATTATTTGGAAAGGTGACTGGATTGCTGGGAACCCCAGCATATATGAGTCCTGAACAGGCATCGGGCTTGGCGCACATGGTAGATGGGCGCACTGATTTTTTCAGTTTAGGTGTGATTTTATTTGAAATGCTGGTGGGTCGCAGGCCCTTTGAAGCAAAGACGATTTCTCTCACCCTGCAGCAGATTATCCGGGTTGAAGCCAAACCTCCCAGGCAGATTAATGATTCGATTCCTAAAGAGTTGGAAAGGATATGCCTAAAGGCGCTGAGTAAGAATTTGAACGGTCGGTACCTTACTGGCCTCGATTTTTCAGAAGACCTCCACAATTACTTGAGGCAAACTGAACTCATTGCAAACATGAAAAGTTCTGTGGATTCAAATGCCGCCAATCTTTCAGGCGGAACTTCCCTGCAGTCTCCTTTATCTGGAAGTGCCAAGATTTCTCAAACTCCAGGTATGGAGAGTGTCACCAAGGTTTTGGAATCGGGCGCTTCAATCTTGCAGTCGGCGTTGGCAAACTCTGACAAGGAGTTTTCTCTTACCAAGCCGCTGCTAGAGCAGCAATTGAGTGACTGTAAAGATGATACCAATGCAAAAACCAGGATTTTGCTGGCGCTTTTGCCCGCCGATCCATCCTATGCAAAAGAGTTGGTTAAGCCTTTGCTGGCTGCAAAACCCCAGGATTTCATAGTGATGCGCCAGCGCCTTGCCCCTTATGCAGAAATTGTGATCCCTCTTCTAGAGCAGAAATTTGCATCGCTTCCAGATTCTGACTACGCCACCAACTTGCGTATAGCTGGGGCCCTTGCAATGTGGCAACCCTCATCGCCCCTGCTGGATAAAATGTTGCCTGGAATTATAGGAAAGCTTGTTGCGCAGGATTTGATATACCTTCAAGAATGGTCGGAAATATTCAAACCGTTGCAAAAATTATTGATTCACCGGTTGGTTTCTTTTGGGCAGGATGTTTCAAATTCTCCCGCAAATCGAAACTATGCCAATGCTGTTGCCCTTGAGTATGCAAGTGATAACGAGCGAGTTTTGTTTCATTTGTTTGTCAGCGCAGATTCTGAAACTGCCAAAACAATCTTAAAAAAGATTGTGCCTTTAAAAGATAAAATGATCGCTTATTTGAAGAGATTTCGATCTGCAATTGTTCCCGCAACTATTCACCAAGAAAAAGTGAATGCTGAAATACGCAAGGGCATGGCAGCCGCTTTGCAATTGGCATTGGGAGACACAGAGGGTTTCAGCATTTTTGCGAATACAATTGATGCAACTTCACGTAGCCAGGCGCAGGCCTTTATCAGTGTGCTTGGTGTAAGCGCCCAGATGTTGTTTGAAAGAATTAAAATTGAAACAGATATGGGAACCTGCGCTGCCTTGATTCTTGGGCTGGGCGGATTAAATCTCGAAGAGATTTCCGAGGCGATGAAAAATCAGTTGGGAGATTATTTTCTCGACTTATACCAGAAACATCCTGATTCTGGATTGCATAGTGCCTTGGATTGGATTTTAAGACAAAAACTCGGCCTTGGTGCTGCCTGTGATAAATGCATTCGAGATCTCGAGCATGGTTCTGATCCTTCGAAAAATTGGAGTGTTAACTTTATTGGGCAATGTTTCATTAAAATAAACGGCCCGGTTAAATTTCTTATGGGATCTCCCAAAGAGGAGCCCGATAGGGTTGAAAATGAAAAACTCCATGAAGTTTTGATCCCAAGATCTTTTGCGTTATCACAAAAGCTTGTTACCGTTGAACAATATTTGAAATTCAATTCGAGTTTTCAGATTGGCAAAAATATTGCCAAGATTGCGGATAACCCAGTTGCGGGCATTTCTTGGTACCAAGCTGCGGAATATTGCAATTGGCTTAGCGAACAGGAAAAAATCCCTCAGTCGCAATGGTGCTACCTCCCCAATGTTAATGGAAATTATGCAGGGGGAATGCGCCCTGCCCAAGATTTTCTTAATAAAAAAGGTTACCGTCTACCTACCGAGGCCGAATGGGAATATTGCGCCAGGGCAGGTACAAAAACCCCTTGGTTCTTTGGTGCTGATGGCTCTCAAATCGACCAATTTGCATACTACCAGATTAATTCTAAAAATCATTTATGGCCTGTTGGTCAGTTGAAGCCCAATGATCTTGGTTTCTTTGATATCTCGGGAAATCTCTACCAATGGACGCAGGATATTTTGCAACCTTATGGTGATGCTTTGATCGTTGAAGATTCAAAGGTTGATCTGCGGGTTGTTGACGATATGTCTAACCGTGTATTACGCGGTGGCGCATTCTACTACCCAAAAGATATTTTGCGCTCTGCTCATCGGGGTGGTTTAAAACCTGATCAGTCCAGCGATGGAAGTGGTTTTAGGATTGCCAGAACTTTGTCCTAGTGTTGGTTGATTGATTTGCTAAAACAAACTTTATGCTGCAACTTTGGTTGCTGAGTTGCCGGAAACAAATTTCGAAATTTGATCAAGCATACCTTGCTCAAAATTTTTCTGGTTGAATGTCATCGCCAATTTGCGTGCTGCATGGCTGCTGTAGGAATTCTTTTCCTTATCAAACTCCCTTATGGCATTGGTGATGCATTCAATCGAGGGTTCTGCAAAGAATAATCCCGTCGCTTCATTTCCTGATTCCGTGCCAATGATTGTTTCTGTAGCGCCACCTTTTCCCAAAGCTATCACGGGAGCCCCGCATGCTTGCGCTTCCACTGGAACAATTCCAAAATCTTCGAATCCAGGAAAGAGCAGGGCCCTGCATCTTTGCATGTGGTCGCGAATGGAAGCATCGGTTTGCCAGCCAAGAAAATGTGTCTGGGGCCCTGCAAGCGAACGAAGCCTTTTTTCGTCTTGTCCGGTACCAATGATTACCAGTTTTTTTCCCAGTGATTTGCAAGCTTCAATTGCAAGATCAATCCGCTTGTAGGGAGCGAAAGCAGAAACGACGAGGTAGAAATCTTCTCGTTGGGAGTTTGCAGGTACATAAAAGTCGGTATCTACCGGAGGGTAAACCACCGAACTTTCGCGGGAATAACAATCGGTTATCCTGCTTTGAATTGTTTTACTGATCGCAATGAAATGGCTTACCCGCGCGGATGTTTTTTTGTCCCATTCCCGAAGATGGTTCAACACCGGTGCAGCCATCTTCTTTTTAATGCTGGGCTTTTCGCCTGTTTCAAAGTAATCATCCCGCAAGTGCCATGCATATCTTACCGGGGTGAAACAATAACATAAATGGGGTACGCCCTTGGGGGGAATGATACCTTTTGCTACACAATGGCTTAAGCTTACAACAAGATCACATTCGGGAATTTTAATTGATTCAATTGCGCCGGGCATCAAAGGTAGCAGATATCGATAGTAATGATGCACCCCCGGAAGTTTTCCCAGCCAGGATGTTTGAGGTTTTAAGTTTTCGATCGTGGAACTGAGCGCGCCTTTTTTGTGAAGCAGAGTGTATAATTTTGCCTCGGGAAATAGTTTGCATAGCGATTCGAGGCATTTTTCACCCCCACGCATTCCCGTCAACCAATCATGGATAAAAACGATTCGTGGTTTCAACATTGCACCTGTCATTCCAACAAAACAAAAAGGCTGTGCAAGTGTACTTGGGTATTGTTTTTTAAGCTAGACGAAGATCTTTTGCTGAAAAGATGCAACAACCAATTTTGCCTAGATTTCCATTTGAGAGCTTAAAGTAAGGGGAGTAATAATCCCGTAATTTTTTATTTGCCTGTTTTACCAAGGCTTTTCATGTATGCAAAAAGATCTGCGATTTCATTATCTTTTGCATTATCCAGCAAGCCCACTGGCATAATCGATCGTTGCGTTTGTTGCCTGAGAGTTATTTCATCCCCGGATAGTCGTTGAGGTTCTCCTGTGGATGTTTGCAAAAGCACCCCATCGGCAGATTCATAAACCACCAGTCCCAGGATGATTTTGCCTTTGGTGGTGGTGTAGGCAATTGCGCGATACCTATTGGGTACATCCTTGTCCGGATGGATGATCGCATTTAAAAGATCAAACCGGGAAAATCTTTGGGTAACTCCCTCGAGCGCAGGGCCCAGTGCCTGAGAGCCAGAATGGCAGGATGCACACTTAAGCTGGGTGAAGGTTTTCTTTCCTTTTAATATATCCCCTTCGTCCCATTTAATTTTCTCAATGCGGGTTTTCCATTGATCCAGGCTGATTCCCCCCGACACGGTCAAAGATGCCAAAAGTTTGGGATCATTTGTTTTTGCCCATGTAATCCAATCTTGCATTTGGTTGTTAGCAGGTGCATTGGTCCACTTCCTGCGTAAAAGAGAAAACACTTGTTCTTGGAGTGCCTTGTATTTTGACTCGCTTGGAAGGTTTGGAAGTTTTTGGGCCAGAAGCAAATAATCGCTTTCTTCCAAAGGCGCAAGCTTTTCCAATGCGTGAAGAATTTCAGGTAAATCATCATTCGAGATCAGGCGCAGAAGTGTGGTAAACTTTTGTAAATCCTCCCGCATTGGATTTTTTGCAAGAATTTTGATTAGAAGTTCATCCAAGCCATGTTCTCCCCAAATCGCCCTGACTGCTGGGAACGATTCTTCAGGGCGTAGCAATTCCAAAACTCGCACGGATTGTGCATTCCAAGCGAATTCTGGTTTTGCCAGCATCTTCTCTGCAAATTTTTTGGCTGCCGTCTTTTTTTCTTCGTTCATTTCACGCAGATATATGACATGATCAGGCAGCCCAAAGGTGTCTTCATTTGCAACCAAACTAGTGAAATTTTTGTTGTTTCTGGAAAGATCAGCAAAGATCTCCTGCAATCGCAATGGCCAGTTCCGGTCTCGCTTCATGCCTTTTTCGTCAAGCTCTGTCCCAAGATTTAGCATTGCCTTAATAACCCTGGATTTTTGCGACTCTGAAAATGAAGATCCGGCCTGCGCCATGGATGCTAGTAAATGAATTTTTCTCATAGGGTCAGACGAAAGAGTTAACTGATCAAGAAGCAGGCTTAAGGTTTTTTCGTCATTGAATTTCATCAAGCCAAAGGTTCGTTCCAATTCAAAGTTAAGGGTTGAATCTCCCGAAGGATAAGCAAGGGCAAGAAGTTTTTTTTGGTCGGGGCTAGGAATCCATGATTCTTTAAGTTGTTTGATTGAATATCCCTCGCGGTAATTTCCACGCTGTGAAACATTGGGAAGCTCACCCATTGCCATCTGCATGATGCGGACCGAATCAATGCGTGTTGCAAAAGAAAGTTTCGTGTTGGTTGCGTTTTCAAGTGCAATTATCCCGGTTTTTGCAGGCTGCGTTTTCACCAGCGCCAACCCCAAGGTGTTTGCTGCAATTGCGTTGCCTGGCTTAATGTTTTGTCCTTCGTGAGCCTCAATCAACTTGGTGGTTGCATACCTGATAAAACGATCCGGATGATAGGCGTTGGCAGAAAAAATTTTGCTGATGGATTCAGCGGATAAGGTTGGATCGAAACGGAGGAACTCAATCGCTTTTCTTCGTTCTAAAAGATTTGGCGAAGATTCTGCTGTAATTAATGCTTTTTCTGGGTTAATCCTTTTAACCCTGTAGGGCAGGGTACTTGCAGAATCAGAATTCGTTTGGTGCCTGATGCGAAAAACAGAGCCTTTGGTGCCACGCCCACCGATGCAAACAAAAAGTTCTCCCGTAAGTGGGTTCATATCCAATGCAGTAGGTGCAAAACCAGAGTTCCCTTTGGGCTCAAGAAAAATATCCGGATTGGTGCTAAAGGAAGAATCCTTGGGTTGAAGCTCGCAAGTTAGAATCCTACCGAAGGTCCAATCTAATATAAAAAGTGCGCCCTGATATTTTGCGGGGAAGTGGTTCCCCTTGTAGCAGAGTACCCCGGTAGGAGAACCTCTGCCTGCAGTTGCAATAGGTGGAAGGATGTCTGCATGGGATGGAGGCGACCGCCAGGTTTCTGAATGCTGCGGGTTCCACCATCCATATCTTCCTCCAGAAATCAAGTGATAGATCCTGGTGGGTTCATACCAGGGGAGTGCGATGCAGCGTTCGTTGTCAGAATCAAAGGTGAATAGTTCACCATCCAGATTAAAATCAAAACAGTAGGGATTGCGTAACCCATCAGCAAAGATTTCGGTCTTTTTGTTTTCTGGATTGTATTTGATGACTGTACCTGCGATGGGATTTTTTACAGGTGAAGAGTTCTCCAATGCAAAGGATGAATTAATGCCTGTGTTGTTGCCACATAAAATGTAAATCAATCCATCGGGGCCCCTTCGGATTGCATGGGCCTCATGTTCACCACCGGTTTTAAAAGACAGATGTTTTATTCCCGGGCCTGCTGCGGTTACTCCATCATCAGCAATCGGAATAGACCAGAGCCCTTGATTTCCAGTGAACCATAATGAATTTTTCTCGAAGAGGAGCCCGGTTGCCCCATCGGATGGAGCCTGCCCGAAGTTCCTGAAGCTGTCTGCTTTTCCATCTGTGTTCGAATCAACAAGTATGCGAAAGTATCCCTTGCCCGATACCATCACATCGCCCTTGGGGCTTATTGATAAACAATAAATGTCACTTGCCAGGGAGTCATCTGCATAGGGAAGGATTTCGAAACCCGCAGGCATCTTAACTTCGGGGACTTGATTTGATAATTGCAATGATGTAATTAACGCCAAAGCTAGATAGGCTAATAGGTTCATGGGTCAAGCACGCAGCGAAATCCTGTATGAGAAAGCCCTGTGTCTTCAGCACCATGCATTCTTAAACCAACCCGGTATCGAACACAGTAATTGGCACTGCAAAGAAAAGATCCGCCCCGTTGCACCCGAACCTTGGTTTCATTTCCATGGGGGTCTATAGGCGACGCTGGCCCCTTGGGGTTTAACAATGGTATTTTTAATGCGTCCGAATCCAACCCACGATACAAAAGGGAATAAGCATCAGGCCTGTACCAGTCTGCACACCATTCCCAAACATTGCCACTGACATCGTATAGCCCGTATCCGTTTGGTTGGTAACTCTTAACGGGCGCAGTGCCACCAAACCCATCGGTTTTGTCATCCCGATTAGGGAAAGGGCCCTGCCAAATGTTCGCCTTGGGTTTACCTTCGAATGGTGATTCTGAACCCCAAGAATAAGGCTGGCGCTCTAGTCCCCCGCGTGCTGCGTATTCCCACTCGGCTTCTGTGGGTAATCTTTTTCCTGCCCACTTGCAATAAGCCACCGCATCTTCCCAGGCTACATAAACCACGGGGTGGTTTTCCCTGCCCTTGTAGTTGCTATCTTTGCCTTCTGGGTTTTTCCAACAGACACCTTCTTTGTATTTCCACCATTGGTTGCATTCTGAGCAGTCGACAACTTCTTGCACGGGTGGAGAAAATACTCCTGCTCCAGGAACTAATTTTTCTGGTGGCACATCAGGAAAGTCTTTGGGGTCTAACGGCCTTTCTGCAACCGTCTTATAACCCGTTGCATCAACAAATTTTTGATACTGTGAATTGGTGACCTCGGTTTTATCGATGTAAAACCCATGAAGCCTGACCCGGTGCACCGGTAATGCATCCGCATATTTTTCCCGGTCGGAATCATCGCCCATGGAAAATTCTCCCGGGGGGATCCATACCATTCCCTCAGGTGCCCTAGGCGTTAAGAGGGCCCAAGATAAAATTAAAATTCCTACGGTCCCTGAAATAGCGACAACAACCCGAAATCTCGGATTATCGATTAACCTGCTATCTTTTTGAACCTTGTATTTATTCATGATATTTTCTTTTTCGAAAAATTTAGTTTATCTTTAGATATCAGCTTAATTATCCTTGTTTATGGCCTTTAAGGTTTAATTATATCGCTTTTTACATTCTCTTGAATCACTTTCCCCTTCAAACTAAAAATATAGTAAGCTATTCTTTAAGTTTTTAAGTATAATCATGGATAGATTTTTGTTGAAGTACTAATGGCAATTGGGTGATTTTAATTTTTGGGTATTTTGCTCATTATTTCGGGGGGCCAACTGGCTTTGAACCTGAATCGCGATTTTAATGAAAACCAAGATTCGATCGTCACCCGCAAAGTGCTTGTGGTTGATGATTCCCCTGTTGATCGTCACTTGGTCGGTGGGTTGGTCAATTCCCAGCCAGGTTGGCAGGTGTTCTTTTCTTCCAATGGTAATGAAGCTCTCGAATTTCTTAAAAACTCAAACCCTGATGTCATCCTTACCGATCTCTTCATGCCTGACATGGATGGCGTTGAGTTGGTTCAAAAAATCCGCAAGGAATTTTCCAAAATCCCCATCATCCTTATGACTGCCCATGGCAACGAAGAACTTGCAGTCCGGGTTTTGCGCGCTGGTGCCGCCAGTTATGTCCCTAAAAAATTGCTTGCCAATGAACTGCACTCAACTTTGAATGAAGTCCTTTCCACCTTGCGCAATGAAAAAAACCTTCAAATTGTAAATGATGCTCTTGTTTGTCATGAAGTTAATTTTATTTTGGAAAATGATATCTCTCATGTTTCCCCTATGGTCAGCCATATCGAACATCTTGTCGGCCAGTTTAATTTCTGTGAACCCAATTCCATGATGCTTATCGGGGTTGCATTGCACGAAGCACTTACAAACGCAATGCTTCATGGCAACCTGGAGCTTGATTCCAAATTGCGGGACGATGATGAGGACTATTTTTACTCACTCGCAGACGAGCGAAAAAAACAAAAGCCCTATGCAGGTCGTAAAGTTATTTTTGTTGCCAGGATTTCGAAGGAAGAGATTCGCTTTACTATTGCTGATGAAGGTCCGGGCTTCAACCCCACCAGTCTTCCCAATCCATTTGAACCCGAAAACCTTGACAAAGTTACTGGCAGGGGAATGCTATTGATCCGAACTTTCATGGATCATGTCGAGCATAATGAGCGTGGCAACCAAATCACCATGATTAAAAAACATAAAGCAAGTTAGCTTTTTGTTTTTTGTACGGGTTTGCTTGTGAAATAAGTTTCCCACTTCTTCATTGCGACCATTCGGCTTTCTTGTGTGGTAAATCCCAGCATGTATGGATTGAAAAAAAGTGCCTGGTTGTCCCGTGCGAAACTGAATCCATAATCTTTGTGGGATTGCCCGCTCATGTGTACCAGCATCGCAAGGGCAACATCCCGAACTTGCGTGCTTCCTTTTTGCTGGTTGGGCAGTTGAAAGTTTCCCACCACTGTTTCATCGCCCAGGAAATTTCTCAGTAATCCAGAATCTTCGGCACTGCCCATTTTTCCCAAAAGGGTCAGGGCCACGGTTTTAGTGTATACGGGCATTGATTTTTCAGATGCTGCTTTCCGTGCCAGTTGCAAGCCTTCTGTCATGTTCATGTTTTGTGAGAGGTGCAAGTGCTGAGAAATAATGTTGGGGTCTGTTTGCTGAAGCATCCAAGTGCCTAGAAGTTTTCTAAAAGGGCTGGTTCCTTTGGATGAGCTGATTGCATCTCTTGCGGAAGGCTGGTAAAGAAGGTTTGTTATGTTGTTGACAACTTCCTGGGGCAGTTCCATATTAGGCATGGTTGCAGCAAAAAGCACCGCCCCAATATCCCCTAGTTCAAGGTTTATGGTTTTCCCTGCTATTGGGCTGAAAATGCTGTTGTGAAGCCATTGTGCTTTTTCGGATACTATGGCCTTGCCAATGTTTTTGTCGTTTTCAACTTCATCCATCAAGCCGGGGTCGGCTTTATAAATCTGCCCGTAAAGGGCCCTTGAAGAGGTGCTTTTCCCAACAAGTTTTTCAAACCTCTCCCAGCCGGGAAGCACCGTGTTTTTGCTCCCGTCCACATCTTCCAGAAATGCCTGTAACTTTGTCTTCTTTTCCGATTCGCTTATTAGGGATATCAGTATTCGCACCCTTCGTACCACTTCGTAATCTGGATTAGTCAGGCCATTTTCCAAGGCCGGCATGGATCGATATCCCTGCCTTAAAATCTGTTCACTTGCTTGTTCACGCGATACGAAAGAATCTGAACCAAGTTGTTTTACCAGTTCCCGGATTTGCAGTTCATTTAGCTCTAGTGGCTTGTCTGCACCTATTGCCATTAGGCTTGAAATGACGAAAAAGCCAGCTAAATTAACTCTTGTTGAAATCATGGGTCTTACCTGCATAAACCGTGTGCAAATTTCCTAGCATTCAGGGTAAACTAGCTCGACTCATATCGCAACCTAAACTGGGTAAACTTTTACCTATATGCGTTAAACATTAACGGTTAAGCAGGCCATATCGACAAAAGAAGGTACTGTTAATATTCTAATGGAATATTTGTCCTGATTTGTTGAAAGGCCTATTCATGCTTGATAAAAATTCATGCCTTAAACGAAGGCAGGCTTTCCTTGCCTTCATGGATAATCCCAAAAGCCCGCTTGTGCTTTCAGATCCTGCCCATCTCACCTGGCTTTCGGGTTTTTATGTCGATCCTTTCAGTCTTGGGGCGGGCTTTGGTGGCCTTCTTGTTATTAATCCCGATGCAAGTTGCGTTGTTTTTCATGATACCCGATTGCCCGATTCTGTGAGTTTTTGTGTTGCTGATGATATTGTTTCTGTCAACTGGTATGATGGTATCTCCCACCCAAAGACAACTAGGGCACTTGCTCTTCTTCCTGAAGTCGAAAAAAGATTTCCGGGCGCTTTCATTCATGACCGCATCGATACAAGCCAGGGCGTTGAAATTCACAAAGCCATCAGCAAACTCAGGCGTAAAAAATATCCCGATGAAATATCCCTTATTAAACGGTCGGCTCAAATCGCAGAAAAAGCACAAGCTTGGGTTCTTGAAAATATTGCACCCGGAATGACTGAACTTGATGTCTACTCCGAGGTCCAGAAAATCTGCACCGCACATGGCGGGCAACCTCTCATAGTCTATGGCGACTTTGCTGTTTCTCCCGGCCCTGAGCGTAAGGGTGGTCCCCCGACCCAGCGGAAACTTAAAGAATCAGATATGTTTATTCTCGATTTTTCAGTCGTACTTTTTGGCTATCGCTGCGATTTTACCAATACCCTTGTTGTCGGCAAAAAACCTTCTTCTTCCCAGCAACAACTCATGGATCTCGCCAAGCTTGCCATGGATGCAGGCGAAAAAAACCTGCTTGAAGGTGTCAATGCCAGCCATGTTTATCAATCAGTCATGGAGGTGTTTCTTAAGGCGGGATTCAGTGACCACTTCCCGCACCATGCAGGGCATGGCTTGGGACTTTCTCATCCAGAAGCGCCATTCATTGTTCCGGGATCTGATGAAATCCTGGTCGCTGGCGATGTTGTTACCTTGGAACCAGGGCTTTATGTTCCAAATGTTGGTGGGTTGCGCATCGAGCGAAACTATCTGGTTACAGAATCAGGTTTCGAATGCCTCACCCACCACAATATCAGCCTTGTCTAATTAAATAATCAAGGCAGTTGCTTCAGACGGATATTGCGAAAATGTACTTCTGATTGTTCAGATTGAAATCCAATCGGGCCACTCTTCAAGACACTTTGGCATTCGCTGACTTGCACCCCGTTAACTTTCACTTTCACGACGCCATCAGCCTGGCAAGTGACTTCGGTTTTGCTCCATTCACCCATGGGTTTGAGTTGCTTGGTAAGAAGTTCCTGATCAAACTTGTTGTAGGTTACCTCGTCTTTTCCCAGGCCGATGGTAAAGATTTTCCCATGGTTCAGATATCTGCCCTGGGGTTCCAGGCTGCGGGGGAAATTTTTGTTGAAAGGTTCTTGCATATGAACAAGGCAGCCAGAGTTACTTTCTGGCTTGCTGCCTGCAGGGAAACGCCATTCATATTCGAGAACATAATTTGTGAAAGATTTCTCTGTGTAGAAGAAGCCCGTGGGTTTGCCAGAGCAAATGATAGCACCATCCTTGACGGTGCAGTTTTTAGATGTGTCAATATCCTTTGGTGCTTTGGGGTCGAAGAAAAACTTCCAACCTTCCATGTTTTTGCCATTGAATATGGGGGTGTAGCCATCTTTATCTGCCGCTGCCAGGGTTCCTGCGACGATAATACTCAGAGAAAGGGCATAAAAACGCATTGCAATAGACTTAAAAAGCATTTGTTGGGTCCTTTTAATGGAGGGATCAAATTTGCCAGTACCGATTGTAACGGGTTATATTTTCTTTTCAATTACCAAGTTCTTCCAGCATTTAATTGACGCAAAGTATTAACTCTAATAGACTTTAAGTGTAGATTGGAGAGGTGGCAGAGCGGCCGATTGTGCAGCACTGGAAATGCTGTGTGGGGGCAACCTCACCGGGGGTTCGAATCCCCCCCTCTCCGTTTGATTTTTGAGTGCCTTATCAAGGCCTATAAATAAAGCACTTTCAGCACTTCTAGGCCAAATATTCAAAAAAGTTGTCCCTAAAATATCTGGGATAGGTGACCTAAAACATATCATGCTAGTATTTTACTGAACATGAGATTAATTCCTCGATTTATGACTATTGATAAAACCAAATGCCAAGCGCTCACACCTTTGCGGGCGTTCTGGCTGGAAGTCCAAAAGGGGTTCATTGGCGGGCTTTTATGGGGAAGCATTGTCGGAGCAGGTGTTGGTGCATTAAACTCTAACCCGTGGTTGCTCGGCTTTCAGTTTGCCCTCCTGATACTGGCCGTCTGGATTCTTATCACCACCTCGGTCGGTGTAGTGCGGGGCATCCGGCGGGCGCGGGAGGTGTGGGTCGCCACGCACAGGGAGGCCGAACCAACCAACGCTCCGGACTCGCGATAGAATCCGGCGATTTGATTAGTCTGTTGGCTACGATCTGCTCAAATTAATCATTCGGTATCTTTAATTACTGGAATTAGGGTGGAAGGGGTTAAAGTTGAATAGATAAAGAAGCTCAGAAAATTATTATTACCAGCGGGTGTGCCATATTTTAAAAGTCCTTGTAGACTTTGAAATGACACTATTGAACTGGCTGACTATGGTTTGATGAAATCCTCGATTACGCGAACCACCGGTTGGCCACCATTGTCTGGGTTAGCTCCAAGAATGAGATCATAGGAGCCATCTTTTTTTGCAAGGTCAGGTAAAAAGCATTTTACGACATCATGTAGATCGTGGGCACGCCCTGCACTCATTTCCACGACCGAAAGATGTGGTAGAATTTTGATCTTTCCAGCAACAGACACAATTATCTCGCTAAAGGTTACATTTGGGGAATTTTCGGAACTGCCCCTGGTTGCAATGAATAATCGCCCATTTGGGGCTGAAAGAATCATTGTCGAGGGACGGCTGAACTCCAGTGGTTGAGTTGTTTTGCCTTCCATATTCTTTAATTGTAATCCATCAACAAATCTCCGCTGCCCTACATTGAAGGTGTGAATCGTGCCATTTTCCTGCAATATCACAAGGTATTGTCGGCAGGGCGAGAATGCAAGGTTCGCAGCGTTTCCTTTGCCATCATTTTTTGGCATTGAAAAACCATAAAGGTCGGCCAGCTTGCAGGAAGTGGAGTTTTCCCCATTCCGGCACTCAAACACAAAAACCTTGGGTTGATGATCCTTAGGGCGTTGCATTGGATCAGAAATATTTTCGAGATACTCCGTGCGAATCTCACCACTTGCAACGAAAGTTTCCTGCCGATGGGATTCATCGGAAGCTGTAAGGACATTTCGAGAAACAGGGGTGTATAGTCCATAGCAGCGTGTCATTCTGGCAAGTGTGTAGCTTTCGCCAAGTTTAAGGGGGTTAAAAAGTTCGATTGCCGAGGAATATGGTCCACCCCCCCTTCCCACACGACCCCGGCCGATGTTCATCAGCCAGCCATTCAAGGTTGGTTCTACATGGAGAAAATCTTTCACGCCGCTTCGAGGCTGGCCATCAAGTGGCATCGGGAGCAGCTTATTGTGGATTGGTTCCATAATATAATTTGCCATAGGAGTGCCATTTTCGGAATATTTCATTCGACTTATTCCAGTGTAGCCGGTTGCGTAAAGCCATAATGATTTTCCATCTTCGATCCATTTTGTGTTGTAGGGCCCCAGTTGAAAAGCACAAGGTGGCCCTTTGGTCTGGCCTTCTCCTGGTCCGTGTAGATAACTTCGATAAACCTTGCCATCCTTATGAAGTTTGGAGAAGTCAACTTTTGAGGCATAATAACCATATTCGCATGATGCGATTGCCTGATGGGGTTCGTCGGGGATGGCAATCAGCGCATAGGTTGGGCCTTGTGCAAGTCCACTGAGTGAATTGGCTAGTGAACTGAATTTAGTGCGTTCAGATATAATCTTTCCTTGGATGTCGAATTTTATGGTCAAGTTACCAGTCGGCCCTTCGGGCATTAATTTTCGGTATCGGCCATCATTGCCAACCAATTGTTCCATAGTTGCTCCGGGCAGGGCCAGTCCAAGGGCAGCCCGGGGCATCGAAAATTGGCCGTATTCGAAATTGATTAGTGGCCGACCTGCGCTTCCCAGGTTAATATATTTTTGTCTTGGCATACCGTTTAACATGGTCATCTTGGTCGGTGCTATTGGCGTTCCATCGATTGCAAATGAATCGCCCAGGTTTTTTACCATCGCAAGTCGTTGCGTGTTTCCCCGTTCATCCAAGTCAAGTCTCCAGGAGCTAAAAGCGATTCCATGCAGGGTGGGAATGGGAGGTCCTGTACGCCGGGTTGATCCCGTTACGACTTCGTCTGGAAATAGCGGGTTTTTTGCACCCGGCCAACTTGCCGCATGAAGGCGTATATCATTGCGAAAGGCTTGTTCATTTTCCCAATTGTCTTGAGGAATCGAGATAACCCCACTGCATGTTTCGAAATCGCCATTCACCGTTCGAACCCGGGAGTTGCGGTCAAACACAATATAAATCCTACCTCGAGTACATACGATTTGCGCAAGATCGGTATCCCATGATCTTTTCCATTTTCCATCAATCAGTAAAAACTTGCGGCATTCCTCGGAAAAATTAACAGGTGGTTGTTCAAAACGTCTAAGTTGCGGATTAAAGCGAATGAGGCCCGCCCCATCAGCAACATTGCTGATGTAGATTCTTCCGAGATCATCGGTGTCGGCGGACTGGCCCCCTTGAAAAAGGCCCGTCGATGACTCGCCAAGCATCGGATAGCCCTTGGGAGCATTCCAACGCTTGCCATATTTTTCGAGTTCATCCGATGTGTGGATGGCAAAACGGTTAAGTGGCAGATTGACAATTTCATCCCCGTTGCCCTTGAGCCAACTGCGATCAAGAGGCACTTCAACAAGGAACTTACGGTAGGATTTTAATGTCCGGGTTGTATCATCGAAAATTCCCTTTCGATAGGAGAAGTACAGGCTGCATTTTGAGGGATCATCAGGTGCAAAAGATTGGCGGGAAAGAATAACCCCATTGACCGAGGAAAGAATAGGAACATCGGAATCGGCAATCACGGGAAATGTGATGTCAGCAGCCTTGATTGTGCGTAGAGCATCCTTGATTATGACTTTGTTCAATCGGCTTACTTCCGGCAACTGAATCCTAGGATTCGGTAAATTTGATGCTGAACCCTGCTCTATGGCTGCCCAATTATCCATAGCAAGTGCTGGATGTGTTTCTGATCGTATTTCAGGTACAGGCTTGGCCCGTGCCGAGTGAACAATTTTGCCGTTAGCATCTCGTACTTCAATGGATGCCTCGGTGCATTCTCCAAATCCAGTCATATCAAATACGGAAGAGTCAACCATGGAAAAGTTGGTGGGTGAAATTGATATTTCCTTTATACCTTTTTTGCCTTCAAGGTAAATCACGGCTTGCAGTTGTTTGTTCTGCTGCATCAGGCGATCGAGTGATTCGATTCGGACTACCAGCTCGTTGCCATTGCGAAAGATTGAAGGTTCAGCCGCAATACTTGGGAGGGAAACGGTAAGAAACCATGCCAAAAGAATTAAGGTTTTCAATCTAAAATGAACAAGCACCATTGTAGACAAACACTTCGGCATTTTTTGCTCCATAGTGTGTGGTTGATTTCACTTCTTCTGCAGTATGGGAACAAGATTATTAATTCAAGAATCCGGGTTAACTTATAATGGAATCTGTAATCGCATGGGTGAGATTAACTTGATCGGGATCCGGATAATTTTTACAGTTTTGCAAAAGTAACATAATTTTAGAGGTTTTACAATAATATCGAGTCTGCAGGATAAAATTAATTTAGAATATGCTTGCCATGAAAGGGTAGAAGGAATTCATAACCGTCATGGGGTAGATTAATATTTCAACTTTTCCACGAAAAACTATTTGGTTTGCGATTTCGTGTCACTGGATCCTGTGACAGCATCGGGTAAGTAACTTTTTGAGGAGAGTAATTTGGTGGCCAAATAGTATTTATTTAAGTGGATTTGTGCTTCAAGAAAAGTTGTGACTTAGTCAACGTATCTCGTAGATAAGTCCTGGGATTGATTCCAAACTGCCGGCATGCTTACGACATCAAGGGAATGCGGGTCCAGTTTCTCGTATAAGGAAAAAAGAGAACAGGTTGTATTTGATTTTGTCATTCAAAACAAAATAAGAAATTCTTGTTTAAATGGTACTTAACTAAAAATAATTGACGGATGATGGATGCCTGGAATTAGTGTTGAAAAGTGTGGGTGTGGAGGTTACGTTCAAATTTGCAAAGTGAATAGAAAAAATTACATTTAAAAATCTAGGAGTGTTCCGTGAATTCTTCCAAATGGTTTCCGTGTCTGATTGGGGGGGCTGCCATTCTTGTCGTCATGAGTGGATTCACACAAACATCCTGCGGCCAGGAGATGCAAGGTTTCAGTGCGAACGACAAGCTGGCACCGGATTTCAAAATAACCGCTTTTTACGAAAGCGGCACCAAGCATGTTGGCAAGCGTTCCGGGGAAGTTATTCAAACCGAGGAGATTCCCGCTCCTGAGGGCGCCAAGGCCTGGCGTGTTATGTATGTTTCAAGAACCTGGGATAATCATGAAGTTCCCGTTACCGGTATTATTGTTGCCCCAAAAGAAGCAACTGCGAAGCCAAGACCGGTGCTGACCTGGGCGCATGGAACGACCGGGGGCGCCAGAAATTGTGCACCATCACTTGCACCAAACCCCGCTCAGGAACTGGTGCAAAGGTCCGAAACTGCCCCGGTTGATTACGGTGTGCCGTATTTAAAGGATTTGCTGGCGCGGGGGTTGGTTGTGGTGGCTACTGACTATCAGGGCCAGGGTGCACCCGGTGTGCATCAATACTGCGTTGGCAACAGTGCCGCTCGAAATGCGCTGGATATCGTCCGGGCGGCGCGAAATCTCGAGGCAACCCATGCCGGTTCGGAATTCTTGACACTGGGCTGGTCGCAGGGTGGCCATGCGGGGGTGTTTGTCGGCGAAGAGCAGCCGGCTTATGCCCCGGAACTGAATCATCTTGGCGCAGTGGTAATCGCTCCCGGCGCCATGCCTTTGCAGAAACCTTTAAATATTCCACACATTTACGTACTGGCGCGAAGTTATCGGGATGCCTACAAGGTTGAATTGAGCGAGTTCACCGCAGAGGGCAAAAAACTGGTGGATCTAGCCGGAGAGGTGCCTGTAACCCGGGTCTTCCGCGCCTCCCTGGAGATGAAGGGGCCATTTGTTCAAGCCGAGTGGAGTATAGACTTTGCCCGTGCCTTGGAACAAAACATTCCAGGGAAAAGAAAATCCAAGGCACCCATCTTGGTAGTGCAGGGGGCAGCAGATAATCTTGTGAATCCAGAGGATACCCGTGCCCTTCTTCCTCGTGCCTTGGCAAGTGGAAACAAAATTAAAGTTTCCTGGTACGAAGGCAAGGGGCATCGCGACGTGATCGAACCTGCAAGAAAAGAGATTCTCCAGTGGTTTGATGACCGGCTTAAGGGAAAGCCAGCCCCTTCCGACCAATTGAAATAAAACCTTTGGCTGATGTATTCAAACCGGCATACTCACGAAATAAGCTGTAAAATTGAAGGGTTTGGCTTAATGAAGATTAAATCTGAGTTTGCAAAGAAAGCCTGGGCCGTTTCGCGAATGCCCACTTAAATATTTTAGTACCGGGTTAGTAGCAGCTTTCAGCGCCGGAAGTGTTGGAGTTGGTGTTATGAATCCGTTTTAATTAAAGTCCATTATATTTTTGTGTCCACCGCTTGATGGAAGAGTTTGTATAGTCATCGTTAACACTTCAGGCTTATAAATATAACAGGACAATTTTTATTTGGTTCTCGTCAAACGAAAACCGATATAACCGACCCGACTACCTTCAGCCGCAGCGTACCTGTTGGCAGATCGAGCATCTGATTCGGGGTCGAAAAAAGACCCGCCTCGTGCGCATCGGCGTTCTGCTTTTGCTGGCCCTTTTGGATCTATTAACTGGCCCTCGGCATAGGCTCCATACCAATCCTCACACCATTCCCAAACATTGCCGTGCATATCGTGCAAGCCAAAAGCATTTGGCTTGTATTTTCCTATGGCTACAGGCCTCCCCAAATTTGAACCACCATAATTGGCATCCTTTGGCGTGATATCCTTTCCAAACCAAAACGCTGTATTTGTTCCAGCCTTGCATGCATATTCCCACTCTGCTTCTGTTGGCAACCTGAATCCACCATTGGCAACAGCATTCAGTTTCTTGATGAATGCGTGGCAATCTTCCCACGACACATTCGTAACTGGTAGCTTTGCACCCTTGATAAAACTGGGATTATTGCCGATCACCGCTTCCCATTGCTCCTGGGTGACTTCATATTTTCCGATGTAGTAAGGTTTCGTTATTGTTACTTGGTGTTGGGTTTCATACTCATCCCTGTTTTTTTCTTTTTCATTTGACCCCATTAGGAACTTTCCTGCCGGAATTAACACCATCTCCAACTTCACATCTTGGCCAAGGGCAATAATTTCTGTTTGCCCAGGTTTTATTTCCTGTGCAAACGCAAACAATATGCCCATTGAGCCAAACCCCATTACCATACCAAGCAGCATTTTCATGTATCACCTAAGGGAGCAAAGTGGAAGTCGATGTTTGTATAAATAAATTGCCGCAGTCTATTTAATTCCTCCCATGCGTAAGTTAATCAAATTGACTGGCTAAAATCAAGCAATTATCAGTGCTGTTGGTAATGACCCTGAAAAAACGGCGCTTTTAATGTAAATAATCGATTAGCTTGGTTGCTAAAAAAAGAACCCCGCAAGGATTGCCCTAATCCCGCGGGGTTCCGGATATTCTGCAGCAGTAATTACTGGCTGACGAATACGCCTCTTCCATCTTTCTTGTCGCCCGAGAAGAAGTTCATCAGAAGTTCCAAGCGGAACCCGACAAAGACTTCAACACGAGGCCCACCAGTTGGGCCAGAACCAGCGAGAATGTCGAGAACATTGTCGCCGTTGGCATCAGCAAGGGCAACACGCACGCCACCATTAAAGATCACATCGATGACTTCGCCTGTATCCTTGGTGAAATCCGTGAAGGCCATGGTTTGGCCATCGAGATTAAGAGTTTCGTAATCCCAGATTTTAATATGAGGGCCACCACCAGCACCTGCGCCAGTGATGATCTCGTATTTGCCATCGGAGAGGTAATCGCCGACTGCGACATAAACCCCGCCCGAGAAGGTGGTAGCGTAAGCCATGAACTGCTTGATCAGGGAATGATCAGTGCTGTTAAATACCTTGACATGAGGGCCGCCACCAGGGCCCGCACCAGTGACAATAACAGGGAAGCCAGAGCCATCGATATCGCCGACAGCTACGCTCACACCGCCTCTGAAGTTGATGTCATAGGCCATGAAGGATGAGGTTTCCAATCCTGTGAGGGCGTTGAATATTTTGACATGGGGGCCGCCGCCATTGCCAGCACCGGTGACAAAATCAAGGATGCCATCGTGTCCGAGGTCGCCGACAGCGACAAAAATGCCACCGGTGAAGGCACGATCATAAACTTGGATTTCCATTGTCTGGGCGCCAGTTACGCCATCAAACACCCTGAGTATTGGCAGGCCGCCTTCACCCATGGTTGCAATGGTTTCGAGGTTTGTAAATGTTGACCGTGGTTCCTGGAACAGAACCCGTGCTGGTGCCAGTTGTAGCAAAAGAATTAGGCAGTGGCGAAGGAGGGTTGCTTCCTGGTGGTGTGGGAACCGCAGGGTTGTTTCCACCTGGGTTAGGTGGGAAGTTAGAGGATGGTGTGCCCGGGTCAATGATCTTGTTACGAACCGGACTATCATCACCGAAGGCATTGTCGGTCAGGGTAACGATGATGGCATCGATCTTGCCATCATTGTTGAAATCCTTGAAGGATGCACCATCTCCACCCGGTGTTCTCTGGGTATAGTCATACCAACCTTGGGTGGTGACTACATTATTATCGAGGTCCGTAAGCGTAATACCCGCCTGGGCATAATCATCCAGTGTCTGCTGGGATACATACTTGCGATAAAGGCTGAAACCAAAACCACCCAATGGCATGTTGGCATTGGAGATATCAATCGCAACCTGAATTTGGGTTCCGGGTCGATCCGGATTAACATCAGTCAGGCCGGTGCTTACCAGGGATTCGACTGCAAAATTCATTAAATCCCAAGGCTTGTAAAACACCTTGCTGTCAGGAAGCAATCCGTTGGAGTTGGTAACCTCGATTTGTAGAAGTTGAGCCAGCGGATCCACATTGCCCATGAGTTGGGTAAGCGTGGTGGTTGTGTTTGGATCAAACACGGAACTATTGACCACAATACAAACCACAGCAGCGCGATCAGTGCTTGATGCGGTGTTGGGATTTATCGCGTTGAGGTAATCTGCTTCCTTGCGCCAAGCTAGTGTGGTGACCGAGTTCTGGTTGGCATCAGCAACGCCATCCCGGTTGAGGTCACCTGAAAGGTTGGTGTTATCTCCGGTACCGGTAACGATACCAGCAAGGGTGGATTCTGAAGCACTGCCAACGCCATCGCGGTCCAGTGTGTCGATGGAGTTGAAGGTCAGCTTCAACTGCGTCTGGTTGCCCGAGGTATCCCGCAGTGTCAGAATGAAGGTATCCATGCGATCAATCAATGGCACGGGCGTATATTTGTAAGCGCCAGTGATCGGGTTCAGTTGCAGAACTGCACCATTGATGGAAACCTCCAGCAGGGTGGGGTTGCTGTTAAGGTCGGTTGCAATGACAGTGCTGCCAGTCAGACCGAAGGTAAGATTCTCGCCATCCAAATCCACCCATGTGTTATCAGACTGCTGGGGCACATTGAATACCTGGCCATTAAGAATGTTCTTGGCACCAAGGTTGCCATAGGTACTGCCTAGGGTGGTGGAGCGACGCAGCGGGTTATCGAACAAGATTGGAACACTGTCGATACGGAAGAAGTTTTGCGCGCCGGCACCATCGGCGTTTTCATTGCCGTTGGCATCTCTCAGGTTCACCTGGTAATCACCACGAGCCTGATTTGTGGTGAAGGTGATTGTGTAAAGGCCATTGGATTCCGTAACGGTGTAGTCCGCAGGGTTTACTATTCCATTGGGGCCATGAATAACAACGGTTTGGCCAGGCTGCCCACTTAACACCACGGTCGGGTTGACAATGGAAGTGAAAAGGTCGCCTGGGTTGGGGTCGGTCTGCGAGGAAGTCACGCTGACAATCGAAGGCCTTGGTGGGCCGGACTTATCCACGCTGAACTGTACCGCCATGGTTCCGATGTTTCCGGCACGATCGGTGGCACTTACCGTAAAGGTAGGGTTGGTGCCATCGGCAATGGCATCAAGAGTTGCGGTAGGCACGGTAACAAGCACCTTGCCGTTGTAAACAGTACCGGTAAAGGTTGAACCATTGATGGTAACCGAGGCCGGTTGGCCATCTTCAATGCCAGTGATGGCAATGGCAATGGTGGCATTAGCCTTGGATTCATCCAAGTTAAGGGTGGGACCAAAGGAAGCCACGGCCGAGGTGACCAC
>RFZJ01000160.1 GCA_009920765.1 Planctomycetota bacterium | reverse complement strand
TGCTGGCTCTCGAAAAAATTAGCGGGCTTGGTGTAAATCCAGCCACGCAGTCCGGTTGCACCAAGGTTGTAAGTCAACTTGATATCCCCAGGTTTGTTTTTGGTAAGATCTGGAGGAACAGGATTTTTGGGCTGGGCCAAAATTGGCTGGCAAGCAACAAAAAAAACCATCAAAGCAGTAAAAATCGACTCGGAACACAATTTCAAATGCATGAATACACTTCCTAAAAACCAATAAAACAACTCATTCAGAATTGTTCCAGTATGAAATGTCCGATTGCATGTTTCAACTGTTAACCAAACATTATTTTGCAGCCATAATCTTCATATCAACCAAGCGACTTATATAGCGGCATTAGCACAAACCAAATTGAAAAATCGCCAGCAGTGCGTTTGCAAAACAGGCAAATCAAACCTAACGCCAACATTTATCGACAAGGATCAAAAATATTTATTAAAAAACTAAATATTTAATTAAAACATTAAAAAAATAATTAAATTTATAGTTTATATACTTTTAATTTACTGATATATATAAAAAATTAAGATATTGTCAATTTAAAACTTAAAAGGTATACTTTTGATGTTTTGTAAGACCACTTAATTTAGGCTGTTAACGAAATGTCTTTCTCGCCCACGTTAGACCTAAAACTTACTTTTGGCAACGATTCGTTGCCAGATACAGTAATTTTGCCACATGAAAAGTTCACTTTAAACTGCCATGACGATATCCTGGCTACATTAAACGGAAATACCTCTGTAAGTGCGTTGGGTAAGCGCCTTACCTTGGTGCTGACCCATCTTTGCGCGCATGGCAGAACCTCGGTGGTCAAGGGCGTCCAAGGGAATAACAATCATGGCTGGCGCAGGACTCCAATGGGCGGAAATAATGGCTGCCATTATTATCTTTGGTGGGCACCGGATTCAGCACCGCCGGTAAAATCAATATCGAAGGCATCACATTCGATTTTTTTAAGAGCCATCAGGCACCATGATGATCACACTTTTTTACAATCTGGAAAAATCAACGACTACCATCAACTTCATAACACCGATTTGATGAGCGGATTGGATTTCCCTCTTCCATGGACACCAGATCAAAAATCATTCATAAACTCTTTTTCCGCAATCCGTCTTTTACGCGGCAATCCAGGTAGCGGGAAAACAGCTTCCCTTTGGCAGACAATTCAGTCCCGATCCAATGAGCAAGTGCTTTATCTAACCTGGTCTGCGGGACTGGCGAGACAAGCGGAAGAATATTTTGAATCCTTTACGCCCAATGGTACTACGGTTCAAGTAAAAATATTTTCAGATTTCATAAGGGAAATGGCACATGGGTACATGCCCAAATGGACGCCCAACGAAGCCAAAAGCGCTTTTTATAACGGTATTGCCCGCCTTAGCCCATCAATCCTTGGTCGCTGGCATCTATTACCAGATATACTGTATGCAGAAGTAAGGGCACATTTCGTTGGCGAATATTTGAATACATCAGAAAACTTTAATTCCAAACTTGCACTTGAAGATTATACCTTAAGGCGCTTGCCTTTCCTGGGCTTCACAACCGAGGGAATTGTTGCAGCGATTTCAGCATTGGAAACTGTAACCCCGATCTGGGATTATTTCCCCGACCTGGATTTAGCCAGACATGCCTTGAAAAAACTTATTTCCAATCGTTTTTTAAGAACAGAATTATCGTGTCTTAACCGCATCGTTCTGGATGAAGTGCAGGATCTGACTCCCATCGAAACTTCGGTACCACTATTTCTTGCCAGGAAAATTGCTGAATTCAATAATGGAATAGCCCCTTTTGTTTTGGTTTCTGGTGACGAGGGGCAGACCGTTCGGCCTACCGATTTTGAATGGGGCAAATTAAAAGACCTCATCTCGCAAATTCTTAAATCTCCGGAAGATTTATCTCTATCTGCCAACCTTCGGAATCCGAGCAATATTGGTCATCTTGTGAATTCTGCAAGAAGTTTGTACCAACACCTTCCAAAAGAAGATCGTCCGAGGGGCCTTGAAGAAAACCCGGTCTCTGATGCTACAAATGGGAAAATCATCTATTGCCGGGAATCCAATGGCCCTTCACTTTCTCGGCTTTTAAAGGTGCTTGCCGACTTACCGGGGTGCGCCATCATCAGGGTGCATGACAACGCACCAACTTTCTTTGCGGAAGATATCAAAAAAAATATTCTTTCAGTTGCAGAAAGCAAAGGATTGGAATTTCAAACGGTATGCGTGCTGGAACCCGCAAGTCTTCTTGCCCCAATCATGGAAATAAAAGAAGACCTTAAAGGTGCTGAAATAAATCGCCTGAGAAAACGCCTTGCGATTGATCAAATACGGGTCGCAATCAGTCGTCCGACAGAAACCTTGATTTTCCTTGATTTGGATCCCACCGAAAATCAACTGCAATCATTCAACACCCTGCTGGCAGAATCCCAGGTGTTTCGAATGAACGCAGAAGAGCTTTTGGATTTTTTGGACACCGAAGATACAGGCCCGGAAATTTATATCCAGCAATGTATTCAAGATGTTCGTAATCTGATCGAGGTAAAACCTTTAAATGCCTTGCATCGCTGCCAGCAAGCCGTTGCACTCCTGGGTAATCCTGATCTTCCAAATGGTATCGCTGATTTCAGCCTTCGTAACGAAGTCCACCTGCTCCTTGCAAGAATCCACCTGCAGCTTCTGGTAAATCGGGATGGCAGCAACCTTAATGATGCGGAATTATTATCCCTTGCACATGTTGCAGCTCAAAATGCACAAAGGCCTGACATTGCAACGGTGCTTAATTCTCTTCTTTCGTACCGTGAGGAACAGTTAATCCTAAAAAAAGCAAAACTATTGCCAGGCTTGATTGAATTAATCAAAACCAAGGGAAATTGTGACCCATGGGTTCAAATTGGACTGCGCTTTTTTTATCCTGAATTTCGCCAACAGCTTGAGTTATTCGCCCAGGAACCCCAATACTGCCACGAACTTTGTCAAAATATTGTTGCTTATTATGAAGTGTTGGAAATCCCGATTGAAGAAGCAAAAAAAGCCGTGATGAAAATCCGCACTCTTGCGGTGGAAACTTTAAACAATACAGGATTGCACCAAAATGCTTTAACGCTGGCAAAGCTAATCGACCCGGAACCAAAAGAGTTAATCCTTCGTTGTCAAAACGCCTTGAATAAACCATCGCCTTCGCTTATCCCAGCTAGCAATCCAGAAAAACCTAAGCTCGAGGGAATACCAAAAACACAGGTAATCGATCTGGGAAATGGAGTCACCCTTGATCTAAGCCTGATACCATCAGGTTCTTTTTTGATGGGCTCGCCCTTATCGGAAAAAAATCGGTTCGTAAATGAAACATTGCATAAAGTCACCATTACCAAGTCCTTTTATCTGGGTAGCATTACCATTACTCAGGAACAATGGGAACTTCTCATGGGAAATAATCCCAGTTATTTAAAAAACCCAAAGTTTCCCGTAACTGATGTATCCTGGAATGATTGCCATCGTTTTATTGATAAATTGAATGCATTAACCTCAGGCGGTTTTCGCCTCCCTACCGAGGCGGAATGGGAATACGCTTGCAGAGCGGGAACCACGACTGCAACTTATTTTGGCGAGACCATGAGCACAGAAAATGCAAATGTCAGGATCACTGCTCCCTTAAATCCCTTACCGGGACAAAATGCAAAGCCTAAAGTTGCCTTTGGGGAAGTTGATACGGTTAATTTTTCAAGCGGGATCAATTACCACCGACCACAGCCCGTATTAAAACCTACTGGACTTTATCCCCCAAATAGTTTTGGCCTTTATGACATGCATGGCAATATTTGGGAATGGTGCAAAGATTGGTATGAACCTTACTCCAAGGAAGATTCAGTCGATCCGGGCGGACCAAAAAGCGGCAAAAAACGCATATGCAGGGGCGGATCCTATATCGATGAAGAAACGTGCTTACGGGCTGCCTTCCGGGGCATGGAATCTCCCAATAATTCAAATAGGCTCCTGGGCTTCCGCATCGCCAGATCCATCTAGTTGGCTTTTCCAATTCCAGCATTTCCCCCAAAGCTTCCCATTAAAAAATCGGCTTGCAAATCTAATTAATTGCACCATCCTGACCTTCGTTGTATCATCAAGTCTAAGTATTTTTTCAAAACTGTTTTCCAAGGAGCTGAATGATGAATAGGTTTGCAGTACGATTACTGTCCATGACACTTGCACTATTGATTGCAAGCACTTCCTTCGCTGAAGATAAAATCAAGGCATTGATTATTGATGGCCAGAATAACCACAATTGGAAAGGCACCACCCCCATCCTCAAGAAAATTCTTGAAGATACAGGTAAGTTTAGTGTGGATGTTGCAACCGCCCCCCCAAAGGGACCCGAAGTTGCAACCTTCAGGCCCAAGTTTTCCAACTATCAAGTTGTAGTAAGCAATTACAATGGCCAGGATTGGTCCAAGGAAACCCAGAACGATCTGGTTGAATATGTAAAAAATGGTGGCGGATTTGTTCCTGTTCATGCAGCCAACAACGCTTTCCCCGCATGGGCCGAATACAACGAGATCATCGGTGTGGGCGGATGGGGTGGCAGATCCGAAAAGAGCGGGCCTTATGTCCGCTTGAAGGATGGCAAGTTTGTCAATGATATGACCCCAGGCAGGGGCGGTAGCCATGGCAAACAACACGAATTTGTTGTCGTCACCCGCAATACCGAACACCCAATCACCAAGGGCCTTCCCGCAGAGTGGATGCATAACACCGATGAACTTTACGACAGGCTTCGTGGCCCTGCAAAAAACCTTACCGTCTTGGCAACCGCATTTGCAGACCCCAAGACCGGCGGCTCGGGCGAACACGAACCCATGCTCATGGTGCTGGATTACGGCAAAGGCCGTATTTTCCATACCACTTTGGGCCATGCTGAACCTGCAATGAAATGCATCGGCTTTGAAGTTACCTTCGCAAGAGGGACAGAGTGGGCTGCCACCGGGAAAGTCACCCTCAACACCATCCCAACAAACTTCCCCAAGGCCGACAAAGTTAGCATTCGCTAATCAAGCCTTATAGGTGGATTCAAGCAAGGGCACTGATAACTTCAGGGCCCTTGCTTTTTTATTACAACTAATTCCTATTATTCGATTTATTCTTCACGAAAACCCACTCCGGTAGAGGTTTTTATGCTTTATAGACGACTTTATTTCCGATATAAAGAAATGTGTAATTAATTGTCCGCAGTTTTAACACTCTCTCTTCATTTGATTGCCTTCCATGAACGTAAATCATTCATCATGCTGGATTGCGTTAATAACCATGCTTCTCATAAATGGAGCAGGATATGGCGCAGAAACCACGCCCTCCTTCCTTCATGAAATCATGCCCTTGTTAACCAGACATGGCTGTAATCAGGGCGCATGCCATGGAAAAGGCAATGGGCAAAATGGTTTTAGACTTTCGCTTCGGGGTTATGCGCCGGAATTGGATCACGCCTGGCTAACTCGCGAATTTTTAGCCCGCAGAATTGATACCGCAGACCCGGGCGAAAGCCTGCTTGTTCGTAAAGCTATGGGCGAAGTGCCTCACGAAGGTGGCAGGCTGTTTTCCAGAAACAGCAAATCCCATGAATTGATGGTGCAATGGTTGAAAGCGGGAACGCCAGGCCCACTAAAAAATGAAGCGAAACTTACCGGATTAAAAATCACCCCCGCCACCATGCTGCTTGCAAAAGATCAAAAACAACAACTGAAAGTCCTGGCTGAATTCTCCGACAACAAAACTGTTGATGTAACATGGCTTGCAAAATTTGCAGTAACTGATTCTGCTCAACTTAGCGTGGATGCCAATGGTTTGGTAAACGCACTTCGTCCTGGCGAAACATCTGTACAAGTGTTTTTCGAAGACCAAGTCGCAATTGCAACTTTCACCACTCCTTATAAAAATCCAATTCCCATCGCATCTTTTCCCAAGGCAATAAACCCCGTTGATGATGCGGTGTTCAAGAAACTTTCAGGCTTGGGAATCCCTACAAGCCCCCCTTGCACAGATGAAGTCTTCCTGCGCAGGCTATACCTTGATGCTGCAGGCATTCTGCCCACCCCTTCTGAAGTCACCGCCTTCCTAGCAGATAGAAACCCGAACAAGCGTGCCATCATGATCGATAAAGTATTGGATAGCCCCGAGTTTGTCGACTTTTGGACTTTGCAACTTGCAGACATTTTCCAGAACCGGAAGGAACGCGACCACGATGTTCGGGGCACCAAAGGGGTCAGGGCGTTTCACTCATGGCTTCACGACCAGGTTCACACCAACAAACCTTGGGATGTTCTTTGCAGTGAAATTCTCACCTCCACGGGCAGCACTTCTGAAAACCCCTCCGTCGGTTATTTCATCGTAACTGTGGGGGAACAGCGCGAGGCCCATCGCAGCGAAGTCGTGGCATCCATGGCACAATCTTTTCTGGGCACCCGCATTGGCTGTGCCCAATGCCATAACCACCCACTAGAGAAATA
>RFZJ01000159.1 GCA_009920765.1 Planctomycetota bacterium | reverse complement strand
GCTGACAAGAAGGGCGGTACTCCCGCTCCTGCTACCAAAAAAGAAGAAGGCAAGAAGGCTGCTACTCCTGAAGTAAAGAAGGAAGAAGCTAAGAAGGAAGAAAAGGCTCCTGAAGTAAAGAAGGAAGAAGGCAAGAAGGAAGAAAAAGCTCCTGAAGTCAAAGCTCCTGAAGTAAAGAAAGAAGAAAAGAAAGAAGAAAAGAAGTAATTCTTGATTTCTTGCTATTTCTAGTATAGTTTGTAAATAATATAAGCCGAGTCGCTTGCCCGGAAGACTCGGCTTGTTTTTATCCCGGGCGGAAAAATCCAGATCTTACTGGATAAATTCAAAGGATTGTAATCATGAAAAAGATGCTTAGCGCTCTTGCTCTTTCTGCTTTTGTTGCTGTTGGTTTTACCGGTTGTGGTGGCGAAGCCCCCAAGAAAGATGCTGACAAGAAGGGCGGTACTCCTGCTCCTGTTGCTCCAGCAGGTGGCAAGGATGCAGCTAAAGAAGCTCCCAAAAAATAGTCTCTCTTGTTTTAATTCAAGGGTCGATTGGCTAAATTTCCAATCGCCCCTTTTTTATTTGTATTTAATGTGATTTTGGATGTTCATATGATTCAGTACCTAAAGCCTTTTTTTATTGCTTTATCACTCCTCGTATTAATTGCAGGCTGTGGCAGCGACCGTGAAAAGGGAATGAATAAGGATAAAGGGTTCCCCCGAACTGAGATCCCTAAAGCTGAAAAGAAAAAAGGTACAGAAACTAAAAGCCTAGAGACCAAAGGTACAGAAACTAAAAGCCCAGAAACTAAATAAGTTTACGGTTTAGCTGAATTAGCATTTAATTCCTTACCTTGTAATGGTTAAAATAATTTTGTTCGTCGAATCATGTAAGTGATTCATAAAAGCGATATAAAAAAGCCATCCGATTAAACCGGATGGCTTTTTTTTGAGTATACCCTGGGACTATTAAGCATTAGATTCGGCAGGCCTTGAACCAAGAGCTTTGAATTTGCTCTTTTCGATGCCTTCGCCAAAGATTAGTAGGAGAGGGCTGGCAATATAAATCGAGCTGTAAGTTCCAACGATAACGCCAACTACCATGACAAAAGCGAAAAGGTGAACCCCTTCACCGCCCCAGATATAAAGAACCACTACCACCAACCAAGTTACGAAAGAAGTTAGGATAGTTCGACTAAGGGTTTGGTTGACACTATCATTGATCATTTGGAATGAGAGGGTGGGGTTTTTGCCACGTACTTCTCTAATACGATCAAATACCACAATGGTGTCGTTTACGGAATAGCCTACAAGAGTAAGGAGGGCGGCGACTGCAGGTAAATCAATCTTGAATTCCTGAAGCATGAATAGGTTGCCAATGAATGAGCCATGAAGGTAATGGCATACGGCAATGGCGCCCAATGTGAAGAATAAATCGTGAATAAGGCATAGCAAAGCAGCCAAGCCAAAGGTCCAGTTGCCGAATCGGAACCAGAGATAAAAGACGATGGCAGCCCAAGAAGCAACAATGGCATAAAGTGCACGCTGTTGTGTACTCGATGCTAATTGTGGATCGAAGTTTTCAAGTCTTTCGGGTTGAGCTTTTGAATTGAATTCGGCTTGAACAGATTTGAGTGTTTCTTCAAGAGCAGCAACATTGGCAGTCTCCGGAAGTTCCAGAGTCATTTTATTGAATCGGCCATCTTTTTGTTCGCCAGCTGGATCCAAACGCATTTGTCTTGCAGCAGTGGTAAGGTTTTTCTTCTCTAATTCCTGTCTTAGGATAAGGCTGATTTGTGCTCTGGAAGCATAGCTGTCAAATTCTAGAGAAGCCGTCATTCCATTTTTGTCAACCGAGTATTTTGACAACTGGACGCGTTGTAAATCGCTTCCAATGATTTTGTTTACTTCTTCAAGAACAACTGTGGGGTTTCGTTCCGTGGTTCTGATGGTGAAAAACTTACTTTTATTACCCTGGCTTATTTCAGGATTTGGAAGAAAAATTTGCTCGATGGAAATTTCATCCAAGGTTGTCTTGGCGAACTTGTTCCTTAGCCAAGAAATATCTTGCATGGATGTGAGTTGTCCGCTGTAGGCAGTGCCACCCACGAAATCGATATTAAGGCCACCTTTATCAAGCCTGAAAATAAATAGGCTGCCCCCAAGTATGGTCAGTGCTATAGTGATCGAAAACATTGCCCGCCTGATGGACATGAAATCGAAGTTAGGGTTGACGAAAACATGGAGCATTTTGAGGTCACCAATCCATCCCTTTAACTGGCAAACATCAAATATTGTTCGAGTCATGAATAACGAGGTGAAGAGACTGATGATAAGCCCTAGTGTAAGGCTGATACCGAACCCACGAAGTTGATCGTTACCAACAACATAAAGAATGATCGCAGTGAAAATACTGCTCATATGGGTGTCAATAATTGTGGGGAATGCCCGATCATAGCCATTTCTAAGGGCAAGAAGAACACTCGCACCTTTTTCACGTTCTTCACGTAGGCGTTCGTAAATAAGAATGTTTGCATCAACAGCCATGCCAAGGGTAAGCACCAAGCCAGCAAGGCCGGGAAGGGTGAAAGTAGCTTTCACAATGACCATGAATGCGACGGTAAGGAGAAGGTTGGAGAGAAGCGCAATACAAGCGACCAGACCTGAAAGGCGGTAATAAAATACCATGAAAACGATAACCGCAAGGAAGGCAAAAATGATTGAAAAAGTTCCAGCCTTGATGGTGTCATCACCAAGAGTTGCACCAACGGTATTTTCGCTGACAGGCTGGGGTTTTAAGGTTGCAGGAAGTGCTCCAGCACGAAGAATTCTCACTAATGTGTCAATGTCAGCAGGTGTAAAACTACCACTGATCTGACCATCAGTACGGATTGCCTGATTGAGGACTGGAGCAGAGCGAATTTGCCCATCCAAAACAATCGCAAGATGCCTTTTGAATCCATCTTTGCTGGCAGGTCTATTTCGATTGGTAAGTTCGTAAAAGCGGTTGCCCCCTTCTACGGAGAATCGGAAATCAACGGTAAGGTCACCCTTGCTATCCATGCCCCTGCGAGCGCTGGAAAGGAAATCCCCAGTAATTTCTTTGCCAGCCTCGGTATTCCTGGTTAGGAGAAAATACTCATATTTCTTTTCGGATTCTCGATCCTTTGGCATTAATCGTTCAGGATTGGGAATGGTTCTTGAATAAATCAGGCAGGAGTTGGTTCCCGGTGCGGTGGAGGCTTCTTTATCGCGTGCTGCTGCAACTTGCTTGAAGTTAGCGCTTCTGACAGGGTCGGTTTCAGCGGAACTGTTGAGGCCAAGGGAGTAAAGCTCTTCTTTGCCAACTTCAACCCATGAATAAGAATACTGGGCCCTTTCACCATTGATGGATGCATTAAAAGTTGTGGTTCCATTATCAGCTTTGGGGGCAGGTGGCGCATCGCCATCTCGGGCCAGTTGTTTTAGACGAACTTGGTTGGCAGGTTCACGGAGATATTTTTCTGCAGCAGCAATTGCTTCTTCATCATCAAGCCGGTTTGCAAGAATTCTGAATTCCAATCGTCCTTGCTGGGCGATGAGATCTTTGATTCGTTCAACTTCTTCGGTTGTAAGGCCGCGTTTTTCTTTATTTTGCATGAAACGATCGCGGATTGACTTGCTGATAGCTTCTTTTTCTTTATCTGGGTAAGCGTCTTCAATACGGGCGATCAGACGCATAATGTCACCCCGAGGAACAGTCTGGTAGCTGGTGCCTTCTTTGCCTGGATATTCCTTGCGAATGGTTTCCAATACAGCTTGCCAATCCTTTTCTTCGGCTTCGGATTGCTTTTGTCCGCCTGTAGGCAAAATTATTTCCACTCTAGGTGAATCACCCTGAATAGGGCGGATGGTGATATTAAAAAGATCTGCTGGATCGATACGCCTTTTAAGCGAAGCGGCCAGTTCTTCAATATTGACCTTGGTACCCGGTTCAGTCTTCTTGGAGTCCACCTCGTAAACAAGGATGGAACCCCCGACAAGATCGACTCCAAGGCGGAAACCACCCTGGCCATTTTCATACTTTCCATAGGCCCATAAAAGCACAGCGCTTGGAATAAGGAAAGAAAGAAGACAGATGACAATTCTGCTTAAATTCTGCTTCATAATTTGAACTTTACATCATTGGCGGAACAAAATATCATGCCGGTTCCCCGCCTTGAGAACCACGGCTTAGGAAGAGACTTTACCATTAGTTTTGGCTTGATGCTCTTCTTCGTTTGAAAAATTTCTGGAAATACTTCCTTTTGTCATACGGATCCGGGTGTTGTCATCAACCTTTAGGGTTAATTCATCCTCGGTATCGCTTACAGCAACTACTGTCCCATAAATACCAGCAGCGGTCAAAACCCGATCATTTTTTTTAAGTGTGTTAAGCAGGAGTTTACGCTCTTTATCCTGTTTTTGCATGGGGCGCCAAAGAATAAAATAAAATAACACCAATATTCCCATGGGCAGAAATAAATTCATCCAAAAAGGCTCAGAGTTTTGGGCGGGTCTCCCCTCAGCTTGGGCCCAAAGCTGGATCGAATTTAAAATCTGAATCATAGAACACCCCTCTACCTTTAAACCATGCCGTATTGGGCATAATCTTAAGATGGATCTTAAGTTTCCTCATCGAAGCGTGCAAGGCAATCTGCCCTATACGATTCAAATTGTCCCAATTCGATGGCATCACGCGCACCCTGCATTAGCCTGCAGTAATAGTTTAGATTATGGATTGTGAGTAAAGTTGCCCCTAGCATCTCTTCCGCCATGAATAAATGATGCACATAAGCCCTGGTATGATGAACGCAGCAATAGCAGGTACAGCCTTCTTCTAATGGTTTTTCAGATGTACGATGAGAAGAATTACGCAATCTGAGTTTGCCAAAGGAGGAAAAACCCGTGGCATTACGTGCGTTTCTTGAAGGCATGACGCAATCAAACATATCTATGCCGTTTTTTACCCCGTCTAGAAGATCTTCCGGTCTGCCGACACCCATGAGGTAACGAGGTTTGTTTTCAGGTAAAAACGAGGCGCTTTGCCCTAGTACGGCAACCATTTGGGCCGGAGTTTCTCCCACACTAAATCCACCCAGAGCGTAGCCCGGGAAATCCAATTTAACAAGCTCCTTGGCGCAGTATTCCCGCAAGGCTAAATTGGTACCGCCCTGCACAATTCCAAAAACCGATTGCGTTTGGCTTTTAGCAGAGTTTCTGCATCTTGAAGCCCATAATATAGTTCGATCTACAGCCTTTTTTAATTGCCCGGCATCGCAACCAAAAGGCGGGCATTCATCAAGGCACATGGCAATATCAGCGCCTAATTTTTCTTGAATATCGATGGCTTTTTCGGGGCTGAGGTCTAACAGTTTACCATCCAAATGAGATCGAAATGCAGCGCCCTGATCCGTGATTTTGCAATCATGCGCCAGGCTGAAAACTTGAAATCCACCGCTATCCGTGAGAATTGCGCCATTCCAATTCATGAACTTATGCAATCCTCCCATTGCTTGGATGGTTTCGGCTCCTGGTCGAAGAGCAAGATGGTAGGTGTTGGCGAGAATAATTCTGGCGGTGGTATCAGCAATTTGGTCGGTGGTTAGGCCTTTGACAGTGGCAAGTGTGCCAACGGGCATAAAAACAGGGGTCTCGATGGAGATACCCCTGACATTCAAAACACCCCTTCGAGCCATTCCGTCTTTTTTAAGCAGGTTAAAGGAAAGACTCATTCGAAAAATCCAGGCAAGAGAAGAACTTAGTCGCCTCGCAATGAAAGGCCCATTGCCTGCAGTTTTTCACGAACTTCACTAAGGGAAGTCATGCCAAAATTGCGGGATTCAAGCAGTTCATCCGCGGTACGCTGCATTACTTCGCCCATGGTGTTGATACCAAGTCGACTCATGCATTTTCGGGCACGAACCGATAGTTGCAGATCAGAAATAGGCCTGTTCATCAAGGCCATTTCCTGCTCGGTTAGGTTTTGCGGGAGTCTGAATACTGGTTCCCGTTGTGTGGAATCTTCAAGTGACTGGCCCAAACGCAGATTTTTAGCAAGCAACATTTCTTTGATTTCAGTGAGGGATGTTTCACCAAAGTTTTTACTTGCAAGTAATTGTGCTTCGCTAACGCGGGTAAGATCACCCAACGAACGGATATTCATCTTTTTAAGGCAATTACGACTTCGAACGGAAAGTTCGAAATCGGTAACAGGAACTTCAAGAACCTGATTATATTTGCTGTTGTCTCGGTCTTCATCAGGACTGTAATACATGGTTTGGGCAGCTTGGGCATCTTTCAAATAAAGACGAGCTTGATCGTCCGCAGGATCGGATTGAAGTGCAGTTTTATAGCAGTCAACCGCCTTATCAAACTTGTTGTTATCTTCGTAAAGAACCCCAAGATTTTTGAGCACACCAACATGAATTGGCGGGTGCTTAAGGCATTTTTCGTAGAAACCAATCGCTTCCTGATCATTACCCGCTTGATCGTTTGCCTGGGCGAGGTGAAAAAGAGCACCTGTATGA
>RFZJ01000158.1 GCA_009920765.1 Planctomycetota bacterium | reverse complement strand
ATTGACCAATGCCAATGCCCAGTATTATTTTACGACCCAGCAGGCTCGTCTAGGCAAGGAGCAGGTTGAAAATGCTAAAATTGCCAACAGGCGTGCTAAATTTGATGAGGATATGTACGAAAAGGCCAATACCCCAACCAGGGCTGAACTAGATGAAAAAGATCGGCAAGAAGCTCTACGCCTTGCCAGAAATAACCCTGCCAATGGCGATATCTGGTCTGGAAAAGCCCTTAACACAATTTTTAATTCGATTCAAAAAACAGAAATCACCAATAGGGTGAAAGGGCCTTCCATCCCAATTTCTGAAGAGATTTTAAGGCATCTTAATCTGACAACTGGTACCGCTGCTGGAAGCGTTGGTATTTTTAAAAATGGGGCTGATCTTACTTGGCCAATGGTATTGCGTGGGCCCGAATTCAAAGCACCACGCGATAATATCAACCGCATTGCCCCTGAAGCGGTTCGTCAGGCCGCTTCAGGTAGTCTTGAACCCGATACTTATAAAAAGTTTAAAGGTGCAATCAGCGATCTTGGTGAAATCATCAACAACATGGCTGCAGATTTATCCCCTGGCGATTACATTCAATCAAAAAGATTTGCCAACAACCTCGATGAGGGGCTGAAAAATCTTTCCGAGCCAAATTCGGTAAATTATTTGAATGGTCGCTGGAGCGCCAAGGGTGCTACCGTGGGTGCCCTGATGGATCATATGACTAGCAATGGCTTGCGATTTGCCCCTGCTGTGGAAGGCGATAGGCCTTTTTATACTTCTTTTTATAATTTGCTTACAGGATACGATGCGGGCTTAAGTGCGTTGGTTGGAAAGTAAAAATCAGTGGTGGAAGTCTTATTCATCATTTATTTTAATGGAAGAACTCAGGGCCTGCATTGCAGGCCCGTATTTTTCAATCTCCAAGTCGCTTACCTGGCTGAGGATTAGAATCGTGCCTTCCTGACTGTACACACATCGCGTTTTACAACTATTACCCAAATCTAAACTGAAGAACTGAATATTATGACCAATGGCGGGTTGGCCGCAAAAATCTTCGATTGTGGGATCGAATTCAAGGTCGGGGTAATCGTTTTTAAGTGTTTCTAAAGTTGCGTCTGCCAACTCTTCCGAATCTGGCATACCTTGGTCGCAAACAATTAAAATAAAAGCTGTTCCGGGGCTTTGTATGGTTATGCCCCATCCATTTTCGTTTTCTTCCCTCTCCAAAATCCAGGAGTCGGGGTATTGAAATTGTAGTCCATCGGCATCATAAGATTTGGACATATCAAAGTCCCGAGTGATTTTTAAAGATGCAGGAGGAGGGACTTGAACCCTCACGGAGTTTTCACCCCTTCGGATTTTCTTACCACTATGGCTTACGCCACCCGCTTTTGCGGTTTGTAGTCTGGACTTTCCCTTGACCATGGCCCTTGCGGGCTTTAGGCCTCAGCCACCAAGTCTCTACACCTTCATGGGAATAAGACCCATGCTTGGCTCGGGATTGCCGGCACTCTTCGGTGCTGCGGTTTCCCCGACTTCGACTGAATTCACACGGGAGGTTTCCCGACCCGGTGCTCAAATAAATAAGTCCGATGCGTCTGCCGATTCCGCCACTCCTGCATCAGATGGTAATTTATATGTTTTCCCGCCAATAATCAAGCGTATGAAATATCAAAGAAAAGTGATGTCCCTGAAAATGATGTGTCTGCAGCTTAAACTTGCTCCTTTTTCAACTCCAGCCTTCTCAGTCTGCGCGCTGCCATTTCTTCTTTGAATAGCGCTATGACTTTTCGCTTGGCGATTCTATCTGCAAGCCTTGGCAAGAACCTGCTAACAAAGGACATAAGCTTTCCATTTGTTGTCAGAGTAACTTCATTTCTTCCTGTTTCGATGGATCTTAGAGTATGCACCGCAACTTCCTCGGAGGTCATGCCACGCATGTGATCCATCTTCATTTTTGCTTTTTGTTCGATCATGTTCCTTGAAAAATTCGTTTGGGTTAACCCCGGGCAAACCACAAGAACATCGATGTTGTCCTTGGCAAGTTCCGCCCTTAGGGCGTTGCTGAACCCCTGCACGGCAAACTTGCTTGCAGAATAGTCTGATCTTGCCGGAATCCCTCTTTTTCCAGCTATCGAAGAGATGTTCACAATGGCTGCATGATTGGATTTTTTTAATTCAGGAATGAAGATGCGTGTGGTTTCTGCCAAACCAAAATAATTTACTTCCATGATTTTTCTAAGTGTTTCAGCACTGCCATCAGCAAAATGGCCCGTTGCTCCTATGCCAGCATTATTCACCAATACATCCACCCCACCAAAATGATTAAGCGCACATTGGAGCATCGCCTGCCTGCCCGATACCTCGGTAACATCCGCTACAACGGTTGCCAATGAGCCCTTTAAACCAGGCTTTGCTTCAGAAGCAAGGTCATAAAGAAGATCAGCGCTTCTGGCAGATGCAACAACATTCATGCCTCGTTTTGCAGCTTCCAATGCCAGCGCTTTGCCAATCCCTTGGGATGCACCAGTGATGACAATTCTTAATCCTTCGAGATTTCTTCGAGCCATGGTTAAACCTTACAAATTTGCAATAGTTTTCTAAAAGACAATAATTTCATTTTTAACAAATCCCTGTTCTTGCACAATTACAGGGCTTTAAACAATCTAAAGAATTTACTTAAAGTGTAACGATTATGCGCGATTTGCCATGAATAGCGTGCCTTTCATTTTCTCTCCTTCTATAGAAATCCGATAAAACTATTTCGTTTTAGTTACTTATTGCTTGCTTGCTGCCTTTTCCTGATGCAAATTGAATGCTTATCGTGTCTGATTTTGTTTTTGCAGGAGAACGGTGATGAAGCGAACCATGGTTTTTGGATTTGTTGGTGTGGTGCTTGTTGCTGCAGTTGCTCTTTCTGAAAAGCCAAATGTTGAAAAAGAGCTTCAAATTCAAATAGGGGATAAAAACCCCTGGACCAGTTTGAAAATGAATAACGACCCTGATGACTTCCGCTTTGCGGTTGTCAGCGATCGAACTGGTGGCCATCGCCCCAAGATATTTTCACAAGCCATGCAGCAGATTAATTTGCTTCAACCCGAATTTGTCATGTCGGTAGGCGACCTTATCGAAGGGTACTCCGATAAATCCGACAAGGTAGAACAAGAATGGACGGAGTTCCAATCGTATGTGAAAAGATTGCAGATGCCTTTTTTCTATGTTCCGGGAAATCACGACATAACAAATGCTATGCAGGAAAAAATGTATCGGGAAAAGTATCGCGCACCCTACTACCATTTTGTTTATCGAAATGTGCTTTTTCTTTGCTTAAGCTCTGAAGATCCACCTGTGAAGGGAAATGAAGATTCCCCCCGCTTCAGTAAAGCCCAGCTAGACTACATGAAAAAAGCAATTGATGATAATTCCAAGGCGAAGTGGATATTTACCTTCCTGCACAAGCCCCTTTGGAACGAAGGTACTGTTGCGATCAATGGCTGGCTCGATTACGAAAAACTTCTAGCTGGAAAAAATCACACCGTCTTTGCAGGCCACGTCCATCATTACCAAAAGTTTCAACGTAATGGCATGCGTTATTACAGTCTTTCCACCACGGGTGGTTCAAGCAAGTTGCGGGGCCCTGTGTACGGCGAATTCGATCATGTCGCCTGGGTTACCATGAAGAAATCAGGTCCTGTTGTCGCCAACCTGTTGCTGGAGGGTATTTTGGACGATAATCTCCGAATTCCTGAATCAGATGAAACCGGAGTAGCAACCGCAAAAAGAAAGCAAACCTTTATTACCAATGTCAAAGTCACCCGGAAAGGGACGCCTCTCAATGAAGCGGAGGTAATGTTTTATCAACCCGGAAAACCCAAGGCGATCAAAGTAGGGGATGGTATGACCAACCAGGATGGTGTTGCAAAAATCACTACTTATTCAGCCTTCGATGGTTTACCAGAGGGTGAATATATTGTGACTGTGGTCAAGCGTAGTCCCCGTGTACTTGAGGACGGAAAAACAGGTCCGAACATCCTGCCTGCTGGTTTATCAAGGGTTGATACAACAACTTTAAAGGCGTTGATCAAGGCGGGAGATAACAACATTAACATTCCACTTGATTAAATCAAAGGCCCAGTCTTCTTTTAATCTGTTCAATCGCCCATGATGCTGATTCTTTTATCAAAGGCTCGTCTTCCAGACGGGCCTTTTCCAATGCCTTTAAATGCTCCTGCCCGCCTGTATTTCCCAAGGCGATGCAGGCGTTTCGCAAGATTCCCTTGCGCTTTCTGCGCCAAAGGGGGGTTTCTTTAAATCTGGCTTTGAAGGTTGCCTTGTCCATCTCCAGTAACTCTACAAGATCAATTGATTCAAGATCTGGGTTACGCCATAAGTTCCAATCACTTGCAGGAATGGATTTCTTATTCCAAGGGCAAACATCCTGGCAGATATCGCAACCAAATATCCAATCATTTATCTTGCCACGAAGTTCAAGTGGAATTTCTGTTTTAACCTCGATTGTGAGATAGCTGATGCATTTGGTGGCATCAAGAACCTTGGGTCCCATAAAAGCCTCTGTGGGGCAGGCCCTCAAGCAAGCGGTGCATGTGCCACAGTGATCAAAATCAAAGGGCTGATCGGGTTCCAATTCCATATCTAAAAGCAGTGCCCCAAGTACCATGAAGCTGCCTGCTTTTTTATTGATGAGCATGGTGTTTTTACCTATCCAGCCAAGCCCTGCGCGCCTTGCAAAATCTCTTTCCAATAGCGGTGCTGTATCAACTACACCCCGACCTTTGCAATCAGGAAAAGTTTTTTGGAATTCCTGTAAAAGCAAATCAAGCTTTTCCCATAGGACCTCGTGGTAATCTTTCCCGTGGGCATATTTTGCAATCCTTCCCTTCCCGGATTTGCTTTCTTCATCAATCTGGTGCTTGTAGTTGTATCCTACCATCAAGATGCTCCGAACATTATTAAGTAGGGATTCAGGATGCTGGTAGGCTGGGGCGCGTTTCGAGATGTAATCCATCTGCCCTTGAAAGCCTTTTTCCAGCCAGGAGGTAAGGTGATGAAATCCATCCGCTTTGGAAGCAGGTGCAATGCCAGCGAGGTCAAAACCCATCTGAAATGCAAGGCTTTTTAAAAGTGAGGTTGCATCGGGGGTTGATGAAGCTTTTGTAAAAATCGGATCCCTCATCTATTTTGCTTTACCAAAAATATGGGATAAAATAAAATATATCAGTTGTATTATTATCAACCCCATATTTTTAGAAGCGATCAACTCTAAGAATACTTGTAAAGCTGGCTTATTAACATGAAAATCATTCGTAGTGCTTTCACTTTGATTGAGTTACTGGTGGTTATAGCTATTATCGCAATTCTTATCGGCCTATTGTTGCCCGCAGTGCAAAAAGTGCGTGAAGCTGCTGCTCGGATGAGTTGTCAGAATAATTTGAAACAAATGGGGCTTGCTTGTCATAACTATGAATCAACATTCCAACGATTACCCCCTGGGCAAGGTCCGCCCCCAATTTCCGATAATGGTACAAGTAGGCCCTCTCTCCAAGCCGTCATTCTTCCCTACTTGGAAGGAGCGAACCTTTATGCGTTGTTTAACTTTAATTATGATGTCAATGGTAATGCTGCTCCCGCACCTGCTGACCATGCCAAGGCTCGCATCCAAGATGTGAAGGCATTTTTATGCCCTTCAGACCCATCTGATGCCAGGGTGGCCGGCAACCAAGGTAGGTGTAATTATTTTGGGAATATTGGCAATACTCCACAGGCTCGCGAAACGGATGGGGCAAGGGTTGGAATTTTTAATGTGCAAGTCACAGCTGGAACGCCTAGTGCGGGTGGGGGAGTTGTAACCAGTTCAGTTCGAATATTGGATGTAGCGGATGGAACCAGCAATACTGCAATGTTCAGTGAAATAAAAAGGTCCATGATTGCCACCAACACGACTCCGCCCGATCCAACCCATGTCCTTTCAATTGCAAATTTGTCAGCGATATTGGATTACCCTGCCGGGGGAAATTGTGGGACAACAACCTCAATTAATTATGCCGGGTTGCAGTACTTCAGGGGTAGTGTCAATTCAACTTCCGTGTATAGCCATACCATGGAAATCAACAGTAAAAAAACAGATTGCATAGATGGGAGTTTTTTAAGGGCCCATCATGCCTCCCGCAGTTACCATTCTGGGGGTGTGAACACCTGTTTTGCAGACGGGAGTGTGAAATTCATGAGGGAAAATATCTCGCTTCAGGTATGGAAAAATCTGGGCACCCGGTCTGGGGGCGAGGTAGTTGATTCCAGCCAGTATTAAAATAAATCGGTACTGTAAAAACTCGACAATCGTTAACAAATAGATAGTAATTGCTGTATTCTTTGCCTTAAAAAACATGAAATTTCAGCAGGGTAGGTATCTCCTTTGATCAAAGTCAAATTTTCATTTATTTCTTAACTATTATTATTGACATGGATTTGTTCTGGCATTATTTAAGATTGAAGTGGAATAGGGATATTATGCCTTGTTTTGCTCCTGCCAGGCTTCGATTTACTCATGTTTTTGCG
>RFZJ01000157.1 GCA_009920765.1 Planctomycetota bacterium | reverse complement strand
ATCTACTTTAACGGTGTAGAGGATGGACGGGATTGTGATTGCTGCGGCGACCGGTGGAGTGCAGCGTGGTCGCAAGGGTATTCTGAACCGCTTGTGTATGGCAAGCCGCCTGCTAACTACGGTGATGAATGTGTCCGAATCTATCCTTTTGGTTCATTCAATCCGGTCAGCATCAAGGATTTGGAGAATCTTCCGAAACCGATGGTGATTGAACCAAGTTGATAAATTTCCAAGAAGTTTCTTAATTGGTGTCACTATGTATTGGCATGAAATCATGCAAAACGTGTGGCGTAGAAAAGCCTTTTACGGAATTTGGGGTAAATAAAACCTACAAGGATGGTCACAGTGGAAGGTGTAAATCGTGTTCAAAGATTTACTTAAAGGATTATTATTCGAGGAATAAAGATGACTTAAACGCTAAAGGTAGAACTAGATACGCCCAAAATAAACAACCATATCTCGACAGAGCAAAAAAACAACGAGAATCTGACCCGATTAGGACAAAAGAATACCTTAAACAGTGGAGACGGGATAACCGAGACTACCTTAATCAGCAGATGGTTAATAGGTTGCACATAGACCCGGAGTTTAAGTTAAAACACACGTTACGCCGTCAGTTAAGGAAACATTTGATGGGAGAAAAAGATAATACATCCACTTTTAGTAAATACCTTGGATGTTCAATTGAGTTTTTAAGAGGATATTTCGAGTCTCAGTTTCGTGATGGAATGACGTGGGATAATCATGGAAAGGTGTGGCACATAGACCATATTTTGCCTTGTAGATCCTTTAATTTGACGAAGGAAGAAGATCGACATAAATGTTTCCATTACAGTAACTTACAACCACTTTTAGTTATGGAAAATTTATCAAAACTAGACCTACTTCCCGATGGTTCGTATGCCAGACACAAAAAAGACGCCGGTGAGAACGAATTTTTTTGACATTTTGTAAAAATCACGTAATATCTTCGTATGGTTACTGATTTAACAGTTATCGACGAGACTCAATTTGACGTTGTTCCACATCTTCTTTGTGGGGAAACCGTTTATCTCGTGACTCCAAAAAGAATGGGGGTAAATTGGAATCAATCAAATAAAATTTTTCGTTCGAGTGTGTGGAATTCTAGTGGAGAACTCATAAGCGCTTCGTTTTTTAAATTTGTAAACTGGGGAGAGAAGCCTGAGGTTTTCCCTGTGCCACATTCCCTTCACGGTGCGACGATTGTTGAGAAGTTGGATGGTTCTCTTTTGATTGTTTCCAAGTATAAGGGCGAGTTCATCATTCGGACTCGTGGCACGGTTGACGCAACCAAGCTCGATAACGGTCACGAGATTGAACTGTTTAAGTCGAAGCATTCTTTGGTCTTGAATCATGATATGTCCGAGACTTGGGATCACTCGGTTCTTTTTGAGTGGACCACTCCAACCAATCGGATTGTTATTGACTACGGGACTGAACCAGAGTGGAAGTTGATTGGTTTGATTTACCACGACGATTATTCTCTCGCTGGGCAAGACACTTTGGATTTTGTTGCGAACAAGCTGAACCTTCGTCGACCGGAGACTTTCACTTTCCGTTCAACTGAGGAACTTATCTCTTCCGTTGAACAGTGGAAGGGCAAGGAAGGTGTTTGTGTCTATTCCAAGGCTGGGCAGGAAATCCACAAGGTTAAGGGGTTTGAATATCTCAAGCTTCACTACTTCAAGTCTAACGCAACTTTTGAAAACACGGTTGACCTTTTCTTTGAATTCGGTATGCCTACCTATCAAGAATTTCAAACCAAATTGGTAGAACATTTCGATTGGGAATGTGCGAATATGGTTCTCGGATTTACCTCCACGATCTGTGACGGATTTAAGGAAGTGAACAAGATAGTTTCTTCTATGAAGGAATACGTCGAACCTCTAAAGACTGTATCCCGCAAGGAAGCTGCTCAAAAGATTCTCGGTTCATTTGCAAATACCAATCGTGGGTCGTACTGTTTCCAACTGCTCGATGGTAAGATTCTTGATAAGGATTGTTTGAAGAAGCTTTTGTATCAGGTTACCAAAAAGTGATTACGACACTATTTGTCACAAAATTTGATTGAATCATAATCCAACTCATATTTATGAGTATGGATGATCTACTTTACACACGAAAACGAAAACACAAAAGTCATAATCGAAAAGATTACACTGGCCAAAAGTTCGGAAAATTGACTTGTGTAGAATTCGTCGGATTATCAGGCTCACCTCGTTCACTGAAAAGCGTTTGGAAATTTAAGTGCGACTGTGGAAACATTATAGATAAAGTCATCTATGATATAAAGAATGGAAAAGTCAAATCATGTGGATGTTTAAATCGTGCTTGTGGGAAAGATTCTCCTCATTGGAAAGGATGTGGGGAAATCTCCGCTACATTTTTCAAAAGCGTAAAATTAGGCGCCGTAGAACGGTCTTTAGAGCTCAGTGTAACTATTGAACACATCTGGGATTTGTTTCTCAAACAAAACAGACGTTGTGCTTTAACCGGCATGGAAATATGGTTTTACGCAAAAGATGTAGGACAAACGGCTTCGTTGGATAGAATAGACAGCAATAAAGGATATGTGGAAGGAAACCTCCAATGGGTCCACAAGTCGATAAACGTGATGAAATGGGATCTCGACCAGTCTTTGTTTCTGGACTACGTTAAAAAAATCTATGAACATCGTCTTCTTTCGGTTAAGTAACGGCCGGGAATGGGCCAGGTTCGCTTAGGGTTTAACTCTAAGGTCTGAACCTGGTCCAAGGTCACGATTATGAATGCGGTCAATTCTATTCAAGAGGCTTGACTTTCTATAAAAACGGTCTAAACTGGTTTCACAATGAATAAAGAACAACTCATTCTCTTCATCGAGACTCAGATCCGTAAGTTACGTGAACTGGACCAAGTGGTTATGCCTGCCATTGCTGCTCGCAGGATCATCGAAGCCGAGGCTGCCTTGGAGCTCGCTCGGAAAATGTTGCTTCTCAAGTAAAACCTATGACCATCGCACAGGAAATCGCAAACTATCGGAAATCTCTCGAAGTCGAAAAGAATCGGCAATCCGAAAACGAGAGGATTAAACTGGCTGTCGAAACTCAGGCAGCCATAACCAAAGCCATCAGTTTCAATACTAGGCAGGAAATTATTTCTGCTGCATGTAAGGGAGAGAAGTCGTTCGTGATATGCACCACCGATAACGTGCCTTCCAAAGATGGTCGTTCTTTGTATTCTCTGTGTCCCGTCGGCCGGTCCGGGCGTGCGGGTGCCGGTGAGGTTTATCCGGGTAAGATTTACGACGCATATCCTGCATTTGCAATTATTCGTGACCATTACGAAAAAGAAGGGCTTAAGGTAGGAATCCAAACGAATTACAGTTCCGGCGGAGAATCTGACTGGGTTGAGTTGATTGTGGTTCTTTAATTAAGTTGACTTTTCATAAATCCGTTGTAACCTATATTCATCTATGACAAAAATTAGAATCTATCTTACTATCTCGGTGTTGATTGTTGCAGCAGTGGCCATAACATTCTTCGATTTCTTTTATTCTCCAATCACGGGAACTGTCACAACCAATGCATTAAATGGTGGTGTGGCTGAATATGGCATGGCACGATTCGTTCAAAACGGTCATTTCACAAAAATAATCCAACTCACAGCCATCGGGATACTGTCCTGTATTTGGGTTCCATTTATCATCCATGGCAAGTAATTTCGGTCAAAACAAAAAACAAAACATGAAGAAACTGTTCCTAAACTCAATCCTCACTCTCACACTAGCACTTGGTGCCGGTTGTCTCAAGCCAGTTAAGGTGCTTGACGTCAAGGTTATCGGACCCAACGAGACTGCTTGGGTGATCCCCCTTGATATTTCAACGAAGGATACACAGGCTAAGTTCAACAGCGTCGATTTTCTTAATGGCCGTAAGGTGGCTGCTAAACGTGTAATGATCGATAAGGTGGAACGTTCCATCGGTCGTTTCTGGTGGGAGATCGAGTGGATTCCTGCTGTTCGGGTGATTACCGTTGATCGTTCTCTTGTCACCCGTGAATGGACTGACAACACCGGCACCGGCACCGCTGCTGCAAAACAAGGAATCCCTGTCAACACCAAGGATAATATCGGGCTTACAATCGGTCTGACTATCACCGTCAGCATTGACGAAGAAGATGCTTCGACCTACCTTTATTATCACGGTGAGAAGTCTCTGGCTAGTGTGACCGATGAAAATATCCGTTCGTATGCCGTGGCCGAACTTAACAAGGCGGTATCCTCGATGGATTTGACTGACTTCCAACAACACCAATCGAGTATTTACAACACATTGTTCACCAACGCGGTTCATGTCTTCAAGGAAAAGGGTGTGAAGATTCAGTATCTCGGCAATGCCGAAGGTTGGCACTTTAGTAACCAGGCCATCCAAGACAGCATCAACAAATCGTTTATTGCCCAACAGGACAACAAGACGGCTGAGATGGAACAGATTGCCACGAAGACTCGTAACGCCACCCTTGTCTTGAATGCTCAGGCCCAAGTTGAGGCTGCTGAGAAGCTGCTCAAGGCAAAGGAGGCCTCGGAGTTGCAGAACCAACTGGCCATCCAAAAGATGACTGCCGAGACTGGCTTGAAGATGGCGGAAAAGTGGGACGGTAAGTTGCCATCCAACATTCTTCCGAGTAATTCACCACTCTTGATGAATCTGGGTGGACAGACTCAAAAGTAATTCACCGACCAACACCAACATCGACCCGCCCTTGAGGCGGGTTTTTTGTTGACTTCTTTTAATTTAATTGGTATTCTTTATTTGTGGTTGGATAGCATACAGTCAATGCGGCGGCTGGAGTAGGCCACTCTATGTTCGGCTCAGTGGGTTCGAGTCCCACACCAACCATAAATTTTAATTGGCGGATAGCTCAATGGCAGAGCCGAGTGTCTTGTGGGTTCGAGTCCCGCTCCGCCAACCATTATCAAATGACACGTAGAGAAAAAATTGAGAACCGTATTGAACGTCGTTCTCTTCGCGCAGCGAAGAAGGGACGGCGTAACGCAGACTCGTGGATGGAAAGGAAACATCCCGATAAGCGATGTAATGACTGTGGAGGGATGATGCCTTGGTGCACAATTTGCGAGTGTTACACACAATCTTGTTGTGTTGATTGGGGAACTTGTTTGTGTTCTTAATTTTATGAAAAATTATTTATTGAAAATGAGTCATTCCGGCGGCGACGCTGATATCGACTATGAAGGATTCATTATTCTCAACCAACCACAGCTTGATGCGTTCAACGATATTCTCTCTGTGATTTGTAAGGAACGTGAAGAGATTCATCTTCATGTAGATTGTGACGATTTACTTCCAAGCGTGTTCAGATCAAAAGATTCTTGGAGCAGAAAATTTGAAGACGTTTTTACTGTTTCTGATTTGTCGGAGTCAGAGTCTTCTGCCCTAATTGAACTATTTGGTTATAGTTATGGGATTACCGCCGCATTCACCTACGTCTGGGATTCCGATGAGTTTTACGCCAAATATAAAGATCTTCACAGTTTTGGCTGTTAAAATAACTGGTTGACTCTCCGAAAATACGTGGTATTCTTTTAACAGTTCTTTGAGAGAGTTTAAAAATTGGAAATAGATTTGCAAGTCGACTTTCCGATTTGAGGATAGATGGGAAATCGAAGTGGAGTTCGTCTAGTGGATAGGATGTGCCGTGTTAACGGCGAGACGTTGGTTCAAATCCAACACCCGAAAAGATGCCCGAACATTAGTGAAATCCCTCAAACTCTTTCAAAGAAGTCGTCTAACTCAGAGAGAGCCGAACAGTTAGTGCCGAGCATGGGGCGTTACGGTGATGCTGCTGAGGAATCATGGGGTCCGGACCTGACGAAAAGAATGAAAACCGGAGCATTTTTGGTCTATCCTTTACAGGAGACCTTGGACATGATATCCTGTTGCCGAGTGGCTAACTAGATAAAAAGCGTAACCACGGACGCGTGTGTTATCGGCGGGACACTCTCATGTTCTAAAATTTATGAAACAGAAGTATAGAATCGTTCACGACACATATCTCAATAAATTCTTCATCCAAAAGAAATTCTTGGGGATTATGTGGTCGAAGTGGTGTGGATCGTTGAATGAGGAACACTGGTCAGGATCACATCGTTCCTACTGGGGATTCAGTTCATGTGAAGAAGCTAAGGCTCACCTCATACGTTTTCTGGCCGAAGAGGAAATTCGTCGACAAGATCGTTTGAAGGAAAAAGCTTCGGATAGGACGAAAGTGGTCGAACAGTTGTTTTATTAAAACTGGTTGACTTTGAATCTTAATTGTGAGATACTATCTGCACAATGATTATTCTGAGTGATGTCCATTCTGATTGGCACCGCGTAGAACAGGTTTGTCGACTCTACCCCGACCAAATCGTTCTGCAACTCGGTGATCTTGGGATCGGTTTCCTCCGCACGGAGTTTGTTCGTGAGAATACTCCTAAAAACTTCCGTTTCTTCGTCGGCAACCACGATAACCGGACTGTTGCCAACACTTTACCTGCCTGTTTGGGGGATTTTGGTGAGTTTGAGAACATCTTTTTC
>RFZJ01000156.1 GCA_009920765.1 Planctomycetota bacterium | reverse complement strand
AAACCTGCATTGCGTTTTGCAGAGAATACCAATGGTGCCAAGGATTACCGACTTGATGGAACCTTGGGACGAATGTATTTCTCGCACCCTTCAAACGCTGATAAAAGTTCTGTTCCGGTTGCCTTAAGCGGCCATCATGGTGGTGGCGAAATCAAAAAAGGCCTTACTCTTGCAACATGGATCAAGCCTGATCCGGAAATGGGCAAAAGCCAGCACCCGGGAAGGGGTGATATTATTGGCTATGGCGCCAGGCGATTCATCCTCGCATTGGATGGGCAAAAAGCACCCTATACTTTAAGTGCTAAAATCAATGTGAATGATGTTATTTCCTCGCCAACCAAACTGGATGCAGGTCGCTGGTATCATGTTGCCCTTTCCGCAGAGCCAAAAGATGGGCAATGGCTGGTGCGTACTTATATCGATGGCAAGCTAACTGCAGAGGGAATGACGAAAAAATTCCCCTCGGATTCAGTTATCCCGCCTTCGCTGATTCTTGGTTGTGAGATTTTCTATTTTCATTCTTCTTACTACCGTGGCTTGATCGGGCAAACACTGGTATTCAACCGTAGTTTAAATGGCGGTGAGATTTTAGAATTAGCTAAGTAAGTCAAACTCCTATTTCGGGTTTAATTACTTGGCAAAAAGTTTATCATCACAACCATTTAATTACTTCAAGAACCAAGATTTTGCCAAGGGATCATTCTTGAAAAACTCAAGCATGACATTGGCGACTTTTTGCCGGCCTGCTTGCGAAGGATGTGTACCATCGCTGGCAAGGTCTTCACGGTTATAAGCAAGCTTGTCAGATTGTCTGGGATTCACACCATCGGCCCATAAATACGGCCCCCAAAGCAAGACAGGCGCCCGAACTTTTGTGCCTTCAAATGAAAGAGATTCTTCTCCTTTAATTTGCCTTTGAATCAGCCATCGTACAGGAAATGCACTTTCATAAGCATAAGGTTCTGGATTGAGTGCACCGGTGGAATATCCACCATAAATTCGACTCGAAAGGTAGGCAAGCTGCAGGTTGGGGAATTTTGCCTTGGCATTCTGGATCACAGCCAAGGCATCTTTTTCCAGTTTCTCGCCATGTTCTTTTAGGTCTCCATTTGGGCCTTTGTTGGCAAGCTTGATCCATGCCACTTGAACTTGATTTGGGCTTACACCAGCAGCAGAAAGCCTTTTCCCAGCTTCCTCCCAGGGTTTTGCTTTGGGGTCAACCCATTCAGCCATTGCCTGGCCTCCTTGGGCACAATCAATTATTTTCAAAAATTTCGATTTGGATGGATCAGCATCGGCAAACTGCTTGAACATTGAAAATTCTTGGGTGGCATTGGACATACTAATGGAGACAAATCCGATGGTGCCTTTTTCATCCGGGTCCCCAGAATTATTCCGAGGTTTCAATCTTGAAATTGCAGCCATTGCTGAATTGTGGTGTGCATTGGGCGGGGTATTTTTACCATTGCCATAAAGCCCGCCATCTTGCCCCAAATATTGGTCTTCTTCGGTCATTTCATTCAATGGTTTAAGTCCAATTTTATCTTTACCACCGATCATTCGGCTATTTTTCTGCTGCCCTGATTTACGAGCGGCTTTGGCGCGCTCCAAATAGTCGGCTTCTTCCTGGGTTAGTTTCACACCATTTGATTGTTTTTGAAAAATCGAACGGGCTTTATTGAAGTCGATACTTTCCCCACTTTTGGGATTTGTCCCTTTATCAGTAGGAACTTGGGCAAAGAGAGTGGTAACAATAATCATGACGCAACCTAAGTTAAGCATGTTGGATTTCATAATATCTCTTTTTTGATAGATACTCTGGGATTGAATTTTGAACTTACAACATTCCACCTTAGCCTTGTTTTCAATATCCCATAAAAACAATAGTATCCAAAGTGTTTTATACTCATGGCGTGAACGAAATATTTTACACAGGGTAAATTTCAAATTAAATTCCAACTACAAGGAAGTTTCGTTCGATTTCAATCAGGATTTACTTTATTCTTTTTTACACGATTAATCTGTGGACATAGGATGGAGTATGAATGATCAAAAAAAATCTAGCAATTTCGATCCTTATTCTTGTGTCATTTGGGTCCGTTTATTCATCTGAATCAAAAATCAACAAACCTAACTTTCTTATCATTTTTACGGATGACCATGGATATGGGGATGTTTCGACATACCAACGTTCTGATGTTCGCACGCCAAATATTGATCGAATCGGCAGGGAAGGAATGGTTTTCACCGCGATGCGCTCTAACTGCACCGTTTGTTCGCCATCTCGGGCAGCATTATTGACGGGCAAGTACCCTGATAGGGTTGGTGTTCCCGGAGTGATTCGTACAAAGACTGAGGATTCCTGGGGATATTTGGCACCAGGAGTTCCAACGCTGGCCACCGAACTTTCAAAATTCGGTTACCATACGGGTATTGTTGGTAAATGGCATTTGGGCCTCGAATCCCCTAATATTCCCAACGATCGTGGTTTTGATTTCTTTCATGGTTTTCTTGGTGACATGATGGATAGTTACACTACCCATCTTCGTCACGGAAAAAATTATCTTCGATTAAATAAGACCGAAATTACAGCCGCGGGGCATGCCACGAATTTATTCACCAACTGGGCTTCTGAGTATCTGCGTGAGCGAGCTAAGACCAAGAATAAACCTTTTTTTCTTTACCTTGCTTATAACGCCCCACATTTTCCCATTGAACCACCTGCTGAATTTTTAGCCCGGGTTAAACAACGATCTCCACAGCTTGGTGAAAAGCGGGCCAGTAATGTGGCATTTGTGGAACATCTGGATCACCATATTGGAATGGTTCTTGATGTTTTGAAGGATGCTGGATTGGAAGAAAATACCGTGGTGGTTTTTAGCGCGGACAACGGAGGTTCCATTCCGCATGGACAAAATAACGATCCCTGGCGGGGTGGTAAGCAAGATCATTACGATGGGGGCCTTCGGATCCCTTTTCTGATACGCTGGCCAGCTCTTATTAAAGCTGGTTCCAAAAGTGATTATGTAGGATTAAATTTTGATATTTTCCCCACTTTCATCGAACTTGCTGGCGGAAAACCATCGCTGGAATTGGATGCGGTAAGTTTAGTTCCCATTTTAAAAGGTGAAAGCATTTCCTCCATGCGCGAGCTTTATTTTACCCGCAGGGAAGGCGGCCCAACTTATGGGGGTAAAACTTATGAGGCACTTATCTGGGGAGAATGGAAGTTGATGCAAAACTCTCCATTTGGTTCATTGGAACTTTACAACATCAAATCTGATCCCCAAGAGAAAAATAATCTCGCATCCAAGGAACCAAGGGTATTTAATGAATTATCCAAAATGTTAAGAATGCATATTCAGCGTGGCGGATCAACTCCTTGGCAAAAGTTGGGACAATGACAGTTTTATTTTCCGGGACTTAAAGGAAGACCAAATGATCAAGACTTTCAATATTGTAGGCACTCTTTCGCTGGCATTACTTTTGATGGTTTTTACCCAAGGGGTTTGGGGGCAAAATAAGGCTGCAAACAAAACTTATCCTCCGATGATTGAAGACGCAAAAGTGGAAATCTACCGCAAGGTAGGCGAAACTGAACTTAAGGTCTGGATTTTTGAGCCCAAGGAAAAGAATCCCAAGCCTCGTGCTGCGATCGTTTTTTTCTTTGGTGGTGGCTGGACGAGTGGTTCACCTTCACAATTTGTTCCTCAATGCAGGCATCTTTCAGAGCGGGGAATGGTTGCAATTGTTGCAGACTACCGGGTTGCTTCCCGTAATATGGTTAAACCAGTGGAATGCGTGGGAGATGCAAAAGCTTGTGTTCGATGGATTCGATCAAATGCAAGCCGCCTTGGAATTGATCCCGACAGAATCGCAGCAGGGGGTGGAAGTGCAGGTGGACACCTGGCTGCTGCAACCGGTACCCTGCCTGGGCTGGAAGCCAAGGATGAAAATCTCAAGGTTTCAAGCATACCAAACGCAATGGTATTATTTAATCCAGCCTTGGTATTGGCGCCCATACCTGATGTCAATCTTGATGGATTTCTTTCCAATTCAAATGCAGGTCGATTCGGTTGTAAACCTGATGAAATTTCCCCTGCCCACCATGTAAAAAAAGGTGCTCCACCGACAATTATTTTTCATGGTAAAGCTGATTCGACGGTTCCATATGCCTCGGCGCAAAAATTTTCCGACCTCATGAAGAATGCTGGAAACCGTTGCGAACTCGTGGGATATGAGGGCGAAGGCCATGGATTTTTTAACACAAGGAAAATGCGTGAAACATTGGATCAGACGGATGCATTTTTAGTTTCCCTGGGTTTCCTGCCAAAAAAGTAATTACCTTTTGGCCTAATTACACCGCAACATGATCGATTTTTTAAGACTTAACACGAAAAGCATTGGAACTATGTAAAAACCTGCTTCGGAGTATTCTAGAAAATAAATTTTCCTGTTGGAATTAATAGCCGACTTTTTTTGACAAAGAGGTTAATGCCAAAAGTGGGAATGTTTATCATACTGTCAGGTTTTGATTTTCTGGTTTTTTGAGTTTATCTTCATCCCAAAGGTGATCGTTGTGAAAAATATTTTACTTTGCTTGGCTTTGACATTTGCTTTTATTCCTCAATTGCATTCTGCACCTAATCCCGCACCCAACATTATTTATGTGCTGTGCGATGACCTTGGCTATGGCGATGTTAAATGCCTTAATCCGCAGGGTAAAATTGCTACACCGCACATGGATGCCCTTGCAGCAAAGGGTATGATTTTTACCGATGTACATTCAAGCTCCTCTGTTTGTTCGCCCACTCGTTATGGGATTATGACAGGCCGTTACAACTGGCGCACCAAGTTGCAAAGTGGTGTGCTCGGTGGCCTTAGCCCGAGACTTATTGAACAGGGCAGGCTGACCACCGCTCAGTTACTAAAGAACCAAGGTTATAACACCGCATGCATAGGGAAATGGCATTTAGGCATGGACTGGGTTAAAAAGGAAGGCAAGGATGTTGCTGAATTAAACATCGAGTCCGCCAGCCAGGTTCATAATGTTGACTATTCCAAGCCGATTAAGAATGGGCCTAACAGCGTGGGTTTTGATTATTACTATGGCATTAGCGCTTCTTTAGATATGGTGCCTTACACTTTCATCGAGAATGATCGGGTCGCCAAGCTTCCCACAGTGGAGAAAGATTTCCCCATGTTTCTTGGAAGAGAAAAAGGGAAATGCCGTAAGGGCCCTGCAGCGCCAGACTTTGAAGTTGAAGACGTTCTGCCCAAACTTACCACTAAGGCGATTGATTTTGTAAAGGCTCGTAGTGTTGATGCCAAGGCTGGCAAACCTTTCTTCCTTTATCTGCCCTTGGCTTCGCCTCATACTCCTGTTGCACCCACCAAAGATTGGCAGGGCAAAAGTGGTCTTAATTACTATGCCGATTTTGTAATGCAGACCGATCACAGCTTGGGTTTGATTCTTCTAGAGCTTGATCGTCAGGGAATTGCGGATAACACCCTTGTCATACTTACCAGCGATAATGGTTGCTCGCCGCAGGCTGATTTCCCTGAGTTGCTTTCCAAGGGGCATAATCCGAGTCATCTTTTCCGTGGTCATAAAGCAGATATTTTTGAAGGTGGGCATCATATTCCCTTTATTGCTCGCTGGCCCGCAAAGGTGAAACCAGGTACCAAATCTGATCAACTTCTTTGTCTTACTGATCTGATGGCAACTTGTGCAGATATCCTTAATGTGCCGCTTCCAGCAAATGCAGGCGAGGATAGTGTCAGTTTTCTTCCTGCATTACTAGGGTCGGATAAAACTACTCTAAGGGAAGCTTTGGTGCATCACTCGGTGAATGGCACATTTGCAGTTCGTCAGGGGAATTTGAAGTTATTACTATGCAAAGATTCGGGCGGTTGGAGTGAACCACGCCCTGGAACTGTAAAACCTGGGATGCCCGAAGTGCAACTTTTCGATCTCAGCAACGATATTGGCGAGAGAATTAATCTGCAAGACAAACAACCTGAAGCAGTAAAGAAGTTGACTAGCCTTTTGGAGAAGTACATTGAGGATGGCCGTAGTACCAAGGGTGAGCCCCAAAAAAATGATGTCAAGATTGATTGGAAGCGCGCAACTCAAACTAAAGATACAGGCAAGGCTAAAGCGAAGAAGTAAAGATCAGTAATTACATCGATATAAAGAAAAATTTCTTAGGCTGAAGGTTCAATGGTTTATTGTTCGAGTTTAATTATTGTTTGTAGTTGTTTTAGCGGCTGATCACTTCGCGTTTAATTTCCATCATTTTGTTCAATGTAGCCCAACCGAGCAAAAGGTAACCACCCTCTTTAAGGTTGGCTTCAGATGCGGGCCCGGCGGACTCGATAGCTGAGGGATGAACACCATCCTTACTAATTAATTTGCCATCCCAGTCGTTGGGTCGGCGCATCATAATCTCACCATGGTAATCGATAACTGGGATTTTGTGTTTTTCGCAGAGCTTCCAAACAGACTCGTTGTATTGCAGCACGAGAGCATCTTTCCCTCGCCTGGGGGGCACTGTTGTGATTACCGGTATTGTCTTGTTGGCCAGCAACTTAACAATAATCGATTCAAGGTTTTTTGCGAAAACTTCAGAAGTTTGGGAATTGAGGTCGTTAGTACCAAGAAGCACGCAAGCCACTTGTGGGTTGTGCAGACGAATTATGTCATCAA